>DATCWB010000069.1:0-12901 GCA_036566625.1 Pyrinomonadaceae bacterium
AAAAGGGTTTTCGGCGCGTTAAAGACGGGAGTATAAAAAAATATGACTTCGTCGAGTTCGGCACCGTCGGAACTTACAAGACGGCCTACGAAGACGGCCAGGGCGGAATCTGGTTAGGTTATGCCGATGAACAAAGAGGAAAACAATCCCTGCACAGAGTTAAGAACGGCAGGCTGCTGAGTTTTCAACTGCCGTCGGCGCCCGTCAGCCATTTCGCCGCAGACCCGTCCGGCGATCTCCTCCTCTCGATCTATACCAAAGGGATTTACCGGATAGGTAAAGAGTCCCTCTCGACGGACGAACCAACCGACAACGTACCGGAGCTGGTCGCACCGATAGAGGGGATTTCCAACATTACCAGCGGCTACCTGTGCCCCGACCGTGAAGGAGGTATGTGGGTCGGCACGAACAAGGGACTGGTTCGGTTGACGCCGCAAATCATTAACATCTTCTCCAAACAAGAGGGATTGCCGGAAGAAAACGTTTATCCGATTTACGAGGATGGCGTCGGGCGCATCTGGGCGGGCATCTGGCAAAACAGTCTGGTGAAATTCGAGGACGGGAGCTTCAAAACTGTTCTGAGAACGGCCGACACTTTCTACATCACTTCTTTATTTGAAGATCGGAGCGGGCGCCTGTGGATCGGTAGTATCAACGCTTTACGCTATCTCGACAAAGGTCGCCCGGTCAGGTTCACCGAACAGGCGGGCTTTACGGGGTACGTGGAATTTTCCGTCATCTCGCAGGACAGAGACGACAATCTATGGTTCGGGACAGATAAGGGCTTGAGCCGGTATGCGGGGGGGCGGGCGACCGTGTTCACAAAACAAGACGGCCTGCCGGACGATTACGTCGTTGCGCTCTTGCAGACGAGCGACGGCAAAATCTGGGTGGGCACGCGCGGGGGACTTGCCTCGGTTGAAAGCGGAAAGATCAAGTCCTTTACCACTACGGACGGATTGGCGAGCAACTACATCCGCAGTCTTTATGAAGATGCTGACGGAGTTCTCTGGATCGGGAGCTACGACGGCGGCCTGACGAGGCTCAAGGACGGCAAGTTCACGCGTTTTACGAAGAACGAGGGGCTTTCGAGCAACGGCGTTTTTTGCATCCTCGAAGATAACCGGGGATGGTTTTGGATGAATTCGAATCAGGGTATCTACCGTGTCAGCCATCAGGAGCTAAACGACTTTGCGGACGGGAAGATTAAATCCCTGACATCCATCGCTTACAATAAACAGGACGGCTTACTCAATATCGAGGGCAACGGAGGACGACAGCCCGCCGGTATCAAATCCCGCGACGGAAGGCTGTGGTTCCCGACGGCTCAAGGCGTCGCCGTGATAGACCCGCAAGGCGTGACGACTAATCATCTGCCGCCGCCGGTTTTGATTGAAGAGATTGTCATTGACAGAAACAGTCCTGAAAATAAGAAGATTCAAACGGAGATCAATAGCCAACCTGAGATAACGCTGGCGCCTCATCAGAGAAATCTTGAGATCGCTTACACCGGAATCAGTTTCATCAATTCCGGGCAGGTGAAATTCAGATACAAACTCGAAGGGTTGGATCGGGATTGGAACGATGTCGGCACGCGGCGCACGGCTTATTATTCTTATCTGCCGCCGGGCGAGTATATTTTTCACGTCGTCGCCGCCAACCGCGACGGCGTCTGGAACACGGAAGGCGCGCGTCTTAGAGTCAGAGTCTTTCCGCCGTTCTACCGGACTTACTGGTTTCTACTGTTGTGTGTGGCGCTGGCGGGGCTTCTGGTCTGGATGGGTTACAGGCGGCGTGTTCGCTTACTGAGAGAGCGCCTCGCCTTTCAGTTCGAGGAGCGGCTTCAAGAGCGGACGCTCATCGCGCAGGATTTGCACGACACGCTCCTGCAAGGCTTCCTGAGCGCCTCCATGCAACTCCACGTTGCCGACGACAAGTTACCGGCCGACTCTCCGGCGAAGCCCCTCGTCCGCCGCGTGCTGGAATTGATGGGTCAAGTTAATGAAGAGGGCCGGAATGCTCTGCGCGGGCTGCGCTCTGCAAACGGTCATGGCTCTCTTAATCTCGAAGAGTCCTTTTCCCGCGTCCGGCAGGAACTCGCAGTTAAGGATGAGATAGCCTTCCGTGTCGTCGTCGAAGGCCGCCCGCAACCGATTCATCCGATCATCCGCGATGAAGTTTATCGCATCGGCCACGAGGCGCTGGTCAACGCATTCCGCCACTCCCGCGCGAAGATGATCGAGGTTGAAGTTGATTATTCGGCCGAACGCCTGCGTCTACTCGTCAGCGATGACGGCGACGGAATTGACCCGCAAGTGCTGCGCACGGGGCGCGACGGACACTGGGGGCTTTCGGGGATGCGTGAGCGTGCGGAGAGAATTGGCGCCCGCCTCAAGGTTCGCAGTCGTCCCGCGTCGGGCACAGAGGTCGAACTGTCCGTTCCCGCCCAGGTCGCGTTTGAATCAGAGGTCTCCCGGCGAAATATAGGATGGTTTAGCAGGCTACGGAGGAAAGCCGGAGATGGAGCGCTACAAAAACCGGAAAGCGAAGGAGACGCATGAGCAATCAAGACCGGATACGTGTCTTCAGCGTTGACGATCACCCGCTGCTGCGCGAAGGGATCGCCGCTATTATCAACAACCAGCCGGATATGCTGATCGTGGCGCAGGCGGAGACCGGCTCGGAGGCCATTCGCATGTACCGGGAGAGCCGTCCCGACTTGGTTCTGATGGACCTCAGGCTACCGGACATGAGCGGCATCGACGCGCTCATCGCGATCAGGGCCGAGTTCCCGGATGCTCGCGTCATCATCCTCACCACGTTCGAAGGTGATGTCGAGATTCAGCGCGCGCTCAAGGCGGGCGCACGCGGCTACCTGCTCAAGAGCACTCCCCCCAACGAGCTGGTCGAGACGATTCGCCACGTCCATGCCGGGAAGAAAGGCATCCCTTCACACATTGCGGCGCATCTGGCCGAGCATGTCAGCGATGACGACCTGACCGTGCGCGAAGTAGAAGTCCTCAGTCACATCGCCGAAGGGAACCGCAACCGCGACATCGCCGAAAAGCTCTTTATCTCGGAAGAGACGGTCAAGGTTCACATCAAGCATATTATGGATAAGTTAAACGCCTCAGACCGCACGCAGGCGGTCGCCATTGCGGTGCGACGCGGGATAATTCAGTTATAAACCGACCGCGCTTTTCTTACATATCAATACCACGATAGTGGGATAAAAAGATTCCGCCCTCTGGTGATTCAATTTATCTTTGCAGCCGTTATCTTAGTTGCGTGTGAATTTCAATAACCTCACTTGAGACACTGGAGGCTGGCGGCTGCTAAGACTATTCTCTTTTACCTATCCGGGCGGAAGAGTCGGCGTAGGCTTGCTGTTGTTGCGGGCTGTATGTGGGCTGACGGCAGTGGTTCAGGGCGGACTCTGCCTTTCGAGCAGCGATCATCCGACGCTCTGGACGTGGGTGACGGGATCACTGGCCCTGGTAATCGGCTCTTCACTTTTAATCGGATTTTTAACCCCCGTCGCCTGCATCCTGCTGGGGCTGGGCAGTATCGCAATAGCCTTCTCACCGTTTCCGGCTGACACTCACAGTATTCCTGGTAATGAACTGTCCATTCTTTTTGTAATGGTCATCGCGGTGGCCTTAGTGCTCCTCGGGCCGGGTGCATATTCGCTCGACGCCCGCCTCTTCGGACGCCGGGAGGTCATTATCCCTCCGGCATCTCGCCCCGGTACTTCCTAACGAGAGACGGAGCACAAAGCGCGCCGGGAAAATCCCCACGCAGCCAATGCGCTCCCCCGGCACGGCCTCCGGTATCGATTACTCATTGCTGCTGCCACGGATTCATCATAGGCGCAAGGCGGAGTCTGACGGCCATCTTGACCAGGTCGGCGAGAGAGTCGGCTTTCATCTTTTGCATGAGCTTGCCCCGGTGCGCCTTCACCGTGATCTCGCTGATCCTGAGTTTGAGGCCGACTTGCTTGTTCAACAGGCCGGAGGCCACTAACGCCATCACCTCGCGCTCGCGAGGAGTGAGCGACGCGTAACGGTCGCGGAGCGCCTGAATCTCCGCGTCATGACCTAATGCGGCTAGGCTGCGCCCGATGGCGTGCCGGATGGCGCCGAGCAGCGCCTCATCGTCGAGCGGCTTCGTCAGGAACTCGACGGCCCCCGCCTTCATAGCCCGCACCGTCATCGGGATGTCGCCGTAGCCCGTGATGAAGATGACGGGCATGTCCGTCCGGTCGGCGACGAGCTTCTGTAGGTCGAGGCCGCTCAGGTCGGGGAGAGAAACGTCGAGCACGAGGCAACTCGGCGTCAGGGTTCTCGGTCGAGCGAGAAATTCGTGCGCCGACGCGAACGTCTCCGGCCTCCAGCCGACGAAACCGATGAGAAGTTCCAGCGACTCACGCACTGAAACATCGTCATCGACGATGAAGACGGTCGGCGTATCCAGAGGCGCGGCCGAAGAGACCGACGGAGCAGCCCGTGGCGCTTGCTGACGTTGCCGGAATAGATCATCTCGCCCGCCGTGTGTCTTCGCGACGGTGTGTCCGCCCGGCGCGGACACGACTTCGGCGATATATGAACTTAAGCCGCTCGCGCGGCCGGCATCCGACAAAACTTGCGACATGACGATCCTCTCGTACACTCCCGAAGCAAAATCAGACCACCTGCCAGCGTGCTGTCAACCTGTTAAGCAACACGGCCGCCGAAGAACTTATCCGGCGCGGCTTCCGCTACGCGGCCGCCACCTCGACTTGCCGGATGAAGGCCAGCAACTCCTCGTTGACTTGATCTTTCAAGGTCGAGCACATCCCATGCGGCGCGCCGTGGATAACCTTTAGCACGGCCCCTTTGACCAACTTCGCCGAGAGCAGCGCAGAGTCGGCGATGGGCACGATCTGATCGTCGTCTCCGTGGAGGATGAGCGTCGGCACGTCTATCTTCTTGAGGTCTTCGGTGAGGTCGGTCTCGGAGAAGGCTTTGATGCAGTCGTAAGCGCCGGGCAGGCCGCACATCATCCCCTGGAGCCAGAAGGACTCGCGCAGTCCCTCGGAGATTTTCGCCCCGGGGCGGTTGAACCCGTAGAAGGGCATGGCGAGTTCCTTCCAGTAGCTCGAACGGTCGGCGAGGACGCCCGTGCGTATCTCGTCGAACACCCCGATGGGCAGGCCGCCGGGGTTGGCATCAGTCTTCAACATGAGCGGCGGGATGGCGCTGATGAGCACGGCCTTCGCGACGCGCCCCGTTCCGTGACGGCCGATGTAGCGCGTGACTTCGCCGCCACCCGTCGAGTGGCCGACGAGGATGGCGTCGCGCAGGTCGAGCGACTCGACGAGCCGCGCCAGGTCGTCGGCGTAAGTGTCGAGGTCGTTGCCTTCCCATGTCTGGGTCGAACGGCCGTGGCCGCGTCGGTCGTGCGCGATGCAGCGGTAGCCGCGCGAGGCGAGGAAGAACATCTGGTCTTCAAAGGCGTCCGCGCTGAGCGGCCAGCCGTGACTGAAGACGACGGGCTGCCCCGCGCCCCAATCCTTGTAATAGATGTCGATGTTACCCGAGTTCTCCCGCCCGACGGTGATGTACGGCATTTAACGAATCCCCTTCCCGGTGAGCAAAGCCGAAAGACAGGTCACTTCTCAACTGAGGCCGTGATGTGTATTGAAAATCAGAACGTGCAGCCCCGGTTCATTTCCAGTAGGGCACACTATGCGCTACCCGCCTCGCGGGACGCATCACGAGATAGGAGGTATTTTCCCTACCTCTGAAGAAGCTATGCGGAAATACCACGATAGTGGTATGGAAGGCTTTCGGACGGGAGGCGGACTTTAGAACCGGGTGATGCCGCTCAGGACACGGATGCGTGATTGATTGCCCATTCTGTCTTATCCCCCGACCTATAGTATCCGCTGCCATTCGCCTGAATCTCATGCTTTCGGCGGGGAAACGGGTCGGCTTACACGAAGTGCCGCGTTGAGCGCCGCGAGCAGGGCGGTGTCGCTGAACGGCTTGAACAGGCACTCCACGGCGCCGCGTTCGAGCAGGCGCGGGCGCACGGCCCCGTGGGCGGTGATGAAGACGATGGGAATCTCCTGCCGGCGGCGCGTCAATTCTTGCTGGAGGTCGGGGCCGGACATGCCCGGCATGGTGACATCCAGAACTAGACACCTGGTCAGGCCGAGGCAGCCGGAGGCGAGAAACTCTTCCGCCGAAGAGAACGCCTCGGCCGCGAAGCCGAACTCCCTCAACAGGTCGGGCAGCGACTCGCGCACGGATTCGTCGTCGTCAACGACAGATATGAGTGGGCGTGCGATCATTACGAATCCCCCACGACGCGCTCCGCATCCGTCGAGGCAGTCGCAGGGACTTCGCCGCCAGAGGGGACGGCCTCGGATGCATGAGGAATAGAGAATGAGAACGTGGCTCCGGGGCCGTCGTTCAGTGTCGCCCACAGGCGGCCCTGATGACTCTCGATGATGGAGCGACTGACGGAGAGGCCGATGCCCATGCCGTCGCCCTTGGTTGTGTAGAACGCCTGAAAGAGCCTGTCGGCCGCCTGAGGGTCGAAGCCGACTCCGGCATCCTGCACGCTCAACCGCACATGGTCGTCTTCGTCTCGTGCGGTTCGGATCACTAACGGCGTCGGACAGTCCTCGACGCCGCTCATCGCGTCCAGGGCGTTCAGGAGCAGGTTCAGGATGACCTGCTGAAGCTGGACGCGGTCGCCCGCGACGGGCGGGAGGTCGTCGGCGAGTTCCAGCCGTGGAATCACCCGACTTTTCCGGAGTTCACGCAGCGACAGGGCTATCACCTCACGCGTCGCCTCGTTCAAGTCAAACGTCTCGGTCGCGGCGGCCTTCTTGCCGAAGAGCGCACGCAGTTGCGTGATCACGTCGGACGCGCGGTGGCCGTCGCGGATCATGCGGCGCGCAGTCTCGCGCGCGCCCTCGACGTTCGGCGGGTCGGCGGCCAGCATCCTGAGACAGGTGCTGGCGTTGGTGATGATGCCCGAGAGCGGCTGGTTGACTTCGTGTGCGATGGATGCCGTCAGCGCCCCCAGCGTCGCCACCCTCGACACGTGCGCGAGTTCGGAGCGCAGGTTGCCGAGCGTCTCCTCGGAGAGCCGGCGTTCCGTCACGTCCTGGATCGCCGCGATGTACTCCAGTTCACCATCCTGGTCGTGGGTCGCATGGGCGACCGCGTGCAAATACTTGATCGAGTGGTCGGGCATCAACAGGCGGTACTGCCATTCAAAGTCGTTGCCCCCGTTTCTGGCCTGCTCGACCATCTTCTCGTACAAGGTGAGGTCGTCGGGATGGACACGCTGACGGATCAGGCCGAGAGTCACGGGCACGCCGATCTCAAGCTCGTAGATGCGATAGAGATGCTCTGACCACGTGATGACATCTGTCGCCACATGCCAGGAAAAGCTGCCGGTCGAGCTCAGGTGTTGGGCTTCGGCGAGGAACGCCTCGCTGCGACGCAGGTCTTGCTCGGCGAGTTTTCGGGGCGTCACGTCGGACGTGAATCCGACCATGCGGAACGGCTTACCCTGCTCGTCGAAGAACATCCGGCCGTTCGTCGCCAGCCAATGGAGGGTGCCGTCGGGCCACGCGACGCGAAACTCCGACGCTACAACTCCGGTCTCGTGAGCGTGCTTGATGGCTTTGAGAAGTAGCGGCCAGTCAGGCGGGTAGATCAACTTCTTCCAGCTCTGATACGTCCCGTCGAAACTGCCGGGCGGCAGCCCGTACAACGCCTCCTGCTCCGGCGACCAGATGTTGACCTCCTGCTGGACGTACCAGTCGAAAGCCATCGCACGGGCGGACTTCTGCGCCAGGTCGAGCAACTCCTGCTGGGCTTGCAGTTCTTCGATGGTACGGTCGCGTTGGGCTTCCGCCCGCTTACGGTCGTCGATGTCGGTGTTCGTCCCATACCATTTGACGACGCGGCCGGATTCATCGCGCAACGGGTGAGTACGAAAGAGAAACCAGCGGTACGCGCCGTCGTGCCTGCGCAGTCGCGCTTCGGCTTCTCCCGGCGATTCAGTAGCAAGGCTGCGTTGCCACGTTGCGGACAGACTGCCCAGGTCGTCAGGGTGGAGGGCGGCCGTCCAGCCCCAGCCGCCCGCCTGTTCCGCCGAGAGCCCCACGAAGTCCAGGTAATGCTGGTTGAAAAACTCGGCCGTCCCGTCCGGACGAGCCGACCACGCCATCGCGGGAATCGTGTCAATGGTGAGCTTGAGATTCCGCTCGCTCGCCGTGAGAGCTTCCTCGGCGTGCTTGCGCTCGTCGATGTCGATCAGCAGGTTGTACCAGCGGACGACCTGCCCGTTCTTATCCCGGAGCGGAGCTACACGCGACTCAACCCAGCGGTAGATGCCGTCGGAGCGCCGAACACGTACTTCCTGCGCGAAGGGTGTGCCTGACGCGATAGCATCGGCGAAGAGCCTGACGGCGCGTGGGTGATCCTCGGGATGCGCCACGCCGCCGTTCTCCCACCGTCGCATCTCCTCGAACGTCCTGCCGAAGTATTCGAGCATCCGGCGGTTGACGAACTCGGCCTCGCCGTCGGGCGTGAACACGGCGAGCAAACCGGGAATGCTTTCCATGATCAGGCGCAACTCGCGTTCGCTGTCGCGTAGTGGCGCTTCCGCCCTTTCACGTTCCGCAACTTCCTTCTTCAACGCCTCGTTGGCCGCGTCAAGTTCACCCTTTCTGTGCGCGGCGCGTCCGTCGTGCTCGCCGGCGATCCGCCTTTGTTCGTTCAGCAGGAGTGCTTGCTGCAACCCGATCACCGCCTGATTGGCCGCCACGCTCAGAACAAGGCTCTCGGTCTGTTGCGGGAAATCCGCCCGCCGCGACCCCGCTACGATGACGCCGAACTCGCCCCGGAGACCGAGCTGCAAGGGCACGACCGTCATGTCACCGTCCCTGACGATGTGCCGTTCGAGGGCAGGCCATTTTTGCGTGTCGCCGCTCCACCAGCGGTCGAATAACTCTCCGACCTCTTGCGCCCCGACCGTCATGCTTTCGGGTTGAGCGAATAATATCGTCTCGATAGGCACCTCGCCCGCTGCGACTTCCAACCGCACGTAGACGAGGTCGAGACCGAGCAGGTCGAGAAGCGCCTCGCTCAACGCCCGAACGATCTCGGCCGGTTCGCCGCCACCCCAGGCGGCGGACAGTGCCACGACGCCGACCAGATCGTCAATGCAGCGCTGAAGGCGCTTAATCTCTTCAGCCGGATGTTCGAGTTGCGCTTCCATACTTACACCGCCGGTGTTACCGCCCCGGTACACCTTTAAGCAGCCCTAAACGCCGCATGCTAGCGTCACTTGCCTGCGAATGTCTATCATTCTTTGGTATCGGTCTGTGCCCCTTGACAGCGCCGTCGCGGCCCGCGCCGGCAATAATTATGCGCCCGCCTCTCCGCTGGAGGCGAGGAGACCGACCAATACCTTCGTCCAATAGATTCCACCTCCCGCTTCTGGCTTAATAACCCCATTTGTCTTCATGTAACGAGACGGCAGAGCAGTTCACCTGTCGCCTTCGTCACGCACTGAGAGGTTAAACATGGAAGAGCAATCAGGGTCGCCATTCTTGGCCGGAACGAGTCTCACGGAACGGCTCGGCATCAAGTACCCGATCATTCAGGGGCCGCTCGGAGGGTTGTCTTCGCAACGTCTGACGGCCGCCGTCTCGAACTTCGGGGGTCTCGGCTCATTCGGCGCTCACGGACTCCGTCCCGACGCCATCCGGGAAGTCATCCGGGAGATTCGTGCCCTGACCTCGAAGCCTTTTGCGATGAACCTGTGGGTATCAATGGAGGATGATGGGGCTTCCGCCTCCGACGAAAGCGCCTTTCGCCGCAGCCTCTCTCACCTCTCGGAGCACATCGAAGAGGTGGGAGGCGTCCTCCCGGGCTACGCGCCTTACGAGCCGGTTCGCTTTGAAGATCAAGTTCGTGTGCTGCTCGATGAGAACGTACCGGCCTTCAGCTTCATCTACGGAATCCCTCCCGAAGAGGTCTTGGACGAGTGCCGTCGTCGGGGTATCAACATCATCGGGACGGCGACGACGGTGGACGAAGCGGTCGCGCTCGAAGAGGCGGGCGTGGATACGGTCGTCGCTTCGGGCTTTGAAGCGGGAGGCCACCGCGGCTCATTCCTGCGGCCTTCGGAAGAGTCTCTCGTCGGCACCATGGCTCTCGTGCCTCAGGTCGCAGACGCCGTGAAGCTGCCGGTGGTGGCCGCCGGAGGCATCGCCGATGCGCGGGGCGTCGTCGCCGCGTTCGCTCTGGACGCCCATTGACGCTGAGGATAAGCTGCACTTCGCCGAACTGACCGGCGTGCACCCCATGATCGAGACCTTCCCGCTCGAACGGGCGGCGGAGGCGTACGCGCGCATGCTCAGCGGCGATGCACAGTTCCGACTGGTTCTGACGATGTAAGGAAGGGGGTTTTACGGATGAGAGCCGACATTGTTCCGGGGGGCGTCTTCCCCGACTACGAGCTTCCCGACCACACCACGAAACGCCGGAAGCTGTCCGAGCTACAGGGACAACATCCGCTGGTGCTCGTCCTCAGCCGCGGAGGGTTTTGCCCTAAGGATCGCCGGCAGCACGAAGGGCTCGTTCAACTTCACCGTGAGCTTGAGGTGGGCTATTGTCGTCTGGTCACGATCAGCACCGACAACATCACCGAGACGAATGAATATCGCAGCGGCGTCGGCGCTCACTGGCCTTTCCTCTCCGACGCGGGGCGCAAGGTTCAGAAAGACCTCGACATCGCCGAATACACCGACCCGCTCCACAACCCCATGATCCCGCACACGATTGTCCTCGAACCGGGTCTTGTCATTTACAAAATCTACATGGGCTACTGGTTCTTCGGCCGTCCTACGGTGGAAGAACTCCGCCAGGATCTGCGTGCCGTCACCGGGAAATGTCGGCCGGACTGGGACATCACCACGCCCGAACTGAAAGCGGCCTGGGCGGGAGAACGCAGGGAACTCTTCTACCCGTACGGCAAAACGTACGCCCAGACTCTCGGTGAGCAGGATTAGGGGCGAAGTTATCACAAGGCATCGGCCCCTTCGGGCGGTGAAGCATGCACGGCGAATGGGTCTCAAGTTGGAAAGCATGGTCAACCCCAGAAAGTGAGGCAAAGAGATGCAAACTCGTTTGAACTACGGCAAGGCCGCGCCGGGCTCGGTGCAGGCGATGTACAAGCTACAGAAGTACGTGGACGAGTCGGGGCTGGAGCACTCGCTGGTAGAGCTCGTCAAGACGCGCGTCTCGCAAATTAACGGCTGCGCCTACTGCATCGACATACACACGAAGGACGCCCGCGCCGCGGGCGAGACTGAGCAGCGGCTCTACGGACTGAGCGCGTGGCGCGAGTCGCCCTTCTACTCCGAGCGGGAGCGGGCCGCGCTCGGGTGGGCCGAGGCCGTCACGAACATCTCCCAGACCCACGCGTCGGACGAGCATTACGAGGCGGCGCGCGCGCAGTTCGGCGAGGGGGAGTTGGTCAAGCTGACGATGGCCGTCATCGCCATCAACGGCTGGAACCGCCTCGCCATCTCCTTCCGGCCGGAGGTCGGGAAGTACCAGCCGCGCGGGAAGGCGGAGTAGCCCGGACCTTGAAGGGCAAAGGAGTGATTCCCATGGCGATTCGTCTGAGCAGGACGTTCATCCTGCGTAAGCTCCACCAGCTTTCGGGAATCGTGCCGCTCGGCGTGTTCCTCCTGGATCACTTCTACACCAACTCGAAGGCGCTCGCGGGACCCGAGCGTTACAACGACGCCGTCCGGGATTTGCAGTCCATCCCCTACATCCTCTTCATCGAGACCGGCGTCGTCTTCATCCCGCTCGTCTACCACGCCGTCTACGGGCTGGTGATCACGTGGGAGTCGCGGCCCAACAACCTGGCCTACCCGTACCCGCGCAACTGGTTCTACCTGATTCAGAGAATCACGGGCGTGATCCTCTTCTTCTTTATTCTCTTTCACGTCCTCAACTTTCGCTTCGGGCTCATCCCCGGCCTGAACACGGTCTCGGTGGCGCACGCCCCGGACCGGGCCTTCGACATCGTGGCGGGCGAGTTCCGCATGCTCCCGATTTTAATCATCTATCTGGTCGGGGTGACGGCGACGGTCTGGCATTTCGCCAACGGCGTCTGGCTCTTCCTGGTCGACTGGGGGATCGCCATCGGCGCGCGTGCGCAGCTGTGGACGGGCTACGCCTGCATCGCTTTCGGTGCCTTGTTGCTGATGGTCGGGCTCAACGCCGTGGTCTCTTTCATTCGTCCCGGGGGATTGCTGGGAGGGATTTTGTCCTGATGGCGTCCGACCGAATCAGGATTGCGGTCGGCGGCCGGGCTTTAGGCAGATGAAAGATCAAACGGTGATCGCAGTGCTTGGGGAGCTGCCCGACTGGTTGCAGGCGGCCGGCTGGGGCCTATTGGCTGCGTCCGGCCTGCTGATCGGTGCGGTAGGCGGCTACTTCACGTCTCTTCAGCACACCACCATCGCCCGCGTGATGACGTTCGCGGCCGGCGTGCTGCTGGCCGTGGTAGCTGTGGACCTGGTCATCAACGCGCGCGGCGCGGCAAGTCTGCAATGGGCTGTCACGGGTCTGCTGTGCGGCGCGGCGGTGTTCAGTTCGGTCAACTGGCTGCTCTCCCGCTACGGGGCACAGCACCGAAAACGCTGCGGCGAGTGCGTGGAGCAGCCGGACGAAGAGGAACAGCCCGGCAGCGGGCTGGCCATCGCGGTAGGCGCCATCCTCGACGGCGTCCCCGAGGGGGTGGTGCTGGGGTTGAGCGTGCTGCACCAGGGCGCGCCCGGCCCCGGGACGGTCGCGGCCTTCTTCCTGGCGAA
>DATCWB010000070.1:0-4945 GCA_036566625.1 Pyrinomonadaceae bacterium
CCCGTCGTGACGGACGTGGCCGACGCGGCGCAAGTCTTCCGGCTCGCGGATGAGGCCGCCGGCCACTTCGGGCGCATTGACACATGGATCAACAACGCGGCGGTGAGCGAGTACGGCACAATCGAAGAGATCAGCCTCGAAGAGATCGAGCGCATCGTGGCGGTGAATCTGTTGGGGACGATCTACGGCATGAAGGCGGCGCTGCCCCACCTGCGTCGCGCAGGGGGCGGCGCAATCGTCAACGTCGGCTCGGTTCTCTCGGATCGCGCCGTGCCTTTGCAGTCAACTTACTGCGCGACGAAACACGCCGTCAAAGGTTTCACCGAAGCCGTCAGGATGGAACTCGAACGCGAACGCGCGGGCATCCATCTCACGCTCATCAAGCCCGCCGTCATCAACACGCCCTACTACAACCACGCGCGCACGCGCATGTCGGTCGAGCCGCGCGCGATGTTTCCCGTCTACGAGCCGGCGGTGGTGGCCGATGCGATTCTCTACGCCGCCGCGCATCCGGTGCGCGACATCGTGGCCGGCGACGGCGGCAAAGTCCTCACCGTGTTGCAGCGCATCAGCCCGACGCTCTTAGACCGTCTCATGCTCGCGGGTGGCGCGGCCTTCAAACTCCAGCAGCGGGACGAACCCGCCCGCCCCGGCGACAACCTGTTCACGCCGATGAACGAGGCGGGCGCGATGACGGGCGAGTACACGCACCGTTCGACCAACTTCAGCCCCTTCACGCGCCACCTCGAACCCTATCCGAACCGCAAGCGTCTGCTGTTGGCCGCGGCCGCCGCCGGGGCGTTCGCGCTGCTACGGCGGCGACGAAGCGCGGACAATGAGACGGGGAGCGCACCGCGTCAGCGTGTCGGAAAAGAAACGTTCGAGTCGAAACGACGCCGCGCGCACAGGTCTCTCCCGCCGCGCCATTAACTTGAAGCGTTGGCTGACTGGTCGATTAAATCTTCGGCGGCGGCGGCGAGGCGGGCGACGATCGCCGGGTCGGTGGATTTGAATGAGCGGAAGTTGCGTTCGTCGAGGACGGGCGTGTCGAAGCCGTCTTCGTCCAGGGCGACGAGCGCGGCGTTGTACTTATTGGAGTGAGCGATGACGAACCATTCGCGCGCGAGGGTCGTGCCGGGCTTCAACTTGACCACGCCCATGTTCGGGTGGCGCGGCGGCGTCCAGTCCGAGACGCCGAAGATGTAGACGCGCTCCGATACGTCGGAGATGCGCAGGAAACGATCCGTCACGTATTCCATGCGCGACAGCTTCTCGAAGCCCGCGTAGACGCGCCCCTCGCGGTGCGTACGCAGGAGCAGCGCGTTCTCGATCAACAGGCTCACGTATTCGAGGCAGGGAACTTTCGTGCGAAAGCCGAAGGTCGGGCATTCGTCAAAAGTTTTTCGTGAGACGATTGCGACGTTACCGAGGTCTTCGAGTCGGGAATCCTGTGCGGCCTGCAAGGCTAGCTCGAACATCGAAAACTCTTTCAAGTTGTAACCACCTCCCCAAGCGCGTCCGAACACGACCGGCTCTCTTCTACTCCCGCCACACTTCAACGCCGTTACAAATGTTTATTTAAATTGTGCGGGTAGAGCGCGTGCCGCCCGTAAAGCGTGCTACCCGGGACTGTCGGTGAGGAGCGGCAAAGGATCGACAGCCGCGCCCGCCGCGTAGATGCCGAAGTGCAGGTGCGGCGAGGTGCCCGCGGCGTTGCCGGTCGTGCCGACGTAGCCCAGCACGGACTCCGGCGTGACGTACTCGCCCACGGCGAGGCCGGGCGCGTAAGAATCGAGGTGGGCGTAGTAGTAGCTGCGGCCGCCCGCGCCGGCGACGAAGACGGTGTTGCCGCCCAGAGAATTTTCCCCCATCCGAACGACGTAGCCTTCGGCGGCCGGGCGGACGACCGTGCCACGCGCGGCGAAGATGTCTTGCCCCTCGTGGAGGCGGCCGCCCGCGCGCGGCGCGTGCCAGGTGTTACGAATCTGCCTGACGGAGACGCCCTCGACGGGCACGCTCAACTCGCGGTCGGCCTCCCTGGCATACAGCAGGGCTACCTTAAAGGGCAGCGTGGCGCGGCGCGCGGCGGGGAAGCCGGTGCGGTCGAGGTGCTTCAGCGCGACTACGAGCAGCGCCGCGCAGGCCAGTAAAACTAACTTCTTCACGCCGGTTTAGATGCGGTGAAAGAGCCGCGGGTTCTTTTGCCAACGGCCGCTTGCGCGTGGGGCAGGTATCTGGAAAAGCGCGGGACGGCGGCTAACGGCTTTTCAGGGCGTCGAGCAGTTTGTCGTGGATGCCGCCGAAGCCGCCGTTGGACATGATGGCGACCGTGTCGCCCGCGCGCAGTTCGGGCGCAAGGCGGCGCACGATCTCGTCCGCGCCTTCGATTGACTCGGCGGGCGTGCCTTCGGCCGCGACCCCGGCCGCCAACTCGCCGGTGTCGAGCAGCGCGCCGAACTGCGTCAGCGTGTCGGGGTTGAAGACCGAGGCGACGACGACGCGGTCGGCCTGCTTGAGCGCGGCGACGTAATCCGTCTGGAAGACGGCGAGGCGCGAAGAGGTCGAACGCGGCTCGAAGACCGCGACGAGCCGCCCCTCGCGGTACTTCTGGCGCAGGGCCAGCAGCGTTTCGCGCACGGCCGTCGGGTGGTGCGCGAAGTCGTCGATCACCGTCACGCCCCCTACGTGGCCGCGCACCTGCATGCGCCGCCGCACGCTCTTAAAGGTGGCGAGAGCTTCCCGGATCGCCGCGCGCTCGACGCCCCACGCCTCCGCCGCGATGATGACGGCGAGGCAGTTACGCACGTTGAAGTCGCCGATGAGCGTCGTCTGGAATTCGCCCCACTCGCGCCCTTCGCGGAAGACGCGAAAGCGCGTCAACTCGCCCGACGGGTCGATGTCGCGCGCCTGCCAGCGGGCGTCTGCGCAGGTGCCGAAGGTTTCGAGTTGCGTGTGGAGGTTCGCGCCGAATTCGGCGACCACTTCGCGCACGTTTGGGCTGTCCCAACCGGCGATGAGCCGCCCCGTCGAGGGCACGAGATTCATCAGGCGGCGAAAGGCGAGCTTGACGTGCGCGAGGTCTTGATAGATGTCCGCGTGGTCGAATTCGATGTTGCCGACGACGGCCAGTTCCGGCAGGTAGTGCATGAACTTCGGCCCCTTGTCGAAGTAGGCCGTGTCGTATTCGTCGCCCTCGATGATGAAATAATCGCTCTCCGTGACGCGGAAACTCGCGCCGAAATTCTGCACCACGCCGCCGACGAGGAACGAAGGATTCAGCCCGCCCACTTCCAGCACCCACGTCGCGATGCTCGTCGTCGTGGTCTTCCCGTGCGTGCCCGCCACGACGAGCGAACGCCGCCCGCGGATGAACTCCTCTTTGACCACCTCGGCCTGCGAGCGATAGAGCAGGCGGCGCGTGAGCGTCGCTTCGACTTCCGCGTTCCCGCGCGAGAGCGCGTTGCCGACGACGACGCAATCGGGCGCGGGGTCGAGGTGCGCGGGCGCGTAGCCCTGCATCACCTCGATCCCAAGCTCCGCCAGCATGGTTGACATCGGCGGGTAGACGTTTTGATCCGATCCCGTCACCTTATGTCCGCGCGCCTGTAGCATTCCTGCGAGCGAGGCCATCGCCGTCCCGCAAATTCCGATCAAGTGATAGTGCATATTTTACGCCGACGAAATTTTTATGATCAAAGTGTATAGCTAAAGCCTGATGGAATCAGGGTCCATGCCGGGACTAACCGGCGCAACACTGTCTTTGCGGATAAGCGGCCACCCTACTGATTCGTTCGCTTGGGCGATTTGTCAGGCGTGAGGGGAGATAGGCGACCCTCGTTGTACATAATATATTCGCGTCGCAACGACTTGATACCATAAGTTTCTCCCTTAGCCTCCACCACAGCCCTGGTGGCATCCACACTTATTATCCTCATCTCCGTATCATACCAGCGCGGAGTCGGGATGAAATCCAACACCTTTTCCACCCTGGATAAAGACCCGTCTACCAGGAACAGCCCGAACAACTCATCCTCGAAGTTACCTTTAAAGGTGCGGTCGGCACGCATGCCCCAGCCCAGAACCAGATATTTGGGTATTTCTGTCAGGGTCGGACGCGCGTCAATTATTTTGACATGCGAGATGTTGGGATTGCGCTTCTGAAATTCCGCCTTGAGGTTGGAAAGAATCGAGCAAGCGTCTCTTTCCTGTGAGTTTGCCAACGCTGGTGGATGTCCGGCAGGGCTGATCCGGAAAAGCATCACAACGGCGATAATAATGGTTCCGAACATAGGCCCTCCATTAAATACATAGCGCCTGACTTACATTAAGCAACATTTTCAATATCCATAATCGGAAGCGTGAAAGAGAACGTCGAGCCGCGTCCGACTTCGGACTCGACTTGAATTGTGCCGCCGTGGAGTTCGACGAGTTGGCGCGTGATGTAGAGGCCGAGTCCCGTGCCCTTCTCGCCGCGCGTGGCGCGGTGGCGCGCCTGCTCGTACTTGTCGAAGAGGAGCGGAAGGTCGTCCGCAGCGATGCCGACGCCCGTGTCCGCGACCGAGACGCGCACCTCCGCGCCCGCCTGTTCGACGCGCACCGCAACGCGCCCGCCCTTCGGCGTGAACTTCAAAGCGTTCGAGAGCAGGTTGACGATGACGCGGCGGAGTTTGGCGCGGTCTGCGCGCACGACTTTCGGCACACCGGAGGGCGCATGCTCCTGTCTGAGCGTCAGACCTTTTTCCCGCGCGAGTTGCACGAAGGGTTCGCAGGTTTCGTGGATGAGACCTGTGAGGTCTACGTCGGAGAGTTCGAGTTGGAGCGAGCCGGATTCGAGCTTGGCGGCATCGAGCAGATCGTTGACGAGTTCGATCAGGTTCTGCGTGTTGCGCTCCATCATCCCCACCATGTTCTTTTGTTCGGGCGAGAGTTCGCCGAGACGGCCGGA
>DATCWB010000071.1:0-3615 GCA_036566625.1 Pyrinomonadaceae bacterium
TTCGCGGGCGTGGTCGGCACGAACGCCGTTAAAGTTTTTGATCTGGAGGTCGCGCGCACCGGCTTGTCTCTGGAAGAAGCGCGGGACGCCGGCTTCGACGCCTCCACCATCGAAGATGAATCTGCATCACGCGCCGGTTATTACCCCGGCGGCGCGAAAATCCTGACGCGCGTCGTCTACGACAAAAGCGGGCGACTGCTCGGCGCGCAAATGGTCGGCCGCGAGGGCGTCGCCCAGCGCATAGACGTGTACGCCGCTGCGCTCCACGCCAACCTCAAGATCGAAGACCTCAACCAACTCGACCTCGCCTACGCTCCGCCCTTTGCCCCGACCATCGACCCAATCCTCCGCGCCACCAAGCCGAAAGACGAACGATGAACGCGGAACGCGGAACGATGAAGTGAAAGCAACTGCTTTTGCCTTCATTCATCGTTCCGCGTTCCGCGTTATCCTTTCCCTAGTTGACCCTGATGCGAACGGCGAAGTTGCCTCCGTTGTCGCTGTAGTCGTCGTCGTTGATGGCGAGTATCAAGCGGCCGTCAACCTGCGCGTTGAAGGTCAGTTGATTGCCGATCAGGAACGGCTGCGTGACCTGGCCGTTCGAGGCGCGAATGTAACCGATGAGCGCGCCCGGCCCGGCCGTAGGCACGGGGCGCGTCCCGATGATCGAGCCGAAGCCCGTGGCGCGTCCGCCCTGCGGCCCGACCTCGCCGATGCGACGCCCGGCGATGACCGTCCCGCTCGCCGAGATCGTCACTTGCTCGCCGCTGCGCAGTTCGACGCCCGCATCCGTGTCGCGCGACGTGCCCGGCACGTTGACGCTCGATTCGCGCGGCGCGCCGACGCGACCCGCATCGCCGGTATCCCGGTTGTCGCGGTTGTCGCCGACGGGCACGCGCGAGCGCACAGGGGCGGGTGAGTTTCGGCGCGTGTCGAAGATGTCGTCCTCGAACTCCTCGTTGTTATTGTTGTTGCGCGAGGCCGTGTTGTCTCGTCGGCGGGGCGTGAGGTCGCGCTCGGTACGCACCTGCACGTTGTACGCGCCGCGAGCGTCGGTGTAAGTGCCGCGATTGGCGGTCAGGTAGAGGCGTCCGTCTCTGTCGGCCACGAAGTCGCGCCCGATGCCGATCTCGATGACGGGCGAATCAGGCTCGTTGCCGATTGCGCCGATGAGCACACCCTCGGCGGCGCGCGGCAGCGGTGCGGTCGGGTCGGTCGAGCGCAGGCCGCCGGGCGTAATGCGCGAACGTCCGGCGACGATGGTGCCGGTGGCCTTCACGGACACGCGCTCGCCGCGACGCAAATCCACGCCGCTGTCAATCCAGTTGGCGGCGAGGCCAACTTCCACCGTGCGCGACGAGAAGCGCGCCTCGTCCAGCGAGCGGCCTTCGATTTCAACACGCTCGATCTGATTCGGCCGGAAGAATCGCACCTCGCCCTGTTCGGCGGTCGCGCCGGTCGTGTTTGTGCTCCCGCCGGTCGTCGCGACGCGCACGGCGAAGCGTCCGCCGATGAAGCCGAGCACCGTTCCGCGCACGCTGGTTCCGTCGCGCAGGTAGATCGTATCGGCCAGCGCCAGCGGCGCACACGCGATGACGCACAATAAGGCAAGAATTATCTTCTTCATATTTTTTCCCTCTCAAATTCGGAGTTCTAAGAGCACACTCTAGTGTCCTGAAATTAAATTCACACGCGGCCGTCAACGCAAGTAAACTTGCCGACCGCGATTGTTCATGGGGAAATCTCAACGCGGGGAAAGATGGCTTCAATAAAAACAGCTTTGAAGGGGGATGATGGTTAAAGATTACAACGAAGCTTAGAAGCGGGCAAGTATGAGTCTCGGCCTGTGGCGACAGACGGCCGCCCATCTGCCCTTCGTTCGTGGGAGTGACGGCTTAAAAAAACTTGCGGGCGCGCTCTTTTGACAGAAGCGCGCCCGCGTGTTTGTCGTGTCAGGCTGTCCGCAGAGTTTAGCGAACCGCCGCGAAGACGATGACCAGCGTGAAGATGACCAGCGTCTCGATGAACGCCAGACCGATGATCATCAGAATCTGGATGCGGCCGCCCGCGCCCGGATTGCGCGCCGTGCCTTCCGCCGCCGCCGCCGCCACGCGCGACTGGCCGATTGCGCCCAGACCCGCCGCAATCGCGAAGCCGAAACCGGCGGCCAGTTTCGCATACTTGGCGACGCTCGATTCGTTATCGGCGGCCACCTGTCCGGCCTGCGCGAGCGCGGGCATGGCGGCCATCAACACGCCGACCACAGCGAAGAATGCCATTCTCAGTTTATGCATTTTCATCTCTCCTTTTCAGAGTCGAATGTCGAAAGAGAGGATCATGAACCCCGCCGGAGCGGTCGAAGCGTCGCACGCGCCACTTATGATTTCGCCAACACCCGGTATCCGCCGCCCCTCTTACAACGGCGCTCCAGCGATGCCGACATCCGCCCGCTTTCAAACAGCGAAAGCTATTATTCTCCGCGTACTCTATTCGCTTCTCACCAATCCTTACGATTTTCTTCCCCTCAGTGTTTCCCTTCTCCGACGCCCCAACGCGTACGGGCGCATTTTCCCGCACCGCTCAAGACGCTTGAACTACAGTGACGAGGGACAAGTGACCAGTTGAAAGCAAAAACTTGTCTTAACTTGTCACTCGCAACTCGACACTTGTCACTGTTCTCACAACGCCGGGGCGACGATCTCGTCGCCTTCTATCGGCTGAAGTTGATTGCCGTGCGCGTCGTCGTGATCTTCGTGCGGCGCGTGCGAGACTTCGCCGATGTAGATCATCGAGAGCAGCGTGAAAATGAACGCCTGCATGACGGACGCGAACACGCTCAAGACCATCAGGATCGCGGGGAGCACCCAGTAAGTATAGGGCGCGCCGACGCCCGCGATGTTCACCGCCACCTGTTCGTCGCCGAAGATGTTGCCAAACAGACGCAAGCCGAGCGAGAGCGGGCGCACGGCGTTACTGATCAACTCGATAACGAACATCGCCGGCCCCATGATAAACAGGATCGCGCCGCTGAAATAATGCACGCCCGCGAAATGGCCGAGGTGTCCCCCCAGCCCGTTCTCTTTGATCCCGATGTAGTTGTAGTAGACGAACGACGTGATGCCGAGCGCGAAGGTGACGGACGTGTGCGCCGTCGGCGGCATGAACATCGGGAACAACCCCATCAAATTCGAGACGAGGATGAGCAGGGCGAACGTGCCGACGACGGGAAAGTATTTCAACCCGTGCGGCCCGATGATGTTCTCCACCATGTCGCGCACGGCGAGAACTGTTACTTCGAGCGTTTGCTGCCCGCCGCTCGGTTCGTCTTCCGACAGATACCTGCCCTTCAAAATCCAGATGATGGCGAGCGTGATGAGACACGCCACGATGAACATCACCGTGTACCACGGCACGGCGTTCTCGACCGTGTAAGGCCCGAACACACTCGCCGCCGTCGTGTCGAAGTGTTTGAAGACGTACTCGTTCCACATCGGCTCGGTGTACTTGACCTGAAAATTGTGAACCGGCTCGCCGATGAAATGATTGACCGCCTCGACGAGCGGCGGCGTGTGGTGCGCCGCGGCCTCGCCGCCCCCGTGGGAAGCGGCCGCCCCG
>DATCWB010000072.1:0-4808 GCA_036566625.1 Pyrinomonadaceae bacterium
TGGAACAACCTGACGCTCGTCGCGGGCGAGGTGAAGAACCCGCAGCGCAACATCCCGCTCGCGCTCATCGGCGGCATGATCACGATCATCTCGCTCTACGTCTTCGTCAACATCGCCTACTTTTACGCGCTCTCGCCGACCGAGGTGGCGAGCGTGCCAGCCGCCTCTTCGGTCGCCTCGGAAGTGGCGCGTACGTTCCTCGGCCCCTTCGCCATCAGTTTGATCGCCGCCGCGCTTCTCTTCTCTTCCGTCGGCACGCTGCACACTTCCGTGCTGACGGGCGCGCGCGTCCCCTACGCGATGGCGCGCGACGGGCTGTTCTTCCAGAACCTCGCGCGGCTCTCGCCGAAGACGCACGTCCCCATCGGCGCGCTCGTCCTGCAAGGCTTCTGGGCCGGGCTGCTCGCCCTCTCCGGCTCGTTCGACACCCTGACCGACTACGTCGTCTTCGGCTCGTGGATTTTCTACGGCCTGACGACGGCCTCCGTCTTCATCTTCCGCCGCCGCCTGCCGCATGCCGAACGCCCCTACCGCGCGTGGGGCTACCCGGTAGTGCCCATCCTCTTCCTGCTCGTCACCGGCTGGCTGCTCATCAACACGCTCATCACGACGCCCGTGCAGGCGTTCATCGGCCTCGGCCTGATCCTGCTCGGCCTGCCCGTCTACTGGTACTGGGCGCGGCACAACGACCGCGTCGCAGCCCGAGCCGCACCCGTCGGCGAAGATTAAGTTTTGCAGGCGAGACTTTGCTCAGTGGTTCATCTGCCAAGCCTTGATCGCATCTACGGGGTAGAGCAGCATCAGGACGTTCAAGAGGAGGCTGTCCCTGATCCAGATCAGGAGCACGATTTCGGTGAGCGCAAAGGCGATGAGCGTGAGGTGCCAGCCGAGGCGGCGTGCTAACAGGAATCCGAGCGCGCAGGCGAAGATGTCGCCGACTGAATTTATGATCGTGTCGCCCTGATAGCCGAGCGCGAGCGTGGCCTCGCGGTAGCGGTTAATGACCGTGGCCGAGTTTTCGACCACCTCCCACAAAGCCTCGATTGAGACGGCGAGCGCGAGCCGCCATTGCCAGCGCACGCGCGGCCCTGCCCACGCCAGCACGCCGCAGAAGACGAACCCGTGCAGGACGTGCGTAAAGCTGTACGGGTCGAACAGGTGTTGAGAATTATCCGCACCCCACGCATCGCCCGCCCACACGAGCACGCGGCCACACTCGCACGACCACAGCCGCCCCTGCCGCCTTAGTTGGAGCGCGGCGATTGTCGTCGCCGTCGCAATCGCAAGCCACGGCCAGCCTCTCCTCACCTCATCACCTCGAACCGAAACGCGCGTCCAGGGCCTCGCGCGCCACTTCCTTGTCGTCGAAGTGAAACATCTCTGTCCCGACGATCTGGTAGTCCTCGTGCCCCTTGCCCGCGATGACGACCACGTCGCCCGCGCGCGCTTCGGCGACCGCGCGGGAGATCGCCTCGCGCCGATCCGTGATCTTCAGGTACGGTTTATCCGCCGCGCGCCGGAGGCCGACTTCCGCGTCGGCGAGAATCGCTTCCGGGTCTTCCGTGCGCGGGTTGTCGGAGGTGAGGATGACGATGTCGCTGAGCGCGGCGGCGGCCTCGCCCATCGGCGAGCGCTTCGTGCGGTCGCGGTCGCCGCCGCAGCCGAAGACCGTGATGACGCGCCCGCTATTCGTCAGCACGTCGCGCGCCGTGCCGAGAACATTTCTCAACGCATCGTCCGTGTGCGCGTAATCGACGACGACGGCGAAGTCCGCGGCCGGGTGCGCGACACGCTCGAAGCGGCCGGGCGCGCCCGCGCAAGTCGCAAACGCGCGTGCCATGGTGTTCACATCGTAGCCGAGCGCGAGACCGCACGCCCCAGCCGCCAACATGTTGTAGATGTGAGGCCGCCCGACGAGCGGCGAGCGCACGCGCGACTCGACGCGCGACTCAATGGGCGACTCGACGTGCGACTCAGTGGGCGACTCAATGCCTGACGCCTGCAACGTGAAGCGCATGCCTTCGAGCGTGTACTCGACATCCCGCGCACGCACGTCCGCATCCCCTGACCGCAGGGCAAACGTGATGACATGCTCCCCGCGCGCCCTGAGTTCATCCGCGAGCCGCACGCCGTAGGGGTCGTCGGCGTTGACGACGGAGACGCGTGGGCGCGAGCCGAGCCGCCCGTCGAACAGACGACGCTTGGCCTCGAAGTAGTCTTCCATCGTGCCGTGATAGTCGAGATGATCCTGCGTGAGATTGGTAAAGACCGCCACGTCGTAGTCGAGCGCGTCGCAACGTCGCAGGTCGAGAGCCTGCGACGAACTCTCCATCACGGCGACGGCGCAACCCGCTTCGACCGCGCGCCGCAGGAAGCGTTGCACCGCGCTCGCTTCGGGCGTCGTGTGCTCGGCCTTGAACTGTTCGTCGCCAATGCGATAGCCGACCGTGCCGAGCACGGCGACGCGCTCGCCCGCCGCCTCGCACACCGCCGCCAGCAGGTGCGCCGTCGTCGTCTTGCCGTTCGTGCCCGTGATGCCGACGAGTTTGAGTTCGCGCGAGGGATGCCCCTGCACTTCCGCCGCCGCACGCGCCAGCGCGACGCGCGCGTCCGCGACTTCGATCCACGCGCCCGCGAAACCTTCCGGGCGCGCACGCTCCGAGATAACGCCCAACGCGCCCTCCGCCATCACCTGGCCGACGAAAGTATGCGCGTCGAATTTCGCGCCCTGAATCGCCACGAAGAGACTCCCGTCCCGCGCCTCGCGCGAATCGTGCGTCACATCCGAGACGACGACCGCGCGCGCGTCGCCCACGCCCGACAGTTCGCCGCCCGTCGCCCGCGCCACATCTTCCAGAGTCACGCTTCTATTCCGCCCCGTAACATCCTGCATCGAGATTTCAACCGATCCTTTCTCTCTCGCTTATCGCCTTCCGGCGATTCCAATTTCAAGGGATTTATCTCTCATCTGTGCGACCGGCAAACGGCATGTCGATTATAATTCATGCCCCACGGCGACCGCGCGCCAGGTTCACACGCGAATTTTCGAGACAGTTTACATCCCCGCCGCGAAAGCATTACCATGCGGCGACGCCGCTCACCCGATCATTCTCCGTGGAGGATTAATGAAATCATTGACTGCTGTCGCCGCGAGTTTGTCGCTCGCGCTTATCCTGTTGCTCGCCTCGACGCCGGTGCTGTCGAGCGCGGGCGCATCGGGTATTGCGCCCGAGTATGATCTCGTCATCGTGAACGGCCTCGTCGTTGACGGCACGGGGCGTCCCGCTTATCCCGCAGACGTGGTCATCAGCGGCGACCGCATCGCAACGATTGCTTACGCGCGTCGCCTCCCGCGCGGGCGGCGAAAGATTGACGCGAGCGGGCTCGTCGTCGCTCCGGGCTTCATAGACATGCTCGGACAGTCGGAAGTGAATCTGTTGATCGACCCGCGCGCGATGAGCAAGGTGATGCATGGCGTGACGACGGAGGTGACGGGCGAGGGCGGTTCGATTGCGCCGATGAACGAACGACTCATCAAAGAGGACGAAGATTATTACCGCCGCTTCAACCTCACGGTTGACTGGCGCACGCTCGCGGAATATTTCCGCCGCGTCGAGCGTCAGGGCCTGGGTCTGAACCTGGCGACGTTCGTCGGCGCAACTCAGGTGCGCGCCCATGCGATGGGCTTCGACAATCGCGCGCCGACCGCCGCCGAACTCACGGAGATGCGTCGTCTCGTCGCGCAGGCGATGGAAGACGGCGCGCTCGGACTTTCCACTTCGCTGCAATACGTCCCGGCGCGATTCGCCAAAACCGACGAGATCGTCGAACTGGCGAAAGTCGCCGCGCGTTACGGCGGCGTCTACGCCACGCACCAGCGCAGCGAGGCCAACGCGCTCGACAGTTCGCTCACCGAAGTCTTCGAGATCGCGCGCCGTGCCTCGATCCCCACGGGCATCTGGCATCTCAAAACCGCTTACCGGAAGAACTGGGGTCGTATGCCCGAAGTGCTCAAGCGCATCGAGTCGGCGCGCGCCTCGGGCTTGAAGATCACTGCCGATGTTTACCCGTACACGGCCGCGAGCACTTCGCTCAACGCCTGCCTTCCGCCGTGGGCGCTCGAAGGCGGCACGGAACGCATGCTCAAGCGCCTCGGCGACCCCGAAACGCGCACGCGTCTCAAACGCGACATCTCGACCGATTCCGTCGAATGGGAAAACATCTATCTCGGCAGCGGCGGCGCGGAGGGCGTCCTCGTCGGCTCGGTCAACAACCCGGCGCTCGCGGCTCTGCAGGGTCAACGCCTCTCGCAGATCGCCGCGGCGCAGAACAAAGACCCGCTTGACGCACTCTTCGATCTCATCCTCGCGGATCGAGGGCAGACGGGCGCGATCTATTTCATGATGTCCGAAGACGATCTGCGCGCCGCGTTGCGCTCGCCGCACGTCTCCATCTGCACGGACAGCGGCGCGCGCGCCACAGACGGGCCGCTCTCCGGCACGAAGTCGCACCCGCGCGGCTGGGGTTCATACCCGCGCATCCTCGCGCGCTACGTGCGTGATGAAAAACTTCTCACGCTCGAACAGGCCGTCCACAAGATGACCGGCCTGTCGGCCACGCGCGTCGGCCTCAGAGACCGCGGCGTGCTGCGACCGGGCGCGTTCGCCGACATCACGATCTTCGACCCGCGACGCGTGCGCGACCGCGCTACCTTCGAGCAACCGAACCAGTACGCCGAAGGCATCAACTACGTCATCATCAACGGCCAACTCGCAGTGGACGCGGGCGCGCGCACCACAGCCCTCGCC
>DATCWB010000073.1:0-7265 GCA_036566625.1 Pyrinomonadaceae bacterium
ATCGCTGCCTTTTCACGTTCTTCCGGCGGCAAAGCGTGGTAGACCTCTGAAACTTTCGCCGTCATTTCCGCCCAGCCGAATTGATCCCCGTAAAGTTGGGGCAAAACGCCTTCGTGCGCGACTTCTGATTTCGGCGGCGTCAGCCCAAGCGTTCCCTGGTAACGCAAAAAGTTTTCGACGGACAGAACCGGCAAGGCAAAGGGCAAAGTGACCAGGCCAAAGATTAATATCACAACCGGGTATGCAAATTTAGCAACGCGCAAGGCAAAGTTGTGCGCGCTAAATCTTTCAAGCAAAGTTGCGCCGCCTGCAAACAGGTATGGATAAATTGGAAGCAGGTAATAACTTTTCGCCTTGAGCGTAATCATCAACACGAGTGCGGCTAAATACGCGATGCCGAGAAAGCGAAATCGCTTGCCGTTTTCGTCGAAGAGGAAGAACCAAACTCCGGCGAGCCAGATGGGCGCGGTTGGCGGTAATAGAATAAGAACTTGTTGCCAGATGAACTCGTGCGGCGCAAGGACAACATTCTTGCCGGTCTCCTGCACATTCTGCAAAAGCTCAATCGTCGCCCAATCGTTTTGCGCCTGCCAAATCAGATTGGGCAGAAAAATCAGGAAAGCCGCCGCGCCGCCGATCCAAATCCATTTGTCGAAAAACACTCGACGCCCGCTGGTGAGTAACAACCCGACGACAACAGACAGCCCGAATAACAGCATCGAGTGTTTGTTCATCACGCCCGCTCCGGCGACAACTCCAAACCACAACCAGAAACGCGAATCACGTCGCTTAAACGCCAAGATCGCAAAGTAGGCGCAGAGCATCCAGAACACCCCTTCAAAGGCGTTCATCGAAAGAAAGTTGTCAACTGCAAGATATGCCGGAGCGATGAGCACGCAGAGACAAGCCAGCGCGACGGCAAAGCGTCTGCCGCCGAACTCCAACACCAGCAAGCCCGTCAGGAAAACTTTGGCCGCGCCTGCGAGAGCCGGAAAAATTCGCAATGCAAACAGCGAATCACCAAACAATACGTGCGTGAGTTTCGTGACAAAAGCAATCAAAGGCGCGTGGTCTGGATAACCGGGGGCGAGATGTTCACCGCAAGCGATGTAGTAAAGTTCATCACGGAAGTAGCCATAACTACCATTAAAGGAAAAATGCAGGATGAGTTTAATGAGCGCAAAGAAGGCCGCCCAAGCCAATGGATTGAGAGAAAATCTTGCGATATTTTTGGGAGCGTCATTCATGACCATTAAGAAACGCCGGTGGTAGATAGGTCTGTAAGGTTAAGAGGTACGCTCGGCGTACCAGTGCATGGCCGCCATCCGGAACATGAGTTGTTCGGCGCGGCCGTCGCGCAGTGAAAAGGTCAGCCGTATCGCATCGGGGTCTTCCCTGGCGACGAAAGTGTGTGCGCCCTGGAAAAGGAGAGTGTAAGGCGGTCTGCCCAGCCCCGTGTAGGCTTTAAGCTTCCCGCCCTCTTCCTTGACTTGCAGCGGGTAGACACCGAAATCGTAAGTTCCCGCATAAACTCTTAGCCTCTCGCGGTCGAGGGGCAACTCCTTTACGAGCGTAGTCGGCAGCCCGAGGGCTTTGCGCGCTACCGCCCTCTCGATCACTTCGGGCCAATGCCGGGCGCGGTTGGTGAGGACGGCCACCGTGAGATCGGCGTCGGGGTAGTAGGCCAGCGCGCTCATAAACCCGGTGATGTCCCCGTTGTGGCCGACCCTCCTTAGCCCGTCGAGTGGGACGAGAGAAAGGCCGTATCCGTAGTCGGGCTTGTAGCCGCGCCTCACACGTTCGGACGCGACCATCCGCGCGTAAGAGGTTTTGCTGACTGCACGTCCGGTTGTGAGCGCCTGCGTCCATGTCAGGAGATCGAGGACGCTCGAACACAGTCCACCGTCGCCGACGGCCGTGTTCATGTTCACCGGCGGGGCCGGGGCTAACACGCCCTCCACAGGCACATACCCCCTCGCGAAACGCTCGCCTGCTGTTCTCGTCCCGCATGAATGGGTCGCCGTCATACCGAGCGGCCGGAAAAGGGTCTCTTGCAGGTACTGCTCGTAAGTCATACCGGACGCCTTCTCGATGACGACGCCGAGCAAAGTGTAGTTCGAATTGCTGTAGGCCCAGCGCTCGCCGGGAGCAAACACGAAGGGCTCGCGCTTGAAGAGGTCGATGAGGTTCTGGCGCGAATACTTTTCCGGTGAACCAGACTCCATCTCGTCAAAACCCTTGACGGTGAAGAACTCTCTGATGCCGGAGGTCTGTTGGAGCAGGTGTCGGACGAGCACACGGTGTCCGCGGGTCGGGTAGTCTGGCAGGTACTTAGTGAGTGGGTCGTCGAGTGTGACCTTCCCACGCTCGGCGAGGCGCATGACGGCTGCGGCCGTGAACTGCTTGGAGACGGAGCCGATCTGGTAGACGGTATCCGGCGCGGCGGGCACGCGCCCTTCGAGATCGGCGAAGCCGTAGCCCTTTGCTAGAACCGTCCGGCCACCGCGCGCCACCGCGATGGAGAGGCCGGGGATATTACGCTCGCCGAGAGCCGCCGCCGCGATCTCATCGACGGCGGCTTCGAGCGCCGGGGCAGTGCCCCTGCGATTGTGTTGCGCGCTTGCCGAAGCGGCGAACGCCGCGAGGCCGAGTAGAAAAGTTCTTCTACGCATAACGTGTTCAGTTTGCCGGGACTGAATGTGACCATTTGAAGGGCGGGGTGCTGCGTCTCATTGATCAATAACCCGGAATGTGAAAGATGATAGTGAAGGAGGGATTATAACTGAGAGCCTGGTTTTGAAACACTACCCCAGAGCCGACGCAGTGAAGTGTCGGACGAATTGTTGGGGAAATTCGGTGGGCGTCGTCCGGCGCATTCGCGCTGCCTAGCCTGGGCTTTCCGTTCGGCCTCAAACATGCAATTGAAATAGATAACGTCGTCGCAGTCTCAAGCCTGATCGGGCTCGGAGCGTGCATTGACATCGTTCGGTCGTAAGTTTATTGTGCCCCCGCTTGGAGATGCCTCGCACCAGCCCGCGAGAGCCCGCCGCTGGCGCGAGCCTTAATTAAAACCACACGGACAGCGAAAGGAGCTACCTCATGGCCGACAATTCCGATGATAGGTCGAGAGGATATATCGTCATTGCGTTAACGGCGAGCACCGGCAAAAAGTATGAGGACTGCAAGGTGATTCCGCACGGCGACATCTACGCGGCGATTTACAGTCAAGTCTATGGGCCGGCGAGCCAGAAGGACTGCGAGAAGTGGCAGGCCGCCAACTGCGGCAAGTCAGACAAGGCGACGAGCTAGAGCTGGCGAAGCAGGGCCGGGGCTGAAAAGGACGTGCCTTCATGCACTCCGCGAAGTGGATTTTCAACCCGACGAAATAACTGTCCCGTCCCATTCAACGAATTTCAAAGGGGAAGCGCCTATGGGTGCTTCCCCTTCGAAATTCGACTACACGGCGTCGAAACTGTTGAGATATTTAACGCGCCTGCGTTGGCGGTCTGGTGGCATAACCCGTTCTCCCTGTAAAGAGCTGAATGACCACATCCCGAAGAGTCGAGTTTCGGCCTCCAGGCAAAATCAGTCGCTTTGGCAGACTTTTGTCGGAGCAAGTTCTCCTGCTCATGGCAGCACTCCTAAAGCGTGAGCCAGTCTGAATGCCGCTATCAGAAGATGGGCGTCCTGCACCAGATGGGGCTTACCTGTAAGCTCGCCCAACGGAATAAACTGAAGAGCGGAGACGGGATTGTTACCGGCGTTGACCTCTACCACGAAGGGGTAAACGACTTCGGGTGTCACGCCCGAAGACGGAAAATATGAACCCCCCAACTCCCATACCCGACCGGCGCAAAGGTTAAAGTCGCGTTTCAACGCTTCCTTCAAAAATTGTGGAATCTCGAAATGGTCTTTAACCGTCGGCGGCAAACGCCACGCCGGAGTTACAGTGATTCTCGAACTGCCGCTGAAAGATTGAATGGCCGGCAGGTCACGGTGTTCGACTCCAACGAATACTCCTTCTTCCGTCCGCGTCACAGGTAAAACGACCAGAGTGTTATTGCTCAGGCGCGCGGGGCGCACGTATTCAAATCGAGCCTCGGCACGTATCCGTCCCTCCCTGTCACGCTCCGCAAAACTGCCCTCACACAAAGAGAGGAACTGCGGCCGGGGCAGAGGCACAGGTTGACTGAACGCGGCGCGAGCGGGGGGCGACATGACGTGTGCGGAGTCTGATGGTGTGAACGTCTGTTGTTGAACGGCTAAGTCGATGGGCGCGCCGATCCACGGCCCGTAATTTCTACCGAGTTCGTGAAGCAGGCGGTATATATTTATCTCAAGCCTTGCGTCGAACAATCCTCCGACGTGGCACGCCCGCAAGACCTGAGCCGCGTCCAACTCACGCACCGTCCCGGCATCGGTGAAAGGGGTGTAGTTGGGGAACATGAAATCCGTCTGTCCGGGGCGAACTTCGACCAGACGTGATATGACGAGTTCGTTGACGCCTCCGGGGGAAGTGTAATAAGAGAACCGCCCGCCGACCCCGACCACATCTTCCGCTCCGAACCCGGCTCTCTCTCGCAGAATTCTACAGACCTCTTTTTCTTCGTCTCCCTCCGAGTTGACGATAGCGCTGATCGGCTCGGTGATGTATCCGGAGTTGGTCGTCGAGTTAAGGCGCGGCTGGTCGGGGCAGGCGTTGACGACGGGTCGCGGAAAATCCTTCTTGGCGAACACGAAGACCTGTCCTGCACTTTCGCACCAGGGCACCACGTCGAGCGTTTGATGTGGCCGTTCGACAAGCTCCATCAACTGTCCGGTCGCTTCGTGTCTGTAACCGCTGAGGCTCAAAAAATTTGGCGACGAGATCGCCCGCCGCTGTCTCTCAAAGAGTTCGACCCCGGCGTCGGCGCACACCTTCTCGCCCACGATCAGGTAGTTTGTCGGCGGAAACCGCAACGGGGCTCCGCTCAGGTCTGCAAGATGGAATTTACCTTCAAAGCGGTTCTGCACGATCCATGGGTTCCAGAGCGGGCGGGAGGTGATAATGCGCAGACCCCGCGAACGGAATGCCTCCTCAAAATCCGTCTGGGTGAGATAGGTGTACTCCTCCAGAATCTCCGTCTCCCAGTCCGCGCGGTAATCTTTGCGCAGCACGAATTCCGCCGCCGCGCGAAGGCCGAGTTTGTAACGGACGAAGCCCGGACGCGGTGATTTCATTCTGAGGTATGGAACATGCCCGTCGCGGTTGACGCTGCTGCGCCAGTTGCGCGCGAACAGTTCAAACAGGGCTGCCGTGGATAGCTCGGCGACATCTGCGGCTTCCGTATCTTCCAAGCCCGGCAGGTCGAGATAGACCTGCTCCGGCCCGTCCGGGATGACGAAGTCTCTGATGATGATGACGCCGCCGGTTTTAAGCTGCGCCACTTGATTGTCCAAGGTGGCGAGCACACGGTTAACGTCGAAGTCGTTGAAGCTGGTGACGTGATGGAGCACCGAGGAGTTGAGAATGCCGTCCAGCGACTCAGGAGGGAAAACCTTGTCGGAGATGTCGCCCACCATGTAAGAAAGGTTCGGGCGACTGAACTGTTGACCCGCACGCTCTACCGAAACCGGATTGATGTCCACGCCCACCAACTCCAACCCCCCGTAGAGGCAGGCCAGATCGTAAGTTCCGCGCCCGGAGCCCGACCCCATATCGGCGATGCGGCCGCGCACGGGGAAGTGTGCCGTGGTGAGCGCCACCTTCTGCTGCATGGAGGCGTCCATCCCGGCGAAGTACGCCTCGTAATCCGCCTGCGTGCCGCGGTGTTGCTTCTCGTAGTGTCCGCTCTGGTTTGTGGAACTCATCTGTGAAAGCTATCGCGTTCATCAGGGTGCGTGCTCTCGCCGCATTGTAAACTTGTATAACCTGCTGCCGCGCGCGACGAGCGCTTGCGCTCCGGTGTGGAATAGCCGCGCGTCGCCTCCGACGGACAGGTCTTGCAGGGTTCTGATGTCTGGGAAGCCCCTGAGCCGCGAAAAGACTTCCAGCGTGCCTTCGTCGGCCATGTGCAACACAACCCCGCTGTCGAGCACCGTAAAGTTGAGATCGGTTGAAGAGACATCCGGCGCCACCCGTGCGTCATAGCCGCCGAAATCATCCGCGAAGCGGAAGATGAGCTTGTCGTACCGGCCGCCCTTAGCCCCGACGACCATCAGCACGTTGCGGCAGAGGCGCGCGTCCAGAATCTGATAGGCGTCGAGTTCGTTCAGGCGAACCTGATGGGACACGCCGGGCGCAGGAAAAATCGAGGCGTAGTAAGCCCCCAGAAGATTCTGAATCGCTATCCCTTCAAACATCCGGGTGGACTCAATCATAACATTTGCGACAGGGTTGATCCCCAACAAAATGTCGCCCCGAAGCTCGATAAATTCGACCGCAAAAATGTTCTCCCTTTGCTTAACATAGAACTGCCCGTTGCACAGCATGACCTCCTCGCCGTCGATTCCGAGGTTAAGGTCTCGCGCGGCGGTCAGGTCTCGGAAGCAGGGTTTGCCCCCACTCTTATAAGCAGCCACCAGGTGCCCCAATCGCGGCGTCGCGGCCACACGCACGTCGGCCTGCGGCTTCGGGAAGTTCTCCCCGTGGAAATAGATGCTCTTCTGGGTAGTTGTAATGATGCCGTCATGCCATACGATCTCGCCGTCGAAGTCCCCCGCCGGCGTGTACTCGAAATGAGCACTTCCGACATTGCGGGATGTGCTCTGCGCGGCGAGCGTGAGGATGGGCTGCGCGTTGTCAGGCGGCGGCAGCCGCTTGCCCTCTTCAAAGACAGCCCTGTACCAGTCGAGATAGGCGGGAGGGATGACGGAGAAGGGAAGACAGGATGCCGGAACGGAAACTTCGGGACTGAGGACGGACACGTTGGCGCGCATCCGCGCGTCGAGTTTCCTTTCCGTGTCGGGCAGCCCCTGAAACGGAGGGTAGTTGCCCTTGTAAGGGTGGATGCCGACGAACAACTGGAAGGAGACGACGGCGAAGGAGAACCAGTCAGAGCCGGTCGTGAATTTTTGGGCGTGCCTGTCCCGCACGCTCTCCATCAGGACTGTGGCGGGGTGGCACGGGGTCTGGTAGCTGTCTACGTCTATGAAGAACACCTGCGCGAAATCCTCCGCGACCAAAAAGTTCATCTCGTTTAGGTCCACGATCAAAATGTTTCCGGCGTGGACATGACGCACGCCCTCCTGTAGCTTTCGGACGAGGCCGAGTGCCGCTTCGGGGG
>DATCWB010000074.1:0-6223 GCA_036566625.1 Pyrinomonadaceae bacterium
TTGAGCGGGCGATTGCGGGAGTTGAGCCGGGCGCAGGGAGCAACGCTCTACATGGTGTTGCTGGCGGCCTTCAAGGTGTTGCTGTACCGGTGGACGGGACAGGAAGACATCCTCGTCGGCACGCCCATCGCGGGACGGACGAGGCGAGAGACGGAAGACCTGATCGGGTTCTTCGTCAACACTTTGGTCCTGCGGACGCAGGTCAGTGGAGAGTTGAGTTTTCAGGAGTTGGTGGGGCGGGTGCGAGAGGCGACGCTGGGAGCGTTCACGCATCAGGACGTGCCGTTCGAGAAGTTAGTCGAGGAGTTGCAGCCGGAGCGAGACCTGAGCCGCACGCCCTTCTTCCAGGTCATGTTCATTCTGCAAAATGCTTCGACGGCGACTCTGGAGCTTCCGGGGCTGCAACTCGATCTGCTCGACGTTCATAACGCGACGGAGAAGTTTGATCTATCGCTCTCCATGCAGGATACCGAGCAAGGTCTCTGCGCCGTCCTACAGTACAACACAGACCTTTTCGGGTCTTCGACAATTTCGCGCTTCCTCGCCCACTATAAAAATCTGCTGTCCGCCATCGTCGCCAATCCCGCCGAGAGTCTTTCCAGCCTGCCGATGCTGACGGACGAGGAAACACATCTTCTGCTGGACGAATGGAAGGGAACTCGGAGCGAGTACGCGCGAGAGCAGTGTTTGCACGAAATGTTTGCGGCACAGGCGGCGCGCACGCCCGACGCGATTGCCGTCGTCTACGGCGACGAGCAGTTGACGTATGCGGAGTTGGAGGGGCGGGCTAATCAACTCGCGCGCCATCTGCGCTCGCTCGGCGTCGGCGCGGAGACGCGCGTCGGACTATACCTTTCGCGGACGACGGAGTTGGTCGTGGCGATGCTCGGCATACTTAAGGCGGGCGGCGCTTATGTGCCGCTCGACGCGCAGTATCCGGCAGAGCGCGTGGCCTTCATGCTGGCCGATTCGGGGGCGCAAGTGGTGCTGACCGAACAGGCGTTGATTGAAACTCTTCCGGCCTCTACGGCGCAGGCGTTATGCCTGGACACGAACCATGAGAAGATCGCGCGGCAGTCGAAAGAACCGCTTGCGAGCGCGACGGCGAGCGATAATCTGGCCTACGTCATCTACACGTCAGGCTCGACCGGGCGGCCGAAGGGCGTCGCCATCGAACATCGCGCGGCGGTGGCGATGTGCATGTGGGCGAACGAAGTTTTCACTCCTCCGGAATTGGAGCGTGTGCTCGCCTCAACCTCCATCTGCTTCGACCTCTCCGTCTACGAGTTGTTCGTCACGCTCGGCGCGGGCGGGGCGATTGTGCTCGCCGACAACGCGCTCGGCCTGCCCGCGCTTCCGGCCGCTTATACCGTGACGTTAATCAACACCGTGCCTTCGGCCATCGCGGAGTTGTTGAGGATTAAAGGCGTGCCGGAATCGGCGCGGGTCATCAACCTCGCCGGTGAAGCGTTGCCGCAGCGTCTCGTTACACGCCTCTACGAGCAGGAGACGGTCAGGGCTGTCTACAATCTCTACGGCCCCTCGGAAGACACAACCTATTCGACGTGGATGTTGATGCGCAAAGGATTCGACGAGAACCCGCCCATTGGTCGTCCCATCTCAAACACACAAGCCTACGTTCTTGATAAGCACTTGCGGCCGGTGGCAATCGGCGTCTCGGGCGAGTTGTACCTGAGCGGGGCGGGACTATCACGCGGATACCTTAACCGCCCCGACGCGACGGGCGAGAAATATCTCGCGCACCCGTTCAGTCTCGATGCGGGCGCGCGCATGTACCAGACCGGCGACATCGTGCGCTATCGCCCCGACGGGGTTCTTGAATATCTCGGTCGCGGCGATTATCAGGTGAAGGTGCGCGGCTTCCGCATCGAACTCGGCGAGATCGAAACCGCGCTCAACGGTCATCCGGCGGTGGGCGAGTGCGTCGTCGTGGTGCGAGAAGACGCGGGCGGCTCGAAGCATCTGGCGGCTTACGTCGTAGCCCAGCCGGATCAAACTTTCAGCGTCGGCGAGTTGCGCAGTTTCCTCGGGCGGAGCTTACCGGCACACATGATTCCCTCGGTCTTGATGCGGCTCGACAGCCTGCCGCTGACGCCGAACGGAAAGATTAATCGCCGCGCGCTGCCCGCGCCCGTCTCCTCGAATGCGGGCGGGGATGGCGTCGCTTTTGTCGCGCCGCGAACCCCGGTTGAAGAGATCGTGGCGGGCATCTGGGCGACGGCGCTTGAGCTTGAACAGGTCGGCATCAACGACAACTTCTTTGAGTTGGGCGGGCACTCGCTGGTGGCGACGCGCGTGGTGTCGCGTATCAGGGAAGCGTTCGAGGTCGAGTTGCCGTTGCGCTCCCTGTTCGAGAGTCCGACGGTGGAGGAATTGTCGAAGCGCGTCGAAGAGGCGGTCAGCGCCGGGGCAGGTTTGCAAAGCCCGCACATCCGGCCGGTCTCGCGCGCCGCCGGGCTTCAACTCTCATTCGCGCAGCAGCGTCTTTGGTTCCTTGACCAACTCGAACCCCACAGCCCGGCCTACAACATCCCCGCGACGGTGCGTTTCAACGGCGCACTCAATATCCACGCGCTGGAACAATCGTTGAATGAGGTGACCGCGCGGCACGAGTCGTTGCGCACGACGTTCGGCACGGCCGGCACAGAGCCGGTGCAAATCATCAGCCCGCCCCGCCCTGTGACGCTCGCGCTAATCGACGCCGCTGCTCTCGGCGAAGCGCAGATCGAGAGGCTCGTCGCCGTCGAAGCGGCGCGCCCGTTCGACTTGACGCGCGGCCCTCTGCTCCGCGCCTGCCTGCTCGGCACAGGGAAAGACGAATACCTTCTCGTGCTGACGATGCACCATATCATTAGCGACGGATGGTCAACGGGCGTGCTCGTCAGGGAAGCCGCCACGCTATATCGCGCTCTCACCACGGGTAGTCCCTCGCCGCTCGCGGAGTTGCCAGTTCAATATGCGGACTATGCAGGCTGGCAGCGCGATTGGCTGAAAGGCGGCACGCTCGACGCGCAGCTTGCCTACTGGCGACGGCAGCTTGACGGTGCGCCGGCCGCGCTTGAATTGATGACCGACAGGCCGCGCGCCGCCACTTCAAGCAACCGGAACGCGAGCGAGCCGTTTGTCATACCCGCGACGCTGGCTCAGTCGTTTAAGCATCTGAGTCGTCTTGAGAGCGCGACGTTTTACATGACGCTGCTGGCGGCCTTCAAGGTGCTGCTGTATCGGTGGACGGGACAGGAAGACATCCTCGTCGGCACTCCCATCGCGGGACGGACGCGGCGAGAGACGGAAGACCTGATCGGGTTCTTCGTCAACACCTTGGTCTTGCGGACGCAGGTCGGCGGAGAGTTGAGTTTTCGGGAGTTGGTGGGGCGGGTGCGAGAGGCGACGCTGGGAGCGTTCACGCATCAGGATGTGCCGTTCGAGAAGTTGGTCGAGGAGTTGCAGCCGGAGCGAGACCTGAGCCGCACGCCCTTCTTTCAGGTCATGTTCGTCCTGCAAAACAACGTCGGGGGAAACCTCGACATGCCGGGATTGCAAACGCGCCTGGAAGGCGGCGCAAACTCCGTCGCCAAATTCGACCTGATGCTGGTTTTGCAGGACGAGCCGGACGGGAGTTTGAGCGCGAGTTTGAATTACAACGCCGGTCTCTTTGAACCCGCCACCATCCGCCGGATGGCGACGCACTTTGAACAACTGTTGCAAGGCATCGCGCTCGATTCCGGGCAGAGTCTATCCGGCCTGCCGATGCTGACGGACGAGGAAACACATCTCCTGCTGGACGAATGGAAGGGAACTCGGAGCGAGTACGCGCGAGAGCAGTGTTTGCACGAAATGTTCGCGGCACAGGCGGCGCGCACGCCCGACGCGATTGCCGTCGTCTACGGCGACGAGCAGTTGACGTATGCGGAGTTAGACGTGCGAGCCAACCGGCTGGCGCGCCATCTGCGCACGCTCGGCGTCGGCGCGGAGACCCCGGTGGCGATCATGTCGGATCGTTCCGGCGACATGATCGTCGGTCTGGTCGGCATCCTTAAGGCGGGCGGCGCGTATGTGCCCCTCGATCCGCAATACCCGCAGCCGCGTCTCAAGTTCATGCTCGAAGACGCGGGCGCGCGGGTGGTGCTGACGCGGCAGAATTTGCTCGAACGCTTGCCGGAACAGCACGCGCAGATCGTCTGCTTCGATACGGACGCACATCTCATCGCAGCCCACAGCGGGCGCGCTCCGGCATCGAACGTCTCGGCGGATAATCTGGCCTACATCATCTACACGTCAGGCTCGACCGGGCGACCGAAGGGCGTGAGCGTCCCGCACAGGGCGGTGGCGCGACTCGTCAAACAGACAAACTATGCGTGGCTCGACGCGGATCAAGTGTTCCTGCAATATGCGCCCCTTTCCTTTGACGCTTCGACCTTCGAGGTCTGGGGCAGCCTGCTCAACGGCGCGCGTCTGGTGGTGATGTCCGCCGGGCGTTCCTCTCTGGAGGAGTTGGGCGAAACACTGCGACGGCAACAGGTCACGACGCTCTGGCTGACGGCCGGACTCTTCCACCTGATGGTCGAGGAACGCCCGCAGGATTTGCGCGGCGTGCGCCAGTTGCTCGCGGGCGGCGATGTGCTGTCGCCGTCTCACGTCGAGCGCGTGCTCAGAGAGGTCGAAGGCTGCCGCGTCATCAACGGCTACGGCCCGACGGAGAACACGACCTTCACCTGCTGCAACCCGTCGGCCGCGCCCGATGCTTTCGGCCTGAACGTTTCAATCGGGCGAGCCATCTCCAACACGGAAGTGTATGTGCTGGATAGAAACCTGCGGGCGGTTCCCGTGGGCGTCGCCGGAGAGTTGTGCGCCGGGGGCGACGGGCTGGCGCGCGGTTATTTGAACCACCCGGAACTGACCGCCGAGAAGTTTATTCCGCACGTCTATAGCCAAAGGGGCGGGGAGTATCTGTACCGCACGGGCGATCTCGTCCGTTACCTGCCCGACGGGAATATCGAATTTCTCGGACGCCTCGATGCGCAGGTGAAGGTGCGCGGCTTCCGCATCGAACTCGGCGAGATCGAAGCCGCGCTGGGCGGGCATCCGTCGATACGCGAAAGCGTCGTCGTCGCGCACGAGCCGAAACCGGGCGACAAACAGTTGGCGGCTTACGTGGTCTGCGAACCGGAGAGCGCGGCTACGGTTGCCGACTTGCACGGCTATCTCAAGGGGCGTCTGCCTGGATACATGATTCCCTCCGCCTTTATGCAACTCGATTGTCTGCCCCTGACGCCGAACGGAAAAGTTGACCGTCAGCGCTTGCCCGCGCCGGAGCAGCCGGAGACAGGCGAGGGCTTCTATATCGCTCCGCAAACGCCCATCGAAGAAGTTTTGGCGGGGATTTGGGCAGACGTGTTGGGGCTGCGGCGGCGCATCGGGGTGGAAGAAGATTTCTTCGAGCTCGGCGGCCATTCATTGTTGGCGACGCGCGCGGCGTCGCGCGTGAGAGAAGCGTTCGCGGTCGAAGTGCCGTTACGATTTCTGTTTGAGCAGCCGACGATCAAGGCGCTCGCGGAGAGGATTGAAAAGGATTTGGGACGCGGGGAAGACTCGCAGGCTCCCGCCCTGCGTGCGACGAGCAGAGAAGGCGAATTGATGCTCTCTTACGCGCAACAACGGCTCTGGTTCCTCGAACAGTTGCAGCCCGGGCGCTCGCTCTACAACATGTGCGGCGCGCTGCGCATGAAAGGCACGCTTGATGAAATCAGCCTGCAACAGAGTCTCGACGAAGTGGTGCGCCGCCACGAATCCCTGCGCACCAACTTCGGCTCGATTGAAGGGCGGCCGGTGCAGATCATAGTGCCCGAGGTACACGTCGGGCTGCCCGTCGCCGACTTGCGAGGCTTGCCCCTTGAAGCCCGCGAAGAGTGCGCAACGCGCCTGATGAGCGAAGAGGAACAGAAGCCTTTCGACCTGCTGCAAGCGCCGCTGGTGCGCGCGCGCCTGCTGCGCCTGTCAGACTCCGACTCCATCCTCCTCCTTACACTCCATCACATCTCCGGCGACGGCTGGTCGACCGCCATCCTCATCGAAGAACTCTCCGCTCTCTACACCGCCTTTCACGCCGGCTCGCCCTCACCGCTGGCCCCGCTCCCCGTCCAGTACGCCGACTTCGCCAACTGGCAGAGACATTGGCTCTCCGGCACACGACTGGAAGCAC
>DATCWB010000075.1:0-5653 GCA_036566625.1 Pyrinomonadaceae bacterium
TCGCCATGCCCTTGCAGCAACCAGAACATTATTTAGTTTCCTCTCGATGTATGATCACGAAATAAGTCTGCATGAAACCTTCCGCGAGCGCGGCGACGACGAACGAGCAGAGGCCGACGAGCATGGCCGTCAAAGATGCGATGTCGAGCCAACTGGCGACGAAGAGAGCGACCGCGACGATCAGATAGCGCGTGATGAAACGCACGACTTTCAGTTTCGGCCGCGCGCCCGTGTCCGCGGAGAGCGCGAACGCCGCCATGATGGCCGTCCGCATCCAATGATGATTCAGCAGCGAGAGCGCGCCGCCGATGAACAGTCCCGTCGTCACGCGCCACGGCATCAACACCGCGCTTACGATAACAGCCGCGCCCACCGTCCAGATCATCACGCGGAACAACCGCTCCGCCATCGCGGACGCATCGGTGCTTTCCACTTCGCCTGACATTTCACCGCTTGGCGCGTCGTTATCTGCAATTTCATTCATCGTAGAACGCTAGATTCTACATGCTCAGGCGGCGGGCTGTCGAGTGGTGAAGTTTCGGCGGCGGGACGTTTCCGTTCCTGAAAAATATACTTAATCCGGGTTAGCACGTTTGGTCATCAGTCCGGCTAGCCCAGACGCTACCGCGAAGACAAACGAGACGACTCCGAGCTTAATGTATAGGTATCTACGTTCGAGATATAGGCTTCTGCTCAGGTCACTTTCTCTGCCGGGGAAAGCCCAACTATACGGGTCGTAGGAACTAAGGTGGAGAAACAGCCCGACGAAAATAAGCCACCCCGCCAGAGCAATGGCGGCAGCCGCGAACAAGAGGCGTGGGCGGTTTCTCATACCGGCGCGGCGTCAATCTCCTCACTGAATCCGCGACATCAGGCGTATAAACTGCATGAATCCGGCTATCGACCCGAGCACGATTCCCGCCACGATGAGCCACGGGCTTGTGCCCAGCCAGCGATCCAAAGCCCACCCGACCAGCAGGCATGACACGATGGACAAGGCCAGCGACAGCACCGCCCCGTAAACCACGCTGCTCTTACTGTTGACGTTCTCGTCGTCTCGCTTTGCCATGACTTTAGGTTTCAGGTTTCAGATTCAAAGTTTCAAGTCTGCATGATTTTCAAATTTCGGGTTTCAACTTAAAGATCGTGCAACCTCAGTCCTGAAACTCGGAACTTGAAACTACCATTTCCCGCGCGTCGCATAGTTCTTCGGCAACTCGTAGAGGAGGGCGCGGCGCGAGTGGCGCATCGAGTCGTGGATGAAGCAGACGTGTGTGCACCAGCAGGTTTTTCCGCCGTCGATGGCGGCGAGTTCCGCTCCTCTCTGTTGTCCGTTCCAGAGCGCGCCGAAATCGTAATCGTAATCCACGAGCGTGGCGAATTTTTCGCGCAACTCACAGGCGCGCACGTCGCCGTTGTAATCGATGACGGCCGTCGTCTCGCCCGCCGTACAGGGGAACGGCCACGCGGTCTGGCGGTCGAAGTTGGCGAGTTGGGTTCGGTAGTGCGTCGTGATCGCGCCGACGTAGGCGATGGATTTGACGAAGCGCGTGGTCGCCTCGTCGTCGGCGAACATGCGCTCGCCATAACGCTTCGTCAAGGCCGAGACGCGTGCGTACATCTCGGGCAGCACTTCGGGCGGCACCTGTTTGATGGCCGCGCCCGCTTTGGTCTCGCCGCGTATGAGGTTGAAGTAATGACCGTCGAGCCGGAAGTTTTCCCAGAGGTATGCGGAGAGTTGTTCGATCTCGGTGTAGTTCTCGGCGCAGACGACCGTGTTGACGTTGAGGCGGAAGCGTTCCCCGTACTTTTCTTTCAGCGGGTAGAGGGCGCGTATGCAGTCGAGAGTTTTCTCCCAGTTGCCGGGCACGCCGCGGATGCGGTCATGCGTCTCGCCGTAGCCGTCGAGCGCAACGTTGAGGTAGAGGTCTATCGCGGGGTTGTCGGCGAGCGCGCGCCCGACCGCTTCGACGACGTGCGCCTTGATGATGGCGTTCGTCGGGATGATGACGCGGCGCACCCCGTTGTTGCGCACGAAGAGGTTGATGATGTCGCCCAGATCGCGCCGCAGCGTCGGCTCGCCGCCCGAGAGCCAGAGGTCTGTGATGGGCGGCATCGTCAGCGAGACTCGTTCGAGTTGCGTGAACGTCATGTCGCCCGGCTGGTTGAGTTCGTCCCAGTAGAAGCAGGTCGCGCAGCGTGCGTTGCAGCGCGAGGTGACGAACAGGATCACCGTGCCGAGACGCCGCTCGCGTTCGGTCGAGCGGAGCAACTGAAAAAGTTTGACTGCTTTGTTGGACATCTGGTTCAGGCGCGGCGCGCGACATCTCCGGTCGTGTCTGCCTCTGCGAAGCGTGTGGCGTTGATGATGACAGTTTCCGACGGGGATTTCAATTCATAGGTGATGCCGCGCCAGCGTATGCGGCGCGAGAGGGCGGCTGTTATCGCATTGTAGAGGAAGAGCGCGGACGAGAGCGGCCACAGAAGGACGTGCGCGGCCAGCGTCCCGGCACGCCATATTTTTTGCTCCGGCGCGAGCGCGAGCGCGACCGCGCGCAGGCGCATGGCGGCTTTCGCCGAACCGAGCGCGAAGATACAGGCGACGAGGGCGAGCGGCAGCGCACGGGGCAGGCCGCGCTCGTAGCGCAATAGCGCAAGCGCGAGGCCGCCGTAAAAGACCGCGACAAAGAGGAAATTCGAGACGAGCACGATCCGCCACAGGCGCGGCGCGTAGACGCGCGTGATCTTGAGCTGGCGCGTGGTGAATTCGAGGAGTTCGCGCGCGTTGCAGACTTCGTGAGAGGCCGTCAGGCAACGCGGGACGAAATGTACGGGGAGGCGCGCGTTTTGGAGCGCGCGGGTGAGCGCGAAATCGTCGGACAGCGTGCCGCGCCACGCTTCGGCCATGCGCAGGCGTGTGAAGGTTTCGCGCCGGATCGCGGTCGCGCCGCCCCAGCAAAAATTCGAGCGCGAGTTTTCGCCGAGCGCGGAAGCAATCGAGGCGTTCCAGACGGCGCGCAGGTGCGAGGCAAAATTTTTTGAAGGGATAAACCAGCGGTAGCCGGTCGCCGCGCCCGTGTTCTCGTCGGCGAGCGGCGCGACGAGCGCGCGCAACCAATCGCGGCCGGGGCGCGCGTCCGAGTCGGCGAAGACGAAAACTTCGCTGCGAGCGTCCGCCGCGCCCACGGCGGCGATGAGGTTGTGAACTTTCTGGCCGCTCTCGACGGCCGCGCCCGCCACCAGAGAGCGCGTCAGCGGAGACGCAGCTTTCTCCCAAGCCCGGCGCATCTGTTCGATAATTCGTAACGCCGGGTCGTCGGAGCTATCAACTACGAAGACGATCTCGAAGGCCGGATAATTCTGGCGGCAGAGCGCGTCGAGGTTTTCGCGCAAATCCTGATCGAGGCCGCGACAGGGGACAACGAGGGTGAGGAAGGGCGTGAAGGCGAACGCGGGGGCGGAGAGTTCGCGGCGGAAGTAGCGCAGGTAGCGCGCGCCGCCGCGGAGCGAGACGAGGGCTTGCAGGAGGAGCAGCGCGGCGAAGAGATAAAAGACGCCCATAAAAAACCGGGGCGATGCTCTCACGAGAGCACCGCCCCGGCAAGTCAGGACGCATGGCTTAACCGCACTGTCTCAGGCAAGCGGCCTGTCTCTCATAACAGCGCACCCGTTCAGCCCTGTTTCTTATCGTATTGCATGGCCGCAGCCTACAGCGCCTACGGCACGCGGCACGGCTCCGCGCCCGTGGCCGTCTCATGTTCGCGGGCATCGCGATGTTCTCATTGGGCGGCATCCGATCTCTGCCTGCCGTATTCGTATTTTGCGGGGTCGTGGGAATCGTGTTGCCCGAAGCCTGCGTCGCGGGAGCGAGCAGGAAGAGTTGAGTTGCAAAGACTAACGCGATGATCAGCCGGTTCAGGGCAGTCGGTGTGCGAGTCATGTTGCTTATCTCCTGTGAGTGAGTCGTTAAGGAGGGAGGCGTGTCATTTAAGAGCAAACGCGCCCGAGGCTGCGCCCGTCAACGAAGAGACGAGCGTCTGTGCGAGGTTGATGAACGGCTGCGGGTAGACGCCGATCACGATGACGCCGATGACGGCGACGACCAGCGCGGCGCTGAGCGCGGGCGAGAGCGAGAGCGGGCGCGCATCGGCCACGCCGTCGCCGAGATACATCACGCGGATGAAGCGGACATAGTAGAAGAAGGAGACGACCGTGTTGAGGATCGCCCAGATGGCGAGCCAGACGTACCAGTCTTTGCCGTCCGCGGCGGCGCGTTGCAGCAGCCCGCCGAAGAGAAACCACTTGCCGATGAAGCCGCCCGTCAGCGGCAGGCCGCCGAGCGAGAGCATGAAGATCGTCATCATCAAAGCCATGCCCGGCGCTTTCTGCCCCAGCCCCGTCAGATCGTCCACGTTGTCGCCGATGATGCCGCGACGACGCAAACTGATGATCACGCCGAACGCGCCGATGTTCATCAGCGTGTAGACGAACAGATAGACGACGAGGCCGACGTAGCCATATTCGTTCGCGGCAATGACGCCGAGCAGCAGGTAGCCTGCGTTCGAGATCGATGAATAGGCGAGCAGGCGCTTCGCGTTCGTTTGCGTGACGGCCGCCCAGTTGCCGACCATGATCGTGACGGCGGCGACGAGGCCGACGAGCGGCGCCCAGTCGGCGCGCATCCCGCCGAGGGCTTCGAGAAAGATGCGCGCGAAGAGTGCGAAACTCGCGGCCTTCGACCCCGTGGAGAGGAAGGCCGTGACGGAGGTGGGCGCGCCCTCGTAAGCGTCGGGTGCCCACATATGAAACGGCACGGCGGCGATCTTGAAGAACAGACCGGCGGCGAGCGCGATCATGCCGAGCAACAACAGCGGCCGGAGCGGTAGGCCGCCGTCGAGCGCGCCTTCGAGGGGCACTTGTCCGAGCGTGGCGGAGACGCTCCGCGAGATGTCGCCGAGGTTGGTCGAACCGGCGATGCCGAACAGGAGCGACATGCCGTAGAGCAACACGCCGGAGGAGAACGCGCCGAGCAGGAAATATTTCATGCCCGCCTCGTTGGAACGCCGCTCGCGCTTCGTAAATCCGACGAGCACGTAGAAGGTCAGGGCCATCAACTCAAGACTGATGTAGAGCGAGATCAGATCGTAGCCACACGCGAGAAACATCATGCCGACGGTGGCGAACGACACAAGCGCGTAATACTCGCCGCGCTGCTCTCCCTCCACGTCCAGATAGCGCAGCGAGATCGCGATGGTCAGCGCGGCGGCGAGGAGGAAGATCATTTTGAAGATGAGCGCGAAGCCGTCTATGCGCACCATTCCGTAGAAAGCGTCGAGCGGCAGATTGTCGCGGTTGGTCTGCCAGAGCAGGAAAAGCGAGACGGCGGCGAGCGCGACGCCTGCGAGCGCGAAGTAGGCCGTCCACTTGCGCTCGCGCCGCGGGAGAATGACTTCCATGACGAGCACGACGCACGCGCTGAGCGTCAGGATCAACTCGGGCACGATCAACTGCAGGTCGCGCAGGCTGAAGAGAGCGGTGGTGTTGGCTTGAAGAAGCATAGGCAGTAATGATGAATGCGGAACGATGAATGAAAAGCGGCCGATGTCAGTTCATCGTTCCGCGTTCCTCCTTCAACGTTTACCTTTCGGCGCGT
>DATCWB010000076.1:0-4406 GCA_036566625.1 Pyrinomonadaceae bacterium
GTGTGAGTTGGTGAGCTTCAGACGTTGAAGCGGAAGTTCACCACGTCGCCTTCCTGCATAACGTACTCTTTGCCTTCGAGGCGGAGCAAGCCCTGTTCGCGGGCGGCGGCGTAAGAGCCTGCGCGCGTGAGGTCGTCGTAGCTGACGATTTCGGCGCGGATGAAGCCGCGTTCGATGTCGGAGTGGATCGTGCCGGCGGCCTGCGGGGCGCGCGTGCCGCGCGGGGTCGTCCAGGCGCGCACCTCCTTTTCGCCCGCCGTCAAAAACGACATGAGGCCGAGCAGCCGGTAGGCGCTTTTGATCAGGTCGTCCACGCCGCTGCCTTCGACGCCGAGCGACTGCAAATAACCCTGACGATCTTCGGGCGAGAGTTCGACGAGTTCGGCCTCGATCTGCGCGCAGATGACGACCGACTCGGCCGCCTCGCTCGCGGCGAGCGCGCGCACCGCCTTGACGTGGGCGTTATCTTCGGGCGCGGCGAGCGTGGCCTCGTCCACGTTAGCCGCATAGATGGTCGGCTTCATGGTGAGGAGAAAGAGCGTGCGCGCCGTGGCGCGTTCTTCGTCCGTCATAGAGACGAGGCGCGCGGGTTGGCCTTCGGAGAGCACGGGCAGGAGTTTGTCTATCAGCGCGATTTCGGCCAGCGCCGTCTTGTCGCCGCCCTTAGCGGTTTTTTGCGCGCGTTCGCGGCGGCGTTCGACGGAGGCGAGGTCTGCGAGCGCGAGTTCGATCTGGATGGTCTCGATGTCGCGCTCGGGGTTGACCGAGCCTTCGACGTGAATGATGTTCTCGTCCTCGAAACAGCGCACGACCTGGATCACGGCGTCAGTCTCGCGGATGTTGGCGAGAAACTGGTTGCCGAGTCCCTCGCCTTTGGACGCGCCGCGCACCAGCCCCGCGATGTCCACAAACTCGACGGTCGCCGGGACGATAGTGCTCGTTTTGACTAGCGCAGCGAGCGGTGCGAGGCGTTCGTCGGGCACGGCGACGACGCCGATGTTCGGGTCAATGGTGGCGAACGGGTAATTGGCGGCGAGCGCGGAAGCCTGCGCCGTGAGCGCGTTGAAAAGCGTGGACTTGCCGACGTTCGGCAGCCCGACAATACCTGCGCGGAGCATGGATGAACCTCTCTAAATTAAACACACGCGATTTGCTTACGGCGAATGAGTTCTTTTACACCGTGGGGCGCGGAAAGGCAAAAGCAAAAGCAGCGTTGCGGTTTCACTTTCCCCTGTGCCCGCTGCTGTATCCCCCGCGCCGGACTTCGGCGAAGAGCGAGAGACCCTTGCGGACTTCGCGCGCCGGTTCGCGTATAATCTCGCGCGCCGGAGACTGAACGCGCCCGCGCCCGTCGCCGTCCCGGGTTTTCAAATTCGACCACACACGTTTCGCGTCAGACGCGCTTGCAAATGGCACTCATACTCGCGCTCGTCGCCATCATGAGCGGCGCGCTCGTCACATACCTGTACGACCGCGACGCGCATTTTCTCGCGCGCCTCGCGGCCGGGGCGTGCACGGGGCTGGCCGCGCTCGGCCTCGTCGGTTTTATCTTCGCCTCGTTCCTCGGACTCACGCCCGCCGCGCTCGCGCTCTCGGCCGTCGTCGTCGCCGCGCCGCTCGCCCTGTTGGCGAAAAGCGAATGGCGCGCGCGCGTGTGGTTCAACGTGGGCAGGGCATTCACACGACCGCATACGACCACGCTCGGCGAGTTCATACTCTTCGTCCTCCTGCGGTTCGTCCTCCTCGTCGCGTGCGCGGGAATCTTCCGGGGGGTCTTCGGGCGGGCGATGTTCGTGCGCGGCGGCGAGATGTTCACGGGCGTCGATAACAACCTCGGCGATCTGCCGTTTCACCTGAGCATCATCACGGGTTTCGCTTACGGGGAGAACTTCCCGCCGGTACATCCCGAATACGCGGGCGCGCGTCTGACCTACCCGTTCATCGTGGACTTCGTGGCGGCGATGTTTGTCCGTGCGGGGGCGACACTGGAGGGCGCGCTCTTCTGGGAGAGCTTCGTGCTCGCGCTTGCGCTCGTCGTGTTGCTGTATCGCTTCGCGCTGCGGTTGACCGGCGACCACACGGCCGCGCTCATCACGCCCGCGCTGGCATTGTTGAGCGGCGGCCTCGGCTGGTGGACGTTCACGCGCGAGTGGTCGGGCGGCAGTCTCGGCCTCTTCGAGTTGCTGGGCCGCCTGCCGCACGATTACACGATCAGTTCAAACGGTCTGTTTCGCTGGGGCAACGCGATCACGACGCTGCTCGTGCCGCAGCGCGGGCTGTTGCTCGGCCTGCCGCTCGCGCTCGTCGTCATCACGCAATGGTGGCTGGCGACGGGGGATGAGGATGAAGGCGAAAAGGGGAAGGCCGAAGGGGGAAAGGAAGAAGATGCAAGCGTCGCCGGGCGGAAAGGGAAGGCCGGGAAGAAGGCGAAGCGTGCAGCTCCGACGGCGGCCGCCGAGCCGCCGCCGCTCCCCGCGTTTAACCTTTTCCCCTTTACCCTTTCCCCCGCCGACGCGCGGATGCTCGGCGCGGGCGTGATCGCCGGTTTGTTGCCGCTGGCGCACGCGCACAGTTTCGTCGTGTTGATGTTGATGGGCGGATGCCTTGCGTTGCTGTTTCCGCGCTGGCGCGCGTGGTTCATCTTTTTCGCGGTCGCGCTCGTGATCGCCGCGCCGCAGATGTGGTGGGCTACGCGCGGGAGCGCGGCGCGGGCGGGGAGTTTCTTCGGGTGGCAGTTCGGTTGGGATCGCGGCGAGCAGAATGCGTTATGGTTCTGGTTCAGGAACACGGGGCTGTTCATCCCGCTGCTCGCCGCCGCGCTCGGGTGGTTGGCGTGGCGCGGTCGCGCCGCCGTGGACGCTCCGAAGCGTCTCCTGCTTTTTTACCTGCCCTTCACGCTGCTGTTCGTCATCTCGAACGCGGGGAAAATCTCGCCGTGGATTTGGGACAACATCAAGGTGCTCTACTACTGGTACATCGCCTCCGTGCCGCTCGTCGCGTTGCTGCTGGCGCGCTTGTGGCGTCTGCACATGGCGACGCGCGCGGCGGCGGTCGTACTGTTGCTGATGTTGACGGCGGCGGGCGCGCTCGACGTGTGGCGCGTCGTGTCGGAAGCGTCGGAGCAGCGTGAGTTCGACAAGAAAGGCATGGAATTCGCCGAGATCATCAAGACCGAGACCGCTCCGCGTTCACTGATTCTTCACGCGCCGACTTATAATCACCCCGTTTATTTAACCGGACGGCGCGCCCTGATGGGCTACGCGGGGCATCTCTGGTCGCAGGGGATTGACTACGCGCCGCGCGAGGCCGAACTCAGGCGCATGTACGCGGGAGCGCCCGACGCGGAGAGCTTGTTGGCGAAACACGGCGTCGAGTACGTCGTCGTCAGCCCACTGGAGCGCGGCGCGATTCAGGTCAACGAACAGTTCTTCAGACGCTTCACGAAAGTTGGGGAGACAGGTGGGTACAGCCTCTACAAAGTCGCGCGCCGGTAAACAGAAGGGTTGGCAGGCGAAGACCTCGCAGGGCAACGAGACGGAGGGCGCGCCCTCCGCCGAGACGCCGGAGGCCGGCGCGGGCGGTGAGCTTTCCCGGCGCGCGTGGTTGATCGCTTACGCGGCCGTGATGCTCGTCGCAGCCTTCGTGCGTTTCTACCAACTCGAACTCCGGCCGATGCACCACGACGAGGGAGTCAACGGCTTCTTCCTCAACAACCTGATCCGCACGGGCGTCTTTCGCTACGACCCGACCAATTATCACGGCCCGACGCTTTACTATTTCACCCTGCCGTTAGCCCTCGCCGCCGAACGTCTGCAAATGTACGGCACATGGACGGTGCGCCTCCTGCCGCTCATCTTCGGGATGGCGACCGTGTGGCTCGCGCTCGGGCTGCGCCGTTACATCGGGCGAATCGGCGCGCTCTCGGCCGGAGCGCTCCTCGCGCTGTCGCCCGGCGTCGTCTTCTTCTCGCGCTACTTCATACACGAAATGATGTTCGTGTTCTTCACGCTCGGCGTCGTCGCAGCCGCACTGCGTTTTTACGAATGCGACGCGCCGCCGGATTCGCCCGATGCATCGCCGGGCGCGCTCTCGGGAGCAGGCATCGCGGCGGCAGCGCTTGTGCTTGTCGCCTCGTCGCTCGGCGCGGCGTATTGGCCGGAGTATTACACGCCCGCTCTGGCGGTCGCCCTGCTGAGCCTCGGCGCGCTGTTCGTGCTGCTCAGGCGTTACGACGGCGAGCGTTCGACTTATCTGATTCTCGCCGCCGTCTCCGCCGCGCTTTTATTTGCGACGAAAGAGACGGCCTTCATCTCCGTGGGCGTGCTCTTGATCGCGTGGGCGATGTCGTGGGGCTATACGTGGTTCGCTGCGCGGCAGGGATGGTTCGGCGCGCGCGTGCCTGCGTC
>DATCWB010000077.1:0-5815 GCA_036566625.1 Pyrinomonadaceae bacterium
AGAGGCGGCAGCCGGGGGAGGGGTGGCCGGCGCGGTCGGTGTCGGCGTGGCGGCCTCGTCGGGCTTGAGGAGGGTGGCGACGATGCCTTCGTCCTTGCCGCGGTGTTCGAGCCAGTGGCGGTAGCCGACCGAGATGATGGCGATGACGGGGATGGCGAGAAAGATGCCGGCGACGCCCGCGAGTTCCGCGCCGCACAGGATGGCGAGGATGACTGCGAGCGGGTGGAGGTGTATGCCCTGTCCGATGATGCGCGGGTAGGTCACGTAGTCGTGGATGATGCGCAGGACGGCCAGGAAGATGAAAACGCCGAGCGCCTGCCCCGGCGAGTGAAAACTTGAGACCGCAACCGCCAAAACGAAGATGACGAGCGGCCCGGCGAGCGGGATGAATTCCAGAAAGCCCGCGAGTATGCCTAAGACGAGCGCATAGGGCACGCCGATCAGGATGAAGCCGAGCGTGCAGATGACGCCGATCAAAAGGCACGCGATGAGTTGCGCGCGGATGTAAGCGGCGAGCGTGCTGTTGACATCCTGAAACAGTTCGTCGCCGCGCCAGCGCATGCGCCCGCGCGGGAGCATCTGCAAGGCGGTGCGGCGAAAGCTGTCCGCATCTTTCAACAGGAAGAAGGCGAGTATCGGGATCAGGACGAGCCACGGCGCATAGCCGAGCGCGAATGTCGCCGTGTGGACGGCGGTGCTTTGCACGTACACGCCGACCGTGTGAATGGTCTCCGAGACGGTTTCCTTGACGGACTCGCGCGCGGGCGAGGGGATGCGCTGGTAAAAACGCTCCAGCTTTTGGGTGTTGTCGGAGAGAGTTTTCGAGTAGGTAGGCGCTTGCCGCCCGATCTCCGTTATCTGTTCGCCGACTTGCGGGAGCAGCAGGTAGATCACGAGTCCGAGGCCGCCGAAGATGAGCAGATACACGATGCCGATGGCGAGCGTGCGTGGAATGCGTTTCTGTTGTTTGCCCCCGCCAAATTTGAGGGGGCGGTGGACGAGTTCGACGAGGGGCGCGATCAGGTAGGCGAAGAAGATCGAGAGCACGAGCAGGAGGATCACGCCTTCGAGCATGTACAACGCCCAGATGATCATCGCCACGCCGAGCACGATCAGGATCAGGCGCAGCACCACGCGCGTCTGCGGCCACGTTGCCTCCGCCGCCGCCACCGCCGCCGTCTCCGCTACTTCCTCAACCTCTTTTTTGTGTTCGCTCTTTCGCTCAGCCATAAAACTAAATGATGTAAGGAGGAATGCGGAACGATGAAGTAAAGGCGGGTTGCTTTTACTTCATCGTTCCGCGTTCCTCCTTCATCGTTTCCCCTCTAGTCGTCTTCAATGTCGTATTCGTAATGCTGGAGGTGCGGGGCGGAAGGCTCCCAGACGAGGCCACGCCATTCGTCGCTGGCGTTCATGAGTTGGAGCGCGGCGAGCGGTTGCGCCGGGTTGCGCTCGATGCGCAAGACCTCGGCCACCGCCGACACCTTCGGCGCGCCCTCGCGCATCACCGCGATCTGCACGCGGCTGCCCACGTCCGGCAGGTGCTCCAGATGCACCAGCGCGCCCGTCGGCCCGACGTTCTCCGTCTGGCCGTCAACGACGACATGCTCGCCCGACGCACCGTCGTCCCACTCGGCACGCACCGGCAGACTGATCACGTAACGCGGCCCCGTTCGTTGCTCCGTTGTGTGTTGTTGAGACATAAGCGAAACCAGTGACGGGTGACAGGTGACGGGTGACAGGATGAAAACCAGTGCGGTTTTATCTTGTCACCTGTCACCTGTCACCTGTCACCTCCTTTCTATTCTTCTTCCTGCACGCGCAGTTTTTCGAGTACGGAAAAATCTTCGAGCGTCGTCGTGTCGCCGGCGACCGAGCCGCTCGACGCGATTTCCCTGAGCAGGCGTCGCATGATCTTGCCGGAGCGTGTCTTCGGCAGCATGTCCGTGAACCTGATCTCGTCCGGGCGCGCCAGCGCGCCGATCTCACGCGTGACGTGGCGGCGCAACTCCTCTTTCAAGGCGTCGGACGTTTGCCGCGAGCCTTCGAGCGTGACGAAGGCCACGATGCCCGAACCCTTGAGTTCGTCCGGCCGAGCGACGACCGCCGCCTCCGCGACCGCCTCGTGCGAGACGAGCGCGCTTTCGATCTCCATCGTGCCCAGGCGATGCCCGCTTACATTAATGACATCATCAACGCGCCCCATTATCCAGTAATAACCGTCGCGGTCGCGCCGCGCGCCGTCGCCCGCGAAATAGACGCCCTCGATTTCCGACCAGTAAGCCGCGCGGTATCGTTCGTCGTCTCCCCAGATCGTGCGCAACATCGAAGGCCACGGCCGCGTGATGACGAGATAGCCGCCCCCGCCCTCGCCGACCGCCTCGCCCCCCTTCGTCATGATGTCAACTTCGATGCCGGGCAGGGGTTTCGTGGCCGAACCGGGCTTGGTGGGCGTCGCGCCCGGCAGCGGCGAGATCATGATGCCGCCCGTCTCCGTCTGCCACCACGTGTCCACAATCGGGCAACGCCCTTTACCGATCACCTCCCGATACCACATCCACGCCTCCGGGTTGATCGGCTCGCCGACCGTGCCGAGCAGACGCAAACTGGACAGGTCGTGTTTCAAGACCCACTGCTCGCCCCACTTGATGAAGGCGCGGATGGCGGTCGGCGCGGTGTAGAAGATGTTGACGCGGTGGCGTTCGATGATGCGCCAGAAGCGATCCGGCTCAGGCCAGTTCGGCGCGCCTTCGTACATCAAAGTGGTCGCGCCGTTCGAGAGCGGGCCGTAGACGACGTAACTGTGCCCCGTCACCCAGCCGATGTCGGCCGTGCACCAGTAAGTGTCTTCGTCGCGTAGATCGAAGACCCACTTCGTCGTGAGGTGCGCCCACAGCAGGTAGCCGGCGGTCGTGTGCAGGATGCCTTTGGGCTTGCCCGTCGTGCCCGACGTGTAGAGGATAAACAGGGGGTGCTCGCTATCGAGTTCCGCCGCCGGACAATCGCTCGACACCGTTTCCACCAGTTCGTGCCACCAGTGGTCGCGCCCCGCGCGCATGTTGACCCGCGACCCCGTGCGCCTGACGACGATGCAATGCTCGACGGTCGGCGTCTTCGCCAACGCCTCGTCAACCGTCTCCTTCAACTTCACTTCCGTGCCGCGCCGCCAACCGCCGTCGGCCGTGACGACGACGCGGCAACCCGCATCGTTGACGCGGTCGACGATGGCGGTCGAAGAGAAGCCGCCGAAGATGATCGAGTGTGTCGCGCCGATGCGCGCGCAGGCGAGCATGGCGATGGCGAGTTCGGGCACGAGCGGCAGGTAGAGCGCGACGCGGTCGCCCGCCGCGACGCCCATGCGCTTGAGGACGTTAGCGAAGCGGCACACTTCGCGGTGCAGTTGCAGGTAGGTGAGCGTGCGCTGCTCGCCGGGTTCGCCCTCCCAGATGATCGCGGCCTTGTTGCGCCGCCACGTTTCGAGATGCCGGTCGAGACAGTTATAGGAGACGTTCGTCTTGCCGCCCGTGAACCATTCGGCGTGCGGCGCGTCCCACCTCAACACCGTGTCCCATTTTTTGAACCAGTGAAGCTCTTCGGCCATGCGTGCCCAAAACTCTTCGGGCGCATCCCTCGCCTCCGCGCGCAAGCGTTCGTAGTCGGCCGCAGACGAGATGCGCGCGGCCTCGGAAAAACTCTCGGCGGGCGGGAAGACGCGCTCCTCGTGCAGCACCGATTCGATGTTCGTCGTCGAGGAAGACATAAACTCTGGCTCGCTCTCTCCTGTCGGAAAACTTGGCGGCTCGGGCACGCGCGCCGCAAAACTAAAATTGCGTTGCTGGAGAGTGTCCTTGTGTATCACAAAATCGCTCGACGCGACAACGGCTGTAAGACGCGCACGTCGCGAGCGCGAGGCGTGCGGCGGCTCTCGCCAACTGCGGCTTGTCTGCCGCAAGTCTCTCCGGTAAAGTACGCTCCATCCTGTTCATCTCCGAAGAGAACCCGAAGAAGCAATACCATGAACCAGACGAAAACTTTCCTGCGCGCCGCGTTGACTTTACTTTTACTCGTCGCCTCGGCCGCCCCCGCGCTCACGCAAAGCAAGGAGAAGTCGAAGGCCGTGCCCGTCACGGACACCCTGCGCGTGACGAACGCCGCGCCCGCCGCGCCGTCAGCGCGCGACGAACGCCTGTGGCAGAAGACGCTCAAACTGCAACGCTCCGCAATCGTCGTGGACTCGCACAACGACATCCTCTCGATCATGTTCGACGAGAACTACGACCTCGGCCAGTCTTCCGTCGGCAAGTATCACACGGACCTCGCGCGCATGAAGCAGGGCGGACTCTCCGCCGAGTTCTTCTCCGTCTACGTGGATCGCAGCTACGCAGCCAAAGGCGGTTCGGCGCGGCGCGCGATGGATTTGATAGACATGGTTTACCGCGCGGCGGAAAAATACCCGAACGACCTCGCGATGTCCTACAGCGTCGCGGACATCCGGCGCGCGAAGAAGCAGAAGAAGATCGCCGCGTTGATGGGCATCGAGGGCGGCCACGCCATTGAAAATTCGTTGATGGCGCTGCGCGATTTCTACCGCCTCGGCGTCCGCTACATGACCCTCACGCACAACAACACGAACGACTGGGCCGACGCCTGCTGCGACGCCTCGCGTCACAACGGCCTGTCGGATTTCGGCAGAGAGGTCGTGCGCGAGATGAACCGCATCGGCATGCTCGTTGACATCTCGCACGTCTCGGACAAAACCATGTCAGACGTGCTCGACATCTCGACCGCGCCCGTTATCGCCTCACACTCTTCGGCGCGCGCACTCGCCGCACGCCCGCGCAACATCCCGGACGACCTGCTGCGCCGCATCGCTCGTAACGGCGGCGTCGTCATGATCAACTTCTACCCCGTCTTCATCGACCAGAAAGCGATTGACGCGAGCGAGGCGCGCGCCGCGCGTCTCAAGCCGCAGCGCGACGCGCTGAACGCGAGATACAAAAATGAGCCTCAGCGGCTCGAAGAAGAGTTGACGAAACTCAACGCAGCGAACCCGCTGCCGCCCACGCCCCTCTCTGTCCTCGTGGATCATTTCGACCACGTCGCGCGCGTCGCCGGGATCGATCACGTCGGCATCGGCTCGGACTTCGATGGCGTGTCCTATCTGCCCGAAGGCATGAAAGACGTGGCGCAACTGCCGAATCTCACCTACGAACTTCTGCGGCGCGGCTACAGCGAGCGCGACGTGCGCAAGGTGCTCGGCGAGAATTTCCTGCGCGCCTTTGCGGAGGCCGAACGCGTCGCGGCGCGCGCCTCCGGCGGGCATGTCAGCCGCGACGGAAGCCTCCGGCGCATAGATGAAGGAAAGAAGTAAGGGGAAACGATGAAGCGGGAACGCGGAACGGAAAAGATTGATTCATTGATTCATTGGTTCAATATTTAATTTCTTCATTGAATCAATGAACCGATGAACCGATGAATCAATCGCTTTCAATTCATCCTTCCGCATTCTTACCTCATCCTTTTTCTCTATCGCGTCCCGCACACAACAAAGCGGCGTCGATCTTTTATGGATCAACGCCGCTTCAATTTTAAGTGCGAGGGTTAGTCGCGTTCAGCTTGTGGATAGTTACAGCGTTAACTAGCTGCCCGAGCCTCCGCCCGAACCGCTGCCGCCGCCACTGCCACCCGAGCCGCTTCCACCGCCCGAGCCGCTTCCACCACCTGAGCCGCTACCGCCGCCCGAGCCGCCGGAACCACTTCCGCCACCTGAGCCGCTGCCGCCACCTGAACCGCCCGTGCTGCCGCCACCACCGCT
>DATCWB010000078.1:0-2594 GCA_036566625.1 Pyrinomonadaceae bacterium
GCCGTCAGGCCATAGCCGAGATGCACGTGGTCGCCCGCGTGCAGGAAGTTCGGGTCGGTCAGGATCGTGAAGCCCGCGTAACGCAAAATCACCGTCGCCGTCCCGACGAAGAAGATCGAGCCGCTTCCGAACGAATCGGAAACCGCACCGCCGCCAGCGGAAGAAGTCAGCACCAACTTTTGTTCTTTCGGTTGTTCTTTACTCATAGTTCCCTCCCTGATTCGAAAGCAGTGACGAGTGACAAGTGACGTGTGACAAGTTGAAGAGAAAAACTTTTTCTTCTCTCGTCACCCATCACTTGTCACTGTTTTATAAGAGGTTCATCGGCACGGGGTTCTTCGGGTCTGCGTAATCGTAGAAACCGCGCCCGGATTTGCGCCCGTAGAGTCCGGCCAGCACCATGCGCTTGAGGAGCGGCGGCGGGGCGAAACGCTTTTCACGAAATTCGTTGAACATGATCTCGGCGATGTAATAGGTGGTGTCGAGACCGACGAAGTCGCCGAGCGTGAGCGGCCCCATCGGGTAGCCGCAACCGAGTTTCATCGCGTTGTCGATATCCACAATCGAGCCGACACCCTCTTCGAGCGCGCGGATGGAATCGAGCATGTAGGGCACGAGCAGGCGGTTGACGATGAAGCCCGTCTTGTCAGACGCGCGCACGGGAACTTTGCCGAGCCGTTTGCCGAAATCAACCGCCGTTTCGTAGACCGCCTCGTCCGTCAGAATCGTCTTGACCACTTCGACGAGTTTCATGATCGGCACGGGGTTGAAGAAATGCAGGCCGATGAAACGCCGCTGGCGTTCGGCGGAGGTGGCCGTCATCATCTCCGTGATCGAGAGCGAGGAGGTGTTGGAGGCGAAGATCGTTTCGGGCTTGCAGAGTTCGTCGAGTTGGCGGTAAGTGTCGCGCTTGGTGTCGAGGTTTTCGATGATGGCCTCGACGATGATGTCGCAGTCGGCGAGCGGGGCGAACTCGGTCGTGCCCGTCAGGCGGCCGCGAATCTCTCGCTGCTGGTCTGCGCTGATCGTGCCCTTCTCGGCAAACTTCGCGAGCGACTTCTCGATCCCGGCGAATCCACGGTCGCAGAGTTCGCTTGCGACTTCGCGGACGACCACTTCAAAACCGGCGGTAGCGGCGGTTTGCGCGATCCCCGAACCCATCAGGCCACAGCCGAGCACGCCTACTTTTTTAATTTCCATTCTCGTTTCAATTCTCCTGTCTTCGATTTTTATTGCACGGTGATTCCACTTCTCATTTCGGCGTCGGCGTCGCCGCCGCTTCGGGAGCAGCCTTATCTTCCGCAGCGGGAGCAGCCTTGTCTTCAGCTTCGGGAGCGGCCTTATCTTCCGCTTCGAGAGCGATGCCGTAATTCGCGCCCTCGGCCTTGACCCAATCGTCGGAACGCTTCTCCCACGCCTGGAAGTCGGCGGCGAGTTGCTTGAGTTGACCGACCGCGGCCTCGCCCTTGCGTTCGTCCTCACCGACGAGGGCGAGGTCGCGCGCGCGCACGAGCAGTTGCTTGAGTTCGAGTCGAATCTGGTCGGGCTTCGGGGCGAGCGGCGCGACCTGGTCGAGGCGGGCGATGGTGCGGTTGGCCGCCTCCGCGTCGCGTTTGTTGAAGGCGTCGCGGAAGGCCACCTGCCCCTCGTTGATAGCCTCGACGTAATTCCCGGTCACGTCGCCGCCCGCCTGCGACCCCGGCGGGTTGTTGAGGTGCGGGCGCAGGCCGCCCATGTAGCGCGCGACCTGTCCGAAACCGACGACGACGATGACGAGCGACGCGATCTGTAAGACGTGCCAGAGGACGGCCACGCTCGCGCGCTGCCCCGGCCGTTTGTAGCCGACGAAGAGCGCGCAGAGCGCGCCCGCGACGAAGCCGCCGAGATGCGCCGCGTTGTCTATGTTGGGGATGGTGTAGCCGATGAAGAGGTTGATCAGGATCGTCGGGATCATGCCCGTGCCGAACGCGCGCTTGAAGCCTTCGGGCAGTTCGTGCCGGAACTTGATGCCGAAGACGAAGAGCACGCCGACCAGCCCGAAGAGCGCACCCGACGCGCCCGCCGAAGGGACATCGCCGCCGCTGAACAGGAAGCGGCCGAGCATGCTGTCGCCGCCGCCGCCGCGCATGCCGTAACCTGTGGCAAGGTAACTCGCCAGGACGCCCGCCACGCCCGTCAGGACCCAGAAGAAGACGAAGCGCGCCGAGCCGTACAGCTTCTCCACGTAAGGGCCGAGCATGAACAGGCTGTACATGTTCACGATCAGGTGAATCCAACTGGTGTGCAGAAAGACCGGCGTCACGAGCCGCCACCACTCGCCGCCGTTAATCAACGAGTTTTTCTTCGCCCCGTAAGCAATGAGAACCTCGTTGTTGTTTTCCACGCCGCCCGGCGCGGCCGAATTCATCAACAGGAAAATGAAGACGTTGATGGCGAGAAAGACGAAGGTGAAGGTTGAAGGACGCGTCAGCACCGCGCGCGCGAAGCGCAGGGTCTCCGGGTCGGGGTGTGGGCGGGCCGACTGCGTTTGCTGCGCTGTCGTGGTTGCATCCTGCCGCGTGCTGCCCACAGGCATCTCGCAGACGGCGCACGCG
>DATCWB010000079.1:0-7245 GCA_036566625.1 Pyrinomonadaceae bacterium
CCTTGACGAGCCGGCCGATGCCGGGCTTCGGCGGGAGGAAGGTGTGGGGGTCGGGGTTCTTGTTGCGCGTGCCTTCGGGGTGGAAGCCGATAAGGTTGCCGCGCCCGCGCCGGCAGAGATCGGCGAGTAGGCGGAACGAGAACTTGTCGAACTCGCGCTTCTCCGGCAGCGGGTTGCTGCCCGCGGCGAAGAAGGGCGGGTACATCGACCACCAGCCCATCACGAGATTGACGAGCATACCGAGCGGCGACTCGTAGAAGAAGCGGCCGCGCACCGGAAAGAACAGGCGCTTCTCCCAACTCGTGCGCCGGAACAGTTCGGCCGAAACCGTGTACATGTCGAAGAACGAGCGATGGTTCGAGACGAGCAGGATGGGTCGTTCGTGAGAGACGGCTTCGACGTGTTCGAGGCCGTGGACGCGCATCAGGTTGTACGTGCACAGACGTATCCAACTCATGCCGAGGGTGCGCTGGCAGAACGTCCAGAAACGCTTCCACGCGCCCTGATTCATCCGCCGCGTCACGCGGAAAGCCACGCGCTCCAACGGCGCGAGCACGGCCAGTTCCTCCGGCGTCGGCTCTTCCAACGGCGCGAGCGCGCCGCTCGCGTGAGACTCAATCTCTTTCGATGATGGTTCGAGTTCCGTCGAGGACATCTGTAGAAAGTAAATCGTGAATCGTAAATCGTAAATAGAGAAAACCTGCTTTAGTCTATTTACGATTTCCGATTCACGACTTACGGCATTTTCAGTCTATCGAAAAATACTTCGCATCTTCGTGATGCACGATGATGGCGGAGGTTGATTGTTCGGGTTCGAGTTGAAACTCTTCCGTGAGCGCGACGCCGATGCGCGAGGGGTCGAGCAGCTCGAACAGCTTCGTCTGGTCTTCCAGATTCGGGCAGGCCGGGTAGCCGAAGCTGAAGCGCGAGCCTTGATAGCCTTGATGGAAGAGTTTCGCGATCTCTGCGGCGTCGCGCGCGGCTATCCCTAACTCTTCGCGGATGCGTTTGTGCCAGAGTTCGGCCAGAGCCTCCGCGCTCTCGACGCTCAGGCCGTGAAAATAGAGATAGTCCGTGTAGTTGTCCGACTTGAACAGTTCGTGCGCGTACTCGCTCGCGCGCCGCCCCACCGTGACGAGGTGGAAGGCGACCGTGTCCACGCGACCCGAATCCACGGAAGCGAAATAATCAGCGAGGCAGAGCCGCTTTCCTTCGGGCTGGCGCGGGAAGGTGAAACGCTCGCGCTCCGTGCGCTCGTCGTCCTCGTAGATGATCAGATCATTGCCCGCCGATTGACACGGGAAATAACCGTAGACCACGCGCGGCGTGAGCAACCCTTCACGTTTTGAGCGTTCCTTCAACTCGTCGTAAACCGGCCGCACTTTTTCCGCGACGAGCGCGCGGTAATCTTCCGCCGACCGGCGACCCTGTTTGAATTGCCACTGGCCTTTGAACAGCGCTGTCTCGTTAACGAAGGCGAACACTTCGTCGAGCGGGATGTCATCCACCACGCGCGACCCGTAGAACGGCGGGCGCGGGATGGGCGCGTCGGCGCGCACATCGGAGCGGCGCGTGTGTGTCGTGTCGCCCGCCACTTTCGCCGCGCCGCGCGGGCGCGTCGTCTTGCGGATGCCGAGTTTCGCCTCTTCCCCGATCAAGTCGTCCGCGTCCTCGGCGGCTGCGCCGTCTCCATCTGCGCCGGCTGCCGCGGCCGCCGCCTTCCCGGCCTTCAACTGCGCCGCGCCGTCGTCTTTCCCTCCGGACTTCTCGCCGATCAAAGAGTCCATCGTGTGCAGGCCGTCGAAAGCATCTTTGGCGTAGAAGAGCGTGCCTTTGTAAATCGCCTTGAGGTCGTCTTCCACGTAGCGACGCGTCAGGGCCGCGCCGCCGAGCACGACCGGCACTTTGATGCCGCGCTCGTTCATCAATTCGAGATTGTCGCGCATGATGAGCGTAGACTTGACGAGCAGCCCGCTCATGCCGATGGCGTCGGCGCTCTCGCGCTCGAACGCGTCGAGGATGCTTTCAATCGGCTGCTTGATGCCGAGGTTGACGACGCTGTAGCCGTTGTTCGTCAGGATGATGTCCACGAGGTTCTTGCCGATGTCGTGCACGTCGCCCTTGACGGTGGCGAGAATCATCTTGCCCTTCGCCGTCGTGCCGCCCTTCTTCTCCATGTGGGGTTCGAGGAAACGCACCGCAGCCTTCATCACCTCCGCCGACTGCAACACGAACGGCAACTGCATCTGGCCGCTGCCGAACAGATCGCCGACCACTTTCATGCCGTCCAGCAGGATGTTGTTGATGATGTCGAGCGCGGAATAGCTTCCGAGCGCGCGCGTGAGTTGCGTCTCCAACCCCTGCTTCTCGCCGTCAATGATGTGGCGTTTGAGGCTTTCTTCGACGGGCAGGGCCGCGTCGTCAACGTGCGCTTTCTTCGTCGTCACGCCCTCGAAGAGTTTGGTGAACTCGCCGAGCGGATCGTAGGTGCAAATCTCCCCGTCGAACTTGCGCTCGTCGTAAATGAGTTGGCGCGCGACTTCCCGCTCGCGCTCGCCGATGCGGTTGAGCGGGACGATCTTGCTCGCGTTGACGATGGCCGCGTCGAGTCCGGCCTCGACCGCTTCGTGCAGGAAGACCGAGTTGAGCACGATGCGCGACGCGGGATTCAAACCGAACGAGATGTTCGAGACGCCGAGGATGGTGAAGCAGCCGGGCAGTTCACGCTTGATGCGGCGGATGCCTTCGATGGTTTCGGCGGCGTTGCGGCGATCCTCTTCGATGCCGGTGGAGATGGGCAGCGCGAGCGGGTCGAAGAAGATGTCGTGCGCGGGAAAGCTGAGTTGCCCGGTGGCTTGCTCGTAGGCGCGACGCGCGATATTCAATTTGCCTTCCGCGCCGCGCGCCATGCCCTCTTCATCTATAGTGCCGACGACGACGGCCGCGCCGAATCGTTTGGCTAGTTCGATCACTTTCGAGAAGCGCGGTTCGCCGTCCTCGTAGTTCGTTGAATTGAGGATGCACTTGCCGCCAGCGTGTTCCAGCCCCGCCTCCATCTTCTCCCACTCGGTCGAGTCGAACATGAGCGGGAGGCGAATGTTCGTCACGAGACGCGAGGCGAGTTCGTGCATGTCTTTGACGCCGTCGCGCCCGACGAAGTCAACGTTCACGTCGAGGACGTGCGCGCCCTCACGCTCCTGCGCGCGCGCGAGTGAGACGAGGCCGTCCCAGTCTTCGGCGTTTAACAGATCGCGCATCTTCTTCGAGCCGGAGGCGTTCACGCGCTCGCCGACGATGAGGAAAGAGTTCTGCTGCACGTAGGGCTGCTGGCTGTAGATGGAAGACGCGGCCGGGAGCACTTTTGCCTCGCGCCGTTTAGGCACGACGCCCTGCATCGCTTCGACGAGCAACTTCAGGTGCGCGGGCGTCGTGCCGCAGCAACCGCCGACGACGCCCACGCCGAAGTCTTTGACGAAATGCGTGACCTGCGCCGTGAACGACTCGGGCGTCTCGTCATAATGCATCGCGCCGTCTTTGACCGAAGGCAGGCCTGCGTTCGGCAAAACTGAGACGGGAAGCGTCGCGTTCTCGCAGAGATAGCGGATGCTCTCCGTCATGTTGCGCGGCCCCGTGCCGCAGTTCATGCCGATCACGTCGATGGGAAACGGTTCGAGCGCGGTCAGGGCTGCGCTGATCTCCGTGCCGGGAAGCATCGTGCCGAAGAGTTCGATGGTGACTTGCGTGATGACTGGCACGCGCCGCTTCGACACCGCGAAATATTCGAAGATGGCGGAGAGCGTCGCCTTCGTCTGCAACAAGTCCTGGCAGGTTTCGACGATGAGCAGGTCAACGCCGCCGTCCAAGAGGCCGCGCGCCTGCTCGTAATACGCCGCCTTGATGTCGGCGAACTTGATGTGGCCGAGCGTGGGCGATTTCGTCCCCGGCCCCATCGAGCCTGCGACCCAGCGCGGGTGATCTGCGGTCGCAAAGTCGGCCGCGACGCGCTTCGCCAGTTGCGCGGCGCGGACGTTCAAATCGTAGGCCATGTGGCCGATGCCGTACTCGTCCAGCACGTAAGGGATCGCGCCGAAGGAATTGGTCTCGACCACGTCGCAGCCGACTTCGAAGAAGGCCGCGTGGACGCGCTCGACCGCCGAAGGACGACTGATGAGCAGGTATTCGGGGCAGCCTTCAAACTGCGCGCCGCCGTAATCGTCAACGGTCAGGTTTTGCGTCTGGAGGTTTGTGCCCATCGCGCCGTCGAAGACGACGATGCGGTCTTGCAGAGTTTGGAGGAAATCTTTCATGTAGTTTTAATTCGTCTCCGTTCCGGCCATGGCTCCGCGCGCATAAACGGGAAGCCCCGCGCCAAACAACGCGGGGCTTTCGTCCGAGCGACTCGAAATGCGGGTGGTTTCCCGTGAAAGACTTGGCCGAGCTGTTTAGCTGTTTATTTTACGTGGCCGCAAGTCGCCTTAACTCACCACGTTTGTCCGACGCCGTTTATTGAATCACCGCCTGCGAGGCATGTCAAGAATAGAGAGGTCGGAGGTTAGAGGGCAGAGGTCAGTTAAAGCAGCTTGTCTTAACTGACCTCTGCCCTCTAACCTCTGCTGTTGCCCTCTAGCCTCCGGCCTCTGCTTTGTGATACTTTCACAGTCGCTTTTGCTCCCAGCTCAAGTCAAATACCGCCTAACTATGCGCCGAGCCATTTATCCCGGTTCCTTTGATCCCGTGACGAACGGCCACCTCGACATCATCGCGCGCGGCTGCAAACTCTTCGACGAGATCATCATCGCCGTCGTGGTCAACCCGGAGAAGCACCCGCTGTTCACGCTCGACGAGCGGCGCGAGATGCTGTCGGAGGTGCTGGCCGAAATCAACAGCGACTCGTGCCGCCTGTTGGTGGATAATTTTCAGGGGCTGTTGATGCAGTATGCCGTCGAGCGCGAGGCCGATGCGGTGGTGCGTGGCATCCGCGCCTTCTCCGATTACGAGTACGAGTTGCAGATGGCTTTGATGAACCGGCGGCTTGAGCCACGCATCGAGACGGTCTTCATGATGCCGGCGGAGGCTTATTCCTACGTCAGTTCGCGGCTCGTTAAAGAGGTCTATCAACTCGGCGGCACGATCAAGGGTCTCGTGCCCGCGTCGGTCGAGGCGCGCATGAAGCGGAAGTTCGGCAAGAGTTGATTTCCCGCGTTCCGTGCGCGCGCGGTGTTATACTGACGCCCGTTCCATCAAACAAAGCCGGCGCGGACGACGGCCGCGGCCGCGTTTACAACGAGAACATACGGGGAGGACAGACCAGATGCCGAGAGGCGATAAGGGCGCATACACAGACAAGCAGAAGCGGCAGGCCGAGCACATCGAGGAGAGCTACGAGCAGCGCGGCGCGTCGGAAGAAGAGGCCGAACGGCGCGCGTGGGCAACCGTCAACAAATCTTCCGGCGGCGGCAAGAAGAGCGGTTCGGGGCGCGGCAAGGCGGAGAACAAAGCCCCCGCCAAGAAGGGCGGCAAGAAGGGCGGCGCGGCCTCTGCCAAACGTTCGCCCGCCGCCAAGTCGGCCTCGGCGAAGAAAGCCGCAAAGACGCGCGCCAGCAAAGGCGGTGCAAAGAAGGGCGGATCGAAGAAGGGATGACGAAACCGGCACTCGAAAGTTTCCCGCGCTCCGAGAGAGTGGCGCAGATGCAGGCTTCCTCGACGCTCGCGGCGATGCAGAAGGCTCTGGCGATGCGCGCCTCGGGCGTGGACGTGGTTGATCTGGGCGCGGGCGAACCCGATTTCGACACGCCGGATCATATCAAGCGCGCCGCCGCGGAGGCCATGGGCGCGGGCGAGACCAAGTACACCGCGACGGGCGGCACGCGCGCCCTGCAAGAGGCCATCGTCAACTATTACGAGCGCGAGTTCGGCGCGCGCTACGATACGGCGGAGGTGATGGCGACGGCGGGCGGTAAGCAGGCGATCTTCAACGCGGTCGTGTCGCTCGTGAACGCGGGCGACGAGGTTTTGATCTCGAAGCCCTACTGGGTGACGTTCCCTGAGATCGTCAAGTTCGCGGGCGCGACGCCCGTCTTCATCGAGACGGAAGAGACCGGCTTCCAACTGACCGCCGAACAGGTGCGCCGCGTCATCACGCCGCGCACGAAGCTCATCATCATCAACTCGCCCTCGAACCCTTCGGGACGCGTCATTCCGCCGGCGGAGTTTCGACGGATCATGGAAGTCCTCGCCGAGCACGGCGTCTACGTCATCTCGGACGAGTGCTACCTGCGTTTCGTCTACGCGCCGTCGGAGGTCTTCAGCGCGTCGAGTCTCGCGCCGGAGTTGCGCGCGCGGCTGTGCATCGCCGGGTCGTTCTCAAAGACCTACGCGATGACGGGCTGGCGCATCGGTTATGCGCTCGCGCCGCGCGAGTGGACGAAGGCGATGCTGCTCGTGCAGGGTCATTCGACGAGCAACCCGAACTCCATCGCGCAACGCGCGGCGACCGAGGCGTTCAACGGCGCGCAGGACTGCGTAGGCGCGATGCTGGCGGAATACAGGGCGCGGCGCGAGTGGCTGATGGGCGCGCTCGACGACATTCCGGGATTCTGCTGCTTCGCCCCGGAAGGCGCGTTTTACGCCTTCCCGAATGTGCGCGGTTGCTTAAAGGGGAATGTGAAAACTTCGGGCGAGCTGGCCGACAAACTGCTGGGCGAGCAGCAGACGGTCGTGACGGACGGGGCGGGCTTCGGAGCCGACGGCTACCTTCGCATCTCTTACGCGACCTCGCTCGAACGTCTCAGGGAAGGCGTGCGGCGCATCCGGCAGGTGGCGGAAGAGTGCGCGCGTTGAGATAAAAATTTACAATTCAAGCGGCGGCGGAAAGAAAAGCGGCGACTCAACTGATCAGTTGAGTCGCCGCTTTCGCTTTCGCTCGGAGAGTAGCCTTAGTAAATGTTGAAGTTATATTCGATGGTGACGTACTGCGACACCTTGCGACCGTCCTTCTCGGCGGGCGTGAAGGAGATTCTGCGCGCCGCTTCAATCGCCTTCTCTGTGAGTCCGTCGGGGAGGCGCGAAACAGGCGTGATGCCTGAGACCGAACCCGACGCGCCGAGGATGAGACGCAGGCGCACCGTGCCTGTCACCTGATTCTTGCGCGCCTCTTCGGTGTAGAGCGGTTCGGGCTTGCTGGTGATCTGCGCCTTGCGCGTCACCTCTCTCGCCGCGAACGTCTTGCTGTAGTCAGTGCCGCCG
>DATCWB010000080.1:0-5807 GCA_036566625.1 Pyrinomonadaceae bacterium
GGGCGGCACGGGCACGGCCACGGCGCGCGAGGGATTGGCGGGCACGGCGCAGGAGTACGGCCAGAAGATCACCGACGCGGCCTCGACCGCCAAAGACTACGTGAGCGACAAAATCTCCGTGGCGGGCGACAAGCTCAAAGACTTGCAGAACGTTGACTACCGGCAGGTGGCGGAAGACGCCAAGAACTACGCGCGCGAGAAGCCGGGACAGGCTCTCTTGATCTCGGCGGCGGCGGGCTTCCTGATCGGGCTGCTCCTCAAGAGTTCGAACCGTCGTTAATTCGGATTCGGGTTTCGAGTTTCAGGTTACAAATTAAAAGCACATTTCAGCCACAAACCTGAAACTTGAAACCTTCATTTTGCAACTTTCACAACGAGGAGAGGTGAGAGATGGCTGAATTAGAGAGGCGTGCGACGGCTGCTGCGCCCGCGACGGCGCAGAATGCGCAACAGACCGAGATCGAGGGCTTGCCCGCCATGGTCGGACGGCTCGGCGACCAGGTGATGACGCTGGTTGACGCCAAGCTCGGTCTGGTCAAGGTCGAATTGAAAGAGGAGGCGGCCGCCTACGGCAGCAAGATCGCGATGATCGCGGTGGGCGGCATGATCGCCGCCATCGGGTTCGCCCTCCTGAACGTTGCGATTGCGTTCTTCATGGCGCGCCTCTTCTTCTACTCTTTCACCCCGCCGATCAGCTACGCGCTCGGCTTCGTTGTGACGGGCGTGTTGTACCTCGTCATCGGCGGTATCCTCGTCGTCGTCATGAAGAATCGTCTGGCCGCGATCAACCCCGCGCCCGAGAGAACCATCGAGGAATTCAGAAAGGATAAACAATGGCTGAAGAAAGAAATTTAGGCACGGCGCGCGCGCCTGAAACAACCGATACCGCCGACGACGAACTGACCAAGGCAGAACTTCAGCGTCGCATGGAAGAGGCGCGCGAATCAATCACGCAAACCGTTACGGAGATCAAGGACACGGTGACAACTCAATACCAGAACGTTAAGGAATCAATCTCGCAATCGCTCGACTGGCGCGAGCAGTATCGCCGCCGCCCCGTCGAGTTCACTATCGCCGCGCTCGGCGTCGGCCTCCTCGTCGGCTATAGCATCGGCGGCGCGTTTGGCCGCGACTCCGAGATGCCCGAACGTTATTACGAGTCCGAGGGCGACGATTACGATCTGGACGAAAGTCACGTCCGCACGCCGAGCGAGCGCACTTTCGCCCCGCAGGCCATCCTCGGCGGCGCGTACGGCTCGACGGCCTACGCGCAACCACAGCAGTCGCAATCCACTGCCGGGCGCGGCTACGAAGAGCAATCTTCGGCCTCTTCCTCTGCGGCGGATTCGCGGCCGTCATACAGCAGCGGCTACGAGGCGTCGCCCGCGGCTTCGAGCGAACCGGCGAAACCCGGCATCCTCGACCGTTTCAAGGAGACGCCCGCCTACGACCGTTTGCAGGCCGAGGCGGCGACGCTCGGCAACCGTTTCGTCGAGGAGCTTTCCAAAACGGCGCAGGCCGTCGTGCTGCCCGCGCTGCTCGGCAAACTGAAAGACCTGATCGGCATAGACCTCTCGACGCAGCGCGAAGTCGCGCAGCGGAGCAAGCTCGAACACGAGGCGGCCTCGTCCGGCGCGGCCACCAGCCGCGAGACGCAAACCAGCGGCTCGGCTTCCTGAAGGAGACGGGCGGGCGCGTCCGGCGCATCACTCTCGACGGTTGCCTGCAAGTTTGGCGCGCGGAGTTGAGTGACGCAACGGGCGAGAGAAGTTGAGCGAGGAAGGGCGAGCGGCACGAGTGGCTCGCCCTTCCTTCTATCCGCAATCCCGGAAAGCGGAAATCCACGTCCGGGATTTTAAATTTCACTTCCCTGCTGGCGGCTTTAAAACGATGGCTCTTGAACCGGCAGCGCAATTGACTGTTAGCCCGGACGCGCTCGCGGAGACGGCGACGCGCACGGGAGTGTCTCTTGCGCCCGCGCGCGTCGAGATCATCTTGAACGCGTCGGCCGGGAGCGGCGGACAGGAAGCGGCGCGGGCGACGCTCGCGGAGATTTTCGCCGCCGACGGCCATCTGGATGCACACGTCTCGCTCGCAGAGAGCGGCGAGGAGATCGTGCGGCTGGCGCGCGAGGCCGCTTCAAACGACGGCGTGCAAATCGTCGTCGCGGGCGGCGGCGATGGGACGGTCAATGCCGTCGCCTCGGAACTCGTCGGCACGGACAAGACGCTCGGCGTGCTTCCGCTCGGCACGCTCAACCACTTTGCGAAAGACCTGCGCATTCCGCTCGACCTCGAAGGCGCGGCGCGCAACATCATCGAAGGCGAGGTGGTCAGGGTTGATGTGGGCGAAGTGAACGGGCGCATCTTCATCAACAATTCGAGTCTCGGCCTGTACCCTTCAATCGTCCGCCACCGCGAGCGGCAGCAAGAGCGTCTGGGGCGCGGCAAATGGTTCGCGGCCATCTGGGCTACCGTCGAAATCTTCCGCCGCTACCCGCTCTTCGGCGTGCGCCTCAGCGCGGACGACGGGCAAGAGTTTCGACGCCGCACGCCTTTCGTCTTCATCGGCAACAACGAATACCAGATGGATACGTTCAACCTCGGCGCGCGCTCGTGCCTCGACGCGGGGCATCTGAGCCTGCACCTGACGCGCGACATTGGACGCTGGGGGCTCGTGCGCCTCGCCGCAAGCGCGCTCTTCGGGCGACTGCGCGAGTCGAAAGACTTCGACGCGCTCTGCACCAAAGAAGTCTGGATCGAGACGCGCCGCACGCGCCTGCGCGTCGCCACGGACGGCGAAGTCACCATCATGCGTTCGCCGCTCCACTACCGGGTTCGTCCCGCCGCACTGCGGGTCATAGCTCCGAAACGAGTGACGAGCGACGAGTGACAGGTGACGAGTTAAATCAAATAACTTGTCTTCAACCTGTCACTCGTCACTCGTCACTCGTCACTTAATCTTATGAGAACCATCGTACATCTCTCCGATCTACATTTCGGGCGCATTGATCAGGCGATTATCGAGCCGCTGTCGACGACGGTGGCGGAGATCAAGCCGGACGTGGTGGTCGTGTCGGGCGACCTGACGCAGCGAGCGCGCACGGAACAGTTTCAGGAGGCGCGCGAGTTTTTGGACGAGTTGCCGCACCCGCAGATCATCGTGCCCGGCAATCACGATGTGCCGCTCTACAACATCTTCCAGCGCTTCCTCGAACCGCTCGACAAGTACCGGCGTTACATCACGGACGACCTCGAACCGTTTTACGCGGACGAAGAGATCGCCGTGCTCGGCATCAACACGGCGCGCTCGCTGACCATCAAGGACGGCCGCGTCAACGAGGAGCAGGTGGGGCGCATCCGCGAACGGCTCTGCCCCTATGCCGACGAGGTGACGAAGTTCATCGTGACGCATCATCCCTTCGACATCCCGGAAGGCCATGAACGCGAGGCAGACCTCGTGGGGCGCGCGCAGATGGCGATGGAGGCTCTCGCAACTTGCGGCGCGGACGTGCTGCTCTCCGGCCACCTGCACGTCAGTCACACCGGCCACACCGCCAAACGTTATAAGATCAGCGGCTACTCCGCGCTCGTCGTGCAGGCGGGCACGGCCACCTCGACGCGCGTGCGCGGCGAAGTCAACTCCTTCAACGTCGTCCGCGTCGAGCACCCGTATATCGAGATCAAACGCCTCGCGTGGCAGCCCGACCGCGCCGCCTTCTCGACGGCCTCCATCGAAAACTTCGTCCACACACCGGAAGGCTGGGCGCGCCTCGCCGACGGCGCGGCATCGGGCATCAATACGTAAGGGGCAAAGGGTAAGGGGAAACGATGAATTAACACGCAACTCTTCGCGTCTTACGTTTTAACTTTGCGCGCTTCCCCTTTTACCCTTTACCTTTCCCCTTAACTCATTGACACCCGCGCCGCCCCTCCTTAGACTCTCTAATCCCCGGCCGAGCTTTTCGGAAAACTCTTCAACTCGCATAAGGAGTAGTGCAATGTCTGCAACTCAACGTCGCGCGCCGCGCGCCTCTCTCGCCGCCCCGGTCGCAATCTTGTTCGTCCTCGCACTGCTCGCGGGCGTCGCGTCGCCCCGTCTCTATGCACAGGGCGTAGCCAACTATGAGGCCGAGAAACAGCGCGCCATCAAACTCATGGAGAACGCGAACGCGACGGAGGCTCTGCCCATCCTGGAACGGCTCTCGAACAGCAACCCGGAAGACGGCGAGGTGATGTTCTACTTCGGCTTCGCCGTCCTCGCGCAGTCGCAGACGCTCAAGGACGCGGGCGCGCGCAAGCAATCGCGCATCCGCGCTCGCGCCGCGATGCTCAAGGCGCGCGAGTCCGGTTACAAGAGTCCGCTCATCGAAACCATCCTTGAAGACATCCCGGCCGACGGCGGCGAGGAGACTAAATACTCCGCCAACGCCGAAGCCGACGCGGCGATGCAGGAGGGCGAGGCGGCCTTCGTCAAAGGCAACCTCGACGCCGCGCTCGCCGCTTACCAGCGCGCCCTCACGCTCGACCCGAAACTCTACGCGGCCGCTCTCTTCGCGGGCGACATGTACTTCAAAAAAGGCCAATTCTTCAAAGCCGCCGAGTGGTACGAGCGCGCCATTGCCATTGACCCCGACCGCGAGACGGCCTATCGCTATTCGGCCAGCCCGCTGATGAAGGAGGGCAAACTCGAAGAGGCGCGCGCGCGTTACGTCGAGGCGTTTGTGGCCGAGCCTTTCAACCGCCTCGCGCGCGCCGGCCTGATCGGTTGGGGGCAGGTGGCAAAAGTCGAACTCGCCCACCCCGACATCAAAGTGCCGACGGACGTGACTCCGCTCAAAGACAATAAGATGACGATCAACATTTCACCCGACTCGCTTGGTAAAAACGACGGCTCGGCCGCATGGGTCATGTATGGCGTCGTGCGCGCGGGGTGGGCGATGACCAAATTCGCCAAAGAGTTTCCGAAAGAGAAAGAATATCGCCACACCCTGCGCGAAGAGGCGGACGCGCTGCGCGCCGTGGTGGAATCGGTCAAGACGCAGACGAAAGAGAAGAAGATCAAGACGCTCGACCCTTCGCTCGCGCGCCTCGTCAAACTGCACGACGAAGGGCTGCTCGAAGCGTACATCCTCTTCGCCCGCGTCGATCAGGGCATTGCGCAGGACTACGTCGAATACCGCAGAACCAACCGCGACAAGTTGCGCCGCTATTTGATGGAGTACGTAACGGCCAAGAAGTAAAAGGGGTCAAGGGTAAGGGGTGAGGGGTAAAGACGAAGGGGAAGATGGGAAGCATTTACGCTCTCCGTCTTCCCCTTTCACCTTTACCCCTTGCCCTTTGCCCTTCTCGCTTACCTCGGCGGGGCGGGTTTGCGCGGTAGTTTTTCGTCGCGCATGGCCGCCTGGTAGACGAAGGCGGCCATGATGGTGGCGGCCTGTTTCATATCATCGGCCTGTATGCGGTCGAAGACATCCTGGTTCGAGTGATGCGTGCGCGTCTCATACTCCACCTCGTCCTGTATGAACTGGAAGCCGGGCAGGCCGATGGCGTCGAAGGCGAGATGATCCGTGCCGCCCGTGTTGGAGATAGAGAGCGTCTGCGCGCCCATGTCGCGGAAGGGCATGAGCCACGAACGGAAGAGCGGGCGGACGCCCTCGTTGCCTTGCAGGTAGACGCCGCGGATTTTGCCCGTCCCGTTGTCGACGTTGAAGTAGCCGGCAAACTTGTCGTACGCCGGTTTGGTGACGAGACGGCCGCGCGGCGCGGGCGTCGGTGCAGTCGTGGGGCGGCCTTCGCCCGCGCCGG
>DATCWB010000081.1:0-6463 GCA_036566625.1 Pyrinomonadaceae bacterium
CGCGGCATTTGAAATCCTGTCCAGAGATTATTTTGATCCATAGCCATACTTTTTTGACCCTCTGGCTGTTATTAAAAGCCTGTGTGCGCGAGAGCGGCAGCCCGCCATCCCGGCATGTCTTTTTAGCGACATGCACGAAAACAGTCGGCCACCGCCACCCGCGCGGATGTTACTTGCTATAAAGTTCGACGATGAGTTGCTCGTTGATCGAACGGTCAATGTCATCGCGCGTCGGCAAACTCGCCACGCGCGCGCCCATCTCCGCGCCTTCGGCCGGCGCGAGCCACGAGGGGCGACCACGACCGGCGGCCGTCTGCCACGCGCCTTCGATGTGCGCGTTTTTGCGGCTCGGCTCGCGTACCGTCACCACGTCTCCGGCTTTCACCTGAAAAGAGGGGATGTCCACTTTGCGCCCGTTCACTTCGATGTGGCCGTGGTTGACCAACTGGCGCGCCTGCCGCCGCGACGTGGAGAAGCCCGCGCGGTAGACGGCGTTGTCGAGCCTGCGCTCCAGCAGTACGAGCAGGTTTTCGCCCGTGATACCCTTCTGGCGTGCGGCCTTTTCAAAGTAGTTGCGGAACTGACCTTCGAGAACGAAATAGATGCGCTTGACCTTCTGCTTCTCGCGCAACTGCTGGCCGTAGCCGACGAGGGCTTTGCCGCGGCGCGGTGAGTTTCCGTGTTGTCCGGGCGGCTGCGTGCCGCGCGCTTCAATCGGGCACGAAGGCTTGTAGCACTTGTCGCCCTTCAAAAATAGTTTCGCGCCTTCGCGGCGGCACAAACGGCACACCGCTGCTCTATACCTAGCCACTTCTTTCTGCCTCCAGTCTAATGGTTAAGACGGAAAAGTTTACAGACCGCACGCGCTTTGTTCGCGCGACAGCGACCCTTCATCCTTTAGGTCGTAAAAACAGTGACAAGTGACGAGTGGCGGATGACGAGATTAAATCAAGTATTTAACTTGTCACTCGTCACTTGTCACCCGTCACTGCCCTTTAAACTCTGCGCCGCTTCGGCGGGCGGCAACCGTTGTGCGGAATCGGCGTCGTGTCGCGGATCGTGGTGACGCGGATGCCCGCGTTGTTGATCGCGCGGATGGCCGACTCGCGCCCGCCGCCCGGCCCCTTGACGCGCACTTCGCACTGCTGCATCCCCGCGTCCTTCGCCTTCTGCGCCGCCTCGTAGGCCGCCTGCTGCGCGGCGAACGGCGTACCTTTACGCGAACCGCGGAAGCCGCGCGCGCCCGAAGACGACTGCGCGATCAGGTTGCCTTCCAAGTCCGTGATCGAGATCATCGTGTTGTTGAAAGACGCCGCGATGAAGGCGATGCCGTTCGGAATGTTCTTCTTCTCTTTCTTGCGAAAGGTCTTTTTCTTCCCGCCTGCTGCTGTTGCTTTTGCCATAATTGCTTTCAGCTATCGGTGGTCGGCCCTCGGCTTTAGACATGCCAAGCCGCGCCGACCGCAATGGTTTTAATCCTCAATCGCTCGCCGCCAACGTTAAGCCGAACGCTGATAGCTGGCGGTTGAATGCTCCTGCTACTTCTTGCCGGGCGCTTTCTTCTTGGCGATGGTGGCGCGGCGCGGCCCTTTGCGCGTGCGCGCGTTGGTGTGCGTGCGCTGGCCGCGGACGGGAAGCCCGCGACGATGACGCAAACCACGATATGCGCCGATGTCCATCAGACGCTTGATGTCCATCTGCACGCGCTTGCGCAGGTCGCCTTCGACATCGCCCTGCCCCTCGATGATCGAGCGGATACGGCCGAGTTGCTCCTCGTCCAGATCGCGCACATGCGTATCGAGATTGATGCCCGCCTCTTGCAGGATGGACTTCGAGCGCGAACGCCCGATGCCGTAGATATATGTAAGGCCGACCTCGACGCGTTTGTTCACCGGAAGATCGACGCCAACTACACGAGCCATTTCTTCTCTCCAGCCTTTTAAAATCTGAGATATGGAATCTCAAATCTGAAATTTATGATTAACCCTGTCGCTGTTTGTGCTTAGGATTCGTGCAGATCACGCGCACCACGCCTTTGCGGTGGATGACCTTGCAGTTGTCACACATCTTTTTAACGGAAGCCCTTACTTTCATAACCCGTCCACCTTTTCCACCGGAATTTCCGGCCTCGACTCGAACCGGGGGCGAAAGCCTGACCAAGCACGCGGCCAGTCAAATCTTTCCGCTACCCGACCCGCTTTCCGATAGATTTAAAATTGCCAGTCTCGGCAAACTGCGGATATTAACACAGCATTGACCTTATGCCAAGCCGGAGACGCTCCCGCCGCGTCAGGCTGACATTGCACCGGCAACTTGCAACCTCTCGATCTCTTCCGGCACGCGCGTAAACACCTGCGGCCCGTCTTCCGTGATGGCGATGGTGTGTTCGACGTGCGCGCTCGGCCGCCCGTCAACCGTCACAACCGTCCAGCCGTCCGCCAAAGTCTTCGTGTGGTGCGTGCCCATGTTGAGCATCGGTTCGACGGCGAAAACGTAGCCGTTTTTGATCTTCGCGCCCGTCCCCGGCCGCCCGTAATTCGGGATGTGCGGGTCTTCGTGCATCTTCCGCCCGATGCCGTGGCCGCCGTAATCGCGCACGAGCGAGTAGCCTTCCGCCTCGGCGTACTCCTGCACCGCCCAGCCGATGTCGCCCAGATGCCTGCCGTGGCGACACTGCTCGATGGCGCGTTCCAAGCTCTCTTCCGCCACGCGAATCAGGCGAAGTTTGTCCGCGCTGACCTGCCCGACGGGGACGGTCGTCGCCGTGTCGCCGACGAACCCATCCAGCGTCGCGCCCACGTCAATGGAGATGATGTCGCCGTCCGCAAGCACGTAATCCGACGGGAAGCCGTGGACGACCTGTTCGTTGACCGAAGCGCAGATGGAATAGGGATAGCCGTGATAGCCCTTGAACGTGGGCTTCGCGCCCGCCTCGAGAATCATCCGCTCGGCGGCGCGGTCGAGGTCGAGCGTGGTCGTGCCGGCGCGCGCCAGGCGTCGCAACTCCTCGCGCACCAGCCCCGCCAGCCGCCCCGCCGCGCGCATCTTCTCCAACTCTTTTTTCGACTTCCCGATGATCATAAAGCAGTGACGAGTGACGAGTGACAAGTGACGAGATGCAGACAAGTTCCTATGTTTAACTTGTCACCCGTCACTTGTCACCCGTCACTATCTTTTCAATGTCCGCGTAAATCGCTTCCGGCTCGCGCGTGCCGTCCACGCGCTGGAGGCGGTGCGATGCTTCGTAATAGTCGAGCAGCGGGCGCGTCTGCTCTTCGTAAGTCGCCAGCCGGACGCGAATTTTTTCCGCCGTGTCGTCGGCGCGGTGCGCGAGCGGCACGTCAGGGTGCAGGTCGCAGAAGCCTTCAACCTTCGGCGGCTTGAAGTAGATGTTGTAAATCTCGCCGCACACGGGACAACTGCGACGCCCCGTTGCGCGTTGTTCTAAAAGTTCAAAGGGCACGTCAACGAGGACTGCATGAATCCGGTTGCCTTGCTCGACCGCCAGTTTTTCCAGCATCGCGGCCTGTGCCGTCGTGCGCGGGAAGCCGTCCAGAATGTAGCCGCGCCTGCAATCTTCGCGCCCGGTGCGCTCGTGCACGATGCGTATGACCAGATCGTCTGACACGAGCTTGCCCGAAGCCTGCACGGCGCGCACCTCTGCGGCCAGCGGCGTCTCTGCTCTGCCAAGCTCGCGGAACATGTCGCCCGTCGATATCTGCGGCAACCCGAGACGCTCCTGCAACAGACGCGCCTGCGTCCCCTTGCCCGCGCCCGGCGCGCCCATTAAGACGACGATCTTTGCCATAAGCGAAACTATGAACGATGAAGTATGAACGATGAACGATGAACTAAAAGCATTTGATTTTCATTCATCGTTCATCGTTCATACTTCATCGTTGAGTTTAGGTTCTGCGTCCGCGCAGGCGGCTCCCCGAGCCGAGGAACCCTTCGTAGTTGCGCATGACGAGTTGCGCTTCGACCTGTGCCACGGTATCCATCGCGACGCCGACGAGAATCAGCAACGACGTGCCGCCGAAGTAAAACTTATAACCCATGCCGCTCGGAATCCAGCCCAGACCCGGCGTGCTGCTGAAGAAGTCTTCCATCCGCCCGCCGACGAAAGGCAGCCGCCCGACGTTGAAACCGCTCAGCATGATCTGCGGCACGAAGGCGACGAGCGCGAGGTAGATCGCGCCGACGGTCGTCAGGCGCGTCAGGATCGTGTTCAGGAATTCCGCGGTGTTTCTGCCCGGCCGGATGCCGGGGATGAAACCACCGTGCTTGCGCAGATTGTCGGCCACCTCTTCCACGTTGAAGATGATCGTGATGTAGAAGAAGGTGAAGATGACGATGAGCGACAGGAAGAACAGTTCGTAATAGGGGTCGCCGCCGTGGAACGACTGGAAGAACAGGTGGACGCGGCTGCGCCACGATTCGGGCGCGGCCGGGTCGTACTGGATGAATTGCAGGATCGTCTGCGGGAAGGCCAGCATCGAAGAGGCGAAGATGACGGGGATGACGCCCGCCATGTTGATCTTGAGCGGCATCACCGTCTGCTGCCCGCCGACGAGTTGACGCCCGACGTGCCGCTTGGCGTAACTGATCGGAACCTTGCGCCGCGCCTGTTCGACGAAGACGATGAAGGCGATGAGCAGCACCAGCATGACGGAGAGCGCGAGCACGCCGATCACTTCCATCGCCACGCCGCCGCGCAGCCGCGTCGCCACCTGCCCCAATCCGCTCGGCAGTCCGATGACGATGCCCGCGAAGATGAGGAGCGAGATGCCGTTGCCGATGCCGCGCTCCGTGATCTGCTCGCCCAGCCACATCACGAAGATCGTGCCGGTCGTGAGCGTGATGATAGTGGTCAGGATGAAGCCCCAGCCCGGCTCGCCGACGCCGTTGGCTTGCAGCCAGCGCGCGACGATTGAGGTCTGGAAGCCGGCGAGCACCACGGTCAGGTAGCGCGTGTACTGGTTGATTTTCTGCCGCCCGGCCTCTCCCTCCTCCTGCAATTTCTTCAACTGCGAGAAGACCGTGGTCATCAGTTGCAGGATGATCGAGGCGGTGATGTAGGGCGTCACGCCGAGCGCGAAGACCGAGATGGTCTGGAAGTTTCCGCCGGAAAAGAGATCAAGCACGCCGAGCAGAGTGTTGCCCACATCGCCCCAGACGCGCGCGAGTTGATCCTTGTTGATGCCGGGCGCGGTGACGTGCGCGCCGAGGCGGTAGATCGCAAGCAGCCCGAGCGTGAAGCCGATGCGCCTGCGCAGATCGGGCACCTGAAACATGTTGCGTACGGCGGCGAAAAACTTTTCCATAAGAGTGCTTCTTTCGAGAGACTTGAACTGAGGGCGAACGGCCGCTAGCTTAAAACAGAAACGTCGCGGCGGCCAACCGGCCTTGCCCGTCGTGCGCCCGCCGAAGGCCGGCTTATTGCCGCGCCCGCGGTCTGGAACAGAGACCTTAAGGCTTTCTCAGGAACGCTAAAGACGCAGGGCGGACGCCGAAATCTTTCAGCGCACACGCTCTCTGCGTCTTCGGGCTTTTTGTCATTTGCTCGTGCCGGCGCAAGAGCCGGGCGTCTGCGCTTGGAGGCCGCTATGGTTACTGCGTCGGCGGCGCGGAGGCGTCTTCTGCGGCCGGACGCTTCTCGATCACTGTGACCGCGCCGCCCGCCGACTCGATCTTCTCTCGCGCGCTCTTCGTGAAGCGGTGCGCCGAGACACGCAGGGCTTTCGAGATGTCGCCCGTGCCGAGCACCACCACGTCGCGCTTGCCTTTGGCGATCACGCCGCGCTCGTGCATCAACTCGGGCGTCACTTCCTCGTTCGCCTCGAAGCTCTTCTCCAGCGACGCGAGACTGACCTCGATCCACTGCTTCTTGAAAATGTTGGTGAAGCCGCGTTTCGGCAGGCGACGCTGCAAGGGCATCTGGCCGCCCTCGAAGCCGATCTTGGCCGAGTAGCCCGAGCGCGATTTCTGACCCTTGTTGCCGCGCCCCGCCGTCTTGCCGAGACCCGAACCGGGGCCGCGCCCGACGCGCTTCTTCTTGTGCGTCGAACCGGCCGGGGCGTGTAGATTATTAAGACCGATAGCCATGATCAATACCTCGTGAATCGTAAATCGTGAATAGAAGAAACCTGCTTTAGTCTATTTACGATTCACCAATTCTCCTACTCAATAATTCGCAACAGGTGCGGCACTTTGGCGACGACGCCGCGCATGGAGGCGTTGTCCGGCCGCTCGACGATCTGGTTGATCTTCGTCAGCCCGATGCTCCGCACGATCTCTTTCTGCGTCTTCGGGAAAGCGATGAAGCTCCGGTAATACTGGATGCGAATCTTGCCGCCGCTCGCCTGTTCTTGATTCTGCTCTGCCATAAATCCTCTCTCGTAGTCCCAAGTCTCAAGTCCCATGTCTGAAAGCCCGTTTTGACCTGGGACTTGAGACTTGGGAT
>DATCWB010000082.1:0-7267 GCA_036566625.1 Pyrinomonadaceae bacterium
CCCCGCTCCTGCCGCCACAGGGTTAATTTAAGATCAAGCGCAAGCCCGAGCTTTTAAGACTAAAAGAAAGGTGAGCCGTCATCTCTGGCGTACCCACCTCTCTTACCCCCCCATGTTCGTTAAAGCCGTCGAGGTTTCAACTCAAGCGATCAACCTCGCCAATGTCTCGATGAGAACTCCCGGTTCGATCAAAACCACTCTCACTCGTTCGATAGAAGACTCTCTCACAGACATAACGCCTAAAGATATTTGGCCTGACGCAAAGCTCGGGCAGACTTCGTTCGCCGCCCTGAATCGAGCCGATAAAGTTATGCTTTTAGTCTTCGTTAAGTTAGATGCGATTATAGATTTCAAGCGTGCCTGAGTCTGTACGCGTTCGTACTAAATTTATGTAAAATTTGTGTTGAGTCAGAGTCCTGAAAACATCATCGAGATGCGAGAAAAACCGCTTGAAACTTCTCGTCCGCAGGTGTGTTCAAGACGGCATAAATGTGTCAAATTTCTGTACCTAATCGTACAGACGTTAAAGTTCACCATGCCTACAATGCTGAGCAATCTATGCGTGAAAGAGCCTTCTCTTTCTGGGTTGCGGGCCGAGGGAAGAAGCCCGCAACCCTTTTCAAAAAAGTTGAGCGGTTCTGAATATAAACTTGCTGTTCGCTCTCTGCCCCAGTTGAAGAAGTGATTTGAAACCTTCATCGTCCCGGCGAACTCTCTCAATCCTAAGAGACTATAGACATGGCTCAGCGAACCGATACAGGTGCGACGATCCTCGTCGCCGAAGATGACGAAGACAATCGCTTTACCCTGCAAGTGCTGTTGGAGATGCGCGGCTATCGCGTGTTGACGGCCGCGAACGGGCACGAAGCGATTGGCATCGCCGAGCGCGAGCGCCCCGATCTCATCCTGATGGACTTGCGCATGCCCCAACTGAACGGCCTCGCCGCCACGCGCCAACTGCGCCAGCACAACGATGCGCGTTTGCGCCAGATTCCCATCCTCGCGCTTTCGGCCTACGACCCGGCGCAGCACCGTGCCGTCGCCGTCGCCGCCGGTTGCAACGACTACGTGACGAAACCCATTGACTATGATCGCCTTGAGAACTTGATTGAAACTTTCCTGCCTGCCCGCACTCCCCCCACGTTAACGGATACTCCTACGACGCTAGAAACACTCTCCTTGTAACTTCAGAGTAATCTTCTTTTCGTTCGTCGGCGCGATGTCGCAACCGGACGCGTGTGCGATGAGCGCAATTCGTCCGCGCGTGCCGCATCCGGTTGATCGCCCTGTCACTCTTCGTCGTTGAATCCGGCTCCGCGTCGCCGGCTCTCGGAGCGTAGGGGTATCAATTCTACGATTTGCATCGCGCGAGTGTCGCCGGCTCGACAGTGTTATAATTGGGCTGCTCGAAGGGATGATTTGATAATGGAAACGCCGGCCATAGCAGGACACGTTTTGTATGTCGAGGATCACGACGACACGCGCGTGTTGATGACGATGATGCTGGAGCAGGCGGGATTTAAAGTGACCTCGGTCGAGACTGGCACAGACTGTCTGGAACTGGCTCAGAAGAGCGGTCAGCGATTCGATCTGTACCTGCTCAACCACACCTTCCCCGACGCGTCCGGCGTCTCGATCTGCGTGTTGCTTCGGCAGTTTGATCCGACGACGCCGATCATCTTCTACTCCTCGCGCGCCATGCCACAGGAGAAAGAGGCCGCCTTGAAGGCCGGGGCGCAGGACTATCTCATCAAGCCGAACGATCTCTTCCACGTCGCGCAGCACGTCGCCAAATGGATCAAGGCTAGACGGCAGACGGCAGACCCGGCCTGACAGACAAGGCCGACGGGCGTCGTTTCACACTTTCGCCGACGGCCATTGAAAGATGAAATAATGAGGGCGGTTAATGTGCTGCCTCTAACCCGGCGCAGCGAGATTACTGTTTCCGGCGCGTACCCGTGAGATGCTTCGTCGGGTCTTCGGTGACGCTGAAGTTCGGCGAGACGAATTCCGTGGTGTCGGCGGGATTCAGGAAACGCGGTTCGGCGTCCGTCTTCTGCACATCCAACGTCCCCTGTTCTGTTTTCGACAGCGATCTTCTGTTCTCCACTTCCACGATTTTTTTGCTGATGAATATCCCGTTGAGCATGATCCCGAGACCGATGAGAAACGGAACCACACCGGCGATCCAGATGCGGCTGAGAATCTCGTCCTCGCCCGGTGGGATTTGCCCGCTCAGGATAATGCCCCGCATAAAGAAGAAGAGAAAGATCGCCGCGCCGAGTCCGACGCACGAAGTGATCACGCCCGCCTTGATTTCGTTATAGCGTTTCACCTCCGCCGTCTCGCCGCGCTCACGCGCAAGCTGGTGATTGCGCCGTTTACGTTCCTCTTCGGAAAGGAACATCTCTGCGACCCACGTTTTGCTCCAATCGAATTTCTCGCCCGCCGCGTCGCGCGTCGCCACGGCCTCGCGCACGGCCTGCAAATTCGCGCCGCACAAATTACAGAACTTCAACTCTTCGCTTTGATTCGCACCGCACTGTGGGCAGAACATAGCTAACTCCTGTCAGACTGTTTCCCCGAAATACGAAATTATAGGCCGAAGGTTCTCACTTTGGACAACAATTTAACTCACTCGCGACGGGCGGACGACCGGGCGCGAAGACTGCCGCGTCTCTTCACCAAACAAAAACGGCAGCCAACTTCGGCTACCGTTAACTTCGGATATTAATGGTCGGGGCGAGAGGATTCGAACCTCCGACCTCTCGGTCCCGAACCGAGCGCTCTACCAGGCTGAGCCACGCCCCGACGAACAAACTGTGCAGGCATTCTAGGTGCGCCGCGCCCTTGTGTCAAACTTGCACGTCGCCCGCGGCCTTGAGTCTCGCCTTCTCGCGCCGCGACTTGAGATACTCGAAGACGGGCGGCAGCAACGATAGAGCGACGACCACGACGACCACTTTCTCGATGTGATCTTCGAGCCGGATGCCGAAGGCGCGCTCGACCACGCCGCCGAGGAAATACCCGGCCAGAAGCATGCTGAAGACCCACAGGAAGCCGCCGAAGACGTTGTAGAAAACGAACTGCCGGTAAGGCATCCGCGCCGCGCCCGCCACGATGGGCGCGAAGGTGCGCACGATGGGCACGAAGCGCGCGATGATGATGGTCTTGCCGCCGTACTTCTCGTAAAAAGCCTGCGCCTTTTCCAGATGGCTCGGGCGAAACAGCAGAGACTTTTGGCGCGAGAAGACGCGCGGCCCGAGTCTGAGTCCCGAATAATACCCGACGGCATCGCCCACCACCGCCGCGACGAACAACAGGCCGAGCAGCAAAGTGATGTTCAGCTTGCCGCTCGCGGCGAACAATCCCGCCACCACGAGCAGCGAGTCGCCCGGCAGGAAGAAGCCCACGGCCAGCCCCGTCTCGGCGAAGATGATGAAGACCAGCCCCGCGTAAGTCAGCGGCAGACCCTTAGTCGTCAAAAACTCGATGATGTTTTTGGGGTTAAGGTAGTCTTTGACGTGATGAAGAAATTCGTATAGCGATTCCATAAAATAAGTTTCAGGTTTCAGGTTTCAGGTTTCAAGACTGTGGTTCTTTGTTCTTCGTCTTGAACTTGAAACCTGAAACTTTTATTGTTCCGACCACCCGTAGCGGCCGATGAGCGGGACGAAGGCGCACGCGCCGTGGTCTTCGCGCGCGTAGCCGTCCGCATTGCGTATCACGCGCACGAGACGCTGCGCGTCGCGCCGCTCGCCGACGGGCATCACGAGCCGCCCGCCCACCTTCAACTGTGCCATAAGCGGCTCGGGAACTTCGGGGCCGCCCGCCGCCGCGAGGATAGCATCGTAAGGGGCGTGCGCGCTCCAGCCGAGCGTGCCGTCGAAGCACTTGACGGTGGCGTTATAGATGTTGAGGGCGCGGATGCGCGCCTGCGCCACGCGCGCCAGTTCGCTGATGCGCTCGATGGCGAGAACGCGGCCGGCCAGACGCGCGAGCACCGCCGTTTGATAGCCCGACCCCGCGCCGATCTCCAACACTGAACTGTCGCCGTTGAGTTCCAACAACTCGGACATGCGCGCGACGATATAGGGCTGCGAGATCGTCTGGTTGGCGGCTATGGGCAGCGCGTGGTCGCCATAAGCGTTGCCTTGCAGGGCTTCGGGCACGAAGTAATGGCGCGGCACTTCGCGCATCGCATCGAGCACGCGAGCGTCGCCGATGCCATAGTGTGTCCGCAGTCGTTCGACCATCTGGTCGCGCTGGCGTCGGAACGCGGAGGCGTGCGCCGAGGGGATTTGTGATGCGGAACTCAACAGGTTACGGCTCCGTATGCGTCGAAAGACAATTCAAAAGATAGTTAAAGTTTCAGACGTGCTCGACCGTCTGATCTTCGGCGGGAACGATTTCACCCGGTCTGAGCGAATTCCAATCCTGTAGTTCGGCGAGCGAGCGGTGATCCGTCATGTCGCTGCGCATCGGCGTGACGGACACCAGGCCCTGTTTGATGGCGTAGTAATCCGTGCCCTCGACCGTGTCTTCGGGAAACACCTCTTCGCCAATCCAGTAATAAGCCTTGCCGCGCGGGTCGATCTTCTCCGTGATGATCGGGCGCGCGTTCTTCAGCCCCTGACGCGTGACGCTCACACCGCCAAGCTCGCCCGGCGGCATGTTGATGTTAAGTAAAATGCCGCTCGGCAAGCCCTCGGCCAGCACCTTTCGCACGATCCGGGCGGCGAAACGGGCGGCGTGTGTGAAATCGTAATTTTCGCGCGCCACGAGACTGAAGGCGAGGCCGGTGACGCCGAGTATGGTGGCTTCGAGCGCGCCCGCCACCGTGCCCGAGTAAGAGGCATCGTCGCCGAGGTTGCCGCCGTGATTGATGCCGGAGACGCAGATGTGCGGCCACTCTTCGCGCGGCAGAATCTTATGGAGCGCGAGCGTCACGCAGTCGGTCGGAGTGCCGTCCACAGTCCAGTGGCGTTCGTCGATGCGGCGTATGCGCAGGGGGCGAGAGAGGGTCAGGCTGTGTGATGCGCCGCTCATCTCGGAGGCCGGGGCTACCGTGTACACGTCGCCAACCGTGCGTAGAGCTTCTTCGAGTTTGATGAGGCCGTCGGAATGGATGCCGTCGTCGTTGGTTAATAGAATACGAGTCATAAAAAAAATCAACCGCGGTTCATTACAACCCAAAGCCTTGAATTATTCAAGGGAGCGCGGAAATGGAGTTCGACCGTCAAAGAGAAGCCCCGCGCACGTGCGAACGCGGCGCGGGGCTTCCTTGTCACATGAGCCGTCGTCCGTCTAGGCGGAGACGGTGTCTTTGCCGTTGCTGCGGCTCAGACCCTTGATCTGCACCGGCGTGTTCTTCTCCACGTCGCCCGCGCCGAGTTTCTGCTTGAGCACCATCTCCTGATAGAGCTTGCGCATCATCGCCGCTTCCTCGGCCGCCGTCTTCGGCCCGGCCATTTCGGGGCGGTTCGGACGCTGCAAGTCAACTTCGTTCAGGATACCCGTGAAGCCGACCTCGGCCAACTCGACGTTCTTACCCTTGGCAAAGATTTCGTGGCGGCCGTGCTCTTTGTACCACTTGGCAATCGTCGCGTTCTGGTGCATCTGCTCGATGATGTTGCGCCAGCCGATGCCTGTGTTGTAGGCACAGAAGGAAATCTCGCCTTCCTGCGTGCCGTAGGGGATGATGCACATCTCCGTGCGGCGGAAGTCGTAGTTGAACAAATCCTGAAACCACATGCCCGCGATGAAGAGGAAGTTCCAGGGGTCTGCGCGACGCTTCTCGATGTCCTCTTTGGTGCGGTCGCCTTCGACCTTGCCGTAGGACTTGCCCGACAAGCCGAACGACTTGTCGAACTTTTTGAAGATGTCCATGAGCGTCAAACTCTGCGGCGCGCCGTACGGGCGATAGTTCTTGAGGAGCGCGAGGCCCATCATGATGTTCGAGAACCACTTGCCACGGCCTGCGTCCGTGATGCCCGTCATGTCTTTGACGAGTCCCGGAATGTTCAGGAACTCAGGCACGGGCTTCATCTCTTTCGTGTTCTTGTTGATCATCACGGCCGTGCCGACGCCGCAGTTCGGGTGACACCCGCAGGAGACCTGACCCCATTCGGCTTCGGGGCCGTGCACGAGGTCTGCGAAGTCTGCGAACGCGCCCATCAGAGAGAGCGGGAACCAGTCGCGCGTCGGTTCGGTGATGCCCACCTGTTTCTTCACGTCGTGCGCGAGGTGCGACAGCGTGTAACGCTGCGCCATGCGCCGCTCGTCCGTGATCTCCTCGTCGCGGCCGGTGAACGACACGGGCTGGAACGAAATGAAAGCGACCTTCTTCGGATTGTCGAGCGCGAAACGGATGACCGAGCCGACCTGATCGTTATTGATGTTGTTGACGAGCGTCGTGACGAGCACGATCTCGACGCCCGCTTCGTGCAGGTTGTCAATCGCGCGCAGTTTCACGTCGAAGAGGTTGCCGACCTGGCGGTGCGAGTTGGCGTCGTTGCCGATGCCGTCAAACTGTAGATAGGCGTAGCGCAAGCCCGCCTCGGCGGCTTCGCGGCAGAACTCTTTGCTCTTGGCGAACTCGATGCCGTTCGTCGCGCACTGCACGGAGTTGTAGCCGACCTTGCGCGAATACTTGATCGAGTCGATGAAGTAGGGCGAGATTGTCGGCTCGCCGCCCGAGAACTGCACGGACATCTGGCGGCGCGGCTTGATCGAGATGGCCTTGTCGAGAATGTCTTTCACGTCCTCGAAGCTCAATTCGTGGACGAAGCCGACCTGATTGGCGTCCATGAAGCACGGGTCGCACATCATGTTGCAGCGGTTCGTGAGGTCAATCGTCAGAACCGAGCCACGGCCGTACTTGATCGTGGACGAGCCGTGATTGTGCAGCGTCTCGTCGTTGTGCGCCTGAATGTCGCGCCCCGGAAACTGCGCCTCGATGTGCTTGAGGAACTTCGAGTCCATCGCCATGATGTCCTCGATGTGGCCGTGCGTGGGGCAATCCTTGATCATCCAGATTTCGCCGTTGCGCTCGACGATCTGCGCCTTCACTTCCCCGACCTTCTCGTTGATCAGGATCGCAGGGTCGATCACCTCCTGACTCAAAATCTTGGCGCGCGCTTCGATGACGCACTTCGGGCACAAACTGTCGGTCGTGCGCGGGAAGCCGAGCGGCGGTTTTGATTTCTGCCAAGACTTCAACAGCGGCTTGTCCGACCACTTCGGGATGAACGATTCGCTCGGGCGA
>DATCWB010000083.1:0-2646 GCA_036566625.1 Pyrinomonadaceae bacterium
CGCGTGCGAGAGCGTGGCCGTCTGCAAAGCCATCTCGTCTTTGATGGCGGCGCGCGCATTGATGAGACGTTCGAGCAAGCCTTTGGCCGACGCCGCATCGCCGAGTTGGAGGCTGAGCAAAGCCTGCTCGTCCCACAACTCGGCGCGAGACGGATCAACCCCGGCCTCTTCGTAGGTGCGCGCGGCATGATTGTAAAACTCGGTGGCGCGCGCGGCGTCGCCGCGTTCGCGGTAGAGGTTGCCGTAAGTCTCGAAGGCTTCGGCGCGCTGTGCGATGAGGTTGAAGAGTTGGCAGCGTTCGAGCGCGCTGTTGAGATGTTGTTCGCAGGATTCGAGGTCGCCGCGATAGAGATGACAGCGCGCGAGGTTCAGATAAGCCCACGCCTCCTGCGGCACGGGCGGGGCGTTGCCGTTGTCGCGCAGCATGCGACGCAGCCAGCGCATCGCTTCGGAGAAGTCGCCGCGAATCATGGCGGGGAGTCCGAGATTGTGCGCGACGAGATGCATGTAGTGCGTGTCGTTCTGTTCCTCGGCGAGTTGGAGGGCGGCGCGAAATTCGCCCTCGGCGGCAGCCCATTCGGTCAGAGCGAAGTAACACAGGCCGCGCGTGTTGCCGCACTTGATGCGCACGCTCGACTGTTCGCCGACGAGTTCGAGCGCGCGGTCGAGATAAGTGAATGCGCCCGCGCAGTCGCCGCGGCGTCGTGCGATGGTGGCGAGCGAGTGGAGGGCTTCGGCCTCGCCCTCGGCGTCGCCGCGCGCATGAAGGAGCGTCGAGGCGCGGCGAAAGAGCGCCTGCGAAGTTTCATATTCGCCGCGCAGGCGCGCCACTTCGGCGCGGTGAAAGAGGGCGCGCGGGTGCGCTTCGATGGCCGCTTCGGGAATGGCTTCGACGAACGTGATGAGCGACGTGAACGCGCCCGTCGCGATCCACTCCTGCCCCTTGTTGGCGATGATGATGGCGGCGCGATTGAAGTCATCCGCCGCGAGCAGGTGTCGGATGGCCTGCTCCCACTGCTTGCGCTCGACGAAAAATTCCGCATAGCGCGCGTGCTCGCGCGCCACGCCCGCCTGCCCGATCTCGGAGCGCAGACGGCGTTGCAGAAAATCTTTGAACAACGGGTGCAGGCGATACTCTTCGCCGCGCCCGTCGCTTCCGGCGACCGTCATAAACACATTGCGGCGCACGAGCGCGGGGAGAAGTTGCGCGCAACCGCTGCCGGGGAAGAGGCGGCTACAGATGTCGGCCTCGACGCGCTCCAGAAGCGAGATGCGCAGGAGCAGGCTCTTCGTCTCCGCCGCTTCGTCGGCGAAAACCTCTTCGGAAAAGTAGTCGAAGATGTCGAGTTCCGATTGGCGCAGAATCTCCGACAGGTCGGGGCGCGCCGCTTCGCCTTCGCGCGCGCCGCTGGCGAGCGCGTGGCGTTGCGCGACCTGGCGGATGAGTTGCAGTGCGGTGATCCAGCCGTGCGTGCGCTCGCGGTATTCGGCGAGTTGTTCGGGCGTCAGTTCGAGGTCGAAAACTTTGCGGAAAAGCTCCTGCGTCTCTTCGTCGGTGAAGAGAAGTTCGGCGCGGCCGATGATCGTGAGTTCGTTGTGAGCGCGCAGCCGCGCGAGCGCGAGCGGCGGCACGTCGCGCGAGATGATGATGATGTGCAACACGTCGGGCAGGTACGCGAGCAGGCGATCAACGACGCGGTGGACGGCCGTGTCCGTGCCCAGATGATGGTAGTCGTCCAGGACGAAGATGAGTTGCCGGTCGACGAGGTCGAGCACTTCGTTTAAGAACACATCGACGGCGCGTTCGGGTTGCTCGGCGAGTTCGGCGGCGGACTGTTGGAGATAAGAGAGCGTGGCCGCGCCGAACTCGGGGACGACCTGTTTGATGCCGTGCGCGAGGTAGCCGAGGAAGACGAAGGGGTCGGCGTCGGTGCGGTCGAGTTGATACCAGACGAAGGGGCGGGCGTGGGTGCGTACGAAGTCGGCGACGAGCGTGGTCTTGCCCGAACCGGCGTTGGCGGCGACGAGCGTGACGGGATGTGCGAGGTTCGACGCGAGCCGTTCCATCAGGCGCGGCCGTTGCAGGAGCGCGGGCGTGGGGCGCGGCGGCAGGAGCTTGGTGCGCAGGAAGAAGGCGGGCGCGGCCAAGCCACCCGTGCCCGCTCCCGTGAGCGGCGGCAGGGGGGAAGTCTGTAGTTTGCCTTGACGGTGCGGCCTGTTGCTCATCAACCTCCCGCGGCCCCCGCGTGGGTCGCCCAGGCGAATTAGAATGTCGCCCCTCGCAAACTCACCTGAGCGCGGTCGTGGCCTCGAATGCTTCACACGCGCCGGGCGCGCCCGGCGGCCACGTTGGTGGTTAAATTCTTACCCTGTCGAACCTCCGCGCGCAAGCGCCGCGCTCGTCCGGCGAGGCCGACCGGCCTCGAACCTTCGCGCGCCTCAACCCGCCCTGACGGGAGACTTCTCCATGTAACTTTTCACGAGCCGCAGGCGGGAGGCAGCGGCACGACTCTCCGCGCCCGAATTGACGGACGCCTCTCGCGGCCGCGCGTCACCCGCAATCAACGCTTCCCGGTGCGCGCGCGCGGCCTGGTCGAGCGCGGCGGCGCGCCCCCACGTTTCGGCCAATGCCTGCGCCGCCGGTTT
>DATCWB010000084.1:0-11538 GCA_036566625.1 Pyrinomonadaceae bacterium
GGCGGTGGTCGCGGCGGCTACGGTGGCGGTGGCGGCAACCGTGGCGGCGGTGGCGGTTATGGCGGCGGCGGTGGCGGAGACCGCGAGCCGCGCTGGTAATTGCCGGTCAACGTCAGTTTTTTTCGCATTCGAGAGCACACCGCGAGAAGCGCCCCACGCGATTGAAGTTAACGGTCGCCGGGGCGCTCTCGGTGTCGAGGTTTCGACCGTCGGCAGGCACAACAACATGGCGACGAAAGCTTCTGGCAATGCTCGTCAAACTCGTTCGCCAACTTCGGGTAAAGCGACGGGCGTCCTCTCGGACGGGCGCGGCGCGCTTGATTTAACCAAAGGAGATTTTGTTTGGCTAAAGATGATCTCATTCCGGCCGAGGGCGTCGTGATAGATAAACTGCCCAACGCTTTCTTCCGCGTTCGTCTGGATAACAGCGAGCACGTCGTGCTGGCGCAAATCGGCGGCAAGATGCGCAAAAATTTCATCCGCATCCTCCCCGGCGACCGCGTGCAGGTCGAAATGTCCCCCTACGATCTGTCCAAAGGCCGGATCACTTATAGATATAAATAAGTGAATCGTAAATCGTGAATCGTGAATAGAAGCAGACCGGGTTTTCTCTATTCACGATTTACGATTCACTTATTGCGGAGGTTTTAATGGAGAAACAGACTTACGCCGTAGGCGACCGCGTGGAGAAATGGTGTGAGGCGTGCGGCGAGGAGCGCGGCCACGTCGTCGTCACGGTGACGAAGCGCGGATTGATCTCGCGCGTCAACTGCCCGAAGTGCGGCACGCGCAGTCCGTTCAAAAACAGCGCGCAAGGCGTGGGCACGCGCTCCGGCGCGCAGACGGGCACGCCCTACGATTGGACGCGCACCTACCGCGCCGGGCAGACCATGCTCCACCCGACCTACGGGCTGGGCGAGGTGATGGCGCTTGTCGAGCCGAAGAAAATAGACGTGCTCTTTTCAGATCGCATGCGCCGCCTCGTCCACGGTCGCGCCAACACGTAAACGTGCGGCGCACGCGCGCCGCTTGACCTTTAGCGAATTTTTGATTAACAAATAGTACGCAGATGCGCGCGCACAACTTTTAGGGAAGAGCTGGCGGCGCGCCGAAATTGAGAGCAGGAGATAAGATGGCAACCGTTAACGTCAACCAGGGTGAATCAATCGAGAGCGCGCTGCGCCGCTTCAAGCGCAAGGTGATGACCGAAGAGATCATCAAAGACGCGAAGAAACACGCCTTCTTCATGTCGAAGGGACAGAAGGCGAAACTCAAATCCGCCCTCGCCCGCAAGCGCAACAAGAAGAAACGCCGCCCGCCGCAAGCGCAACCGCGCGGCTAAAGCGACCGTTAAGTTCTACCAGAGAGAGAAGCCTGCGACACCGGCTAAAGCGTCGCGGCTTCTCCTCTTTTTGTGTCTGCGCACTTTTTTGCGTCCGGGCAGGCGCCGGGCGAAATGGCAAACGCGTGTGTGATTCGCGATAACGTCAACGCCGCTTCTTCGCCGCGCCGCCCGCGCTCTGCCGTCGCGGCTTGCTTGCGGCGGCCTTTCGCTGCCCCGCACGAAAACGGCGCGCGCCTTCCTCGATTAATTGCCTCGCGCGCTCCGGCCCGAAGCGTCCGAGCGGCACGAACTTCTTCCCCTTCACTTCATTGTACGAGACGAAAAAGTGCTCGATCTCGTCCAACAAATTCTCGCTCAGTTGTGCCAGCGTAGATACCTCCTTGTGGTTGCGCGCGGCGGCGACCACGGCGACGAGACGGTCGTTGCGCGTCGTCTCGCCGTCGCGCTCGGTCTGCTCCGCTTCGATGACGCCGAGGAGGCGCGTTTCGACGAGGCAACCGGCGAAGGCCGCTTCGTCCATCAACACGAGCACGTCGAGCGGGTCGCCGTCGCCGCCCGTGGTGGAAGGCACGAACCCGAAGTCGAAAGGGAAGACCGCCCCGGCGGGCAGCACGCCGCCGAGTTTGAAGAGGCCGAGTTCCATATCATAGTCGAACTTGTTGCGGCTGCCCCGCGGCGTTTCGATGATGACGCGCAAGAGGCGTTCGGGATCGCCGGGCACGACGGGAGCAAGGTGCGAGAGGCGTCCGCCGTTTGTAGACTTGTGAGCCATGAAAACCCCTTTGCATGGCGCGCTCGCGAACCTCTGCGCGACCGCGCGAAATCTGCCCGGTTGTCGAAGTTAAAGAGATAGCTCTACAACACCAGGCCGTCCGCTTTCAACCGGCGGGGGCGACGTTACGGACAGTAAGAAGCGTCGGCTCCGCCTGAAATTCCAACCTCCCGACGCGTGTTAATAACCCGCGCGCCCCGACGTTTAAAGTGTAAGCGGTAGTGTCTCACGCCCCGGCCGGGCGGAAAATTTTTTCGCTCCTCCTGCACGATGGCCGGCACGTATGAGACGACGACCTCCTAGCGCGCGCCGCAAAGTTCCGCAAAACCTTCGGCGCGGGTTCGTCGTATAGATTCGCGTCCGGGTTTCAAGCACGCCGGTTCTGTGTCCCGAGCTTTATGAGAAACGTCTACACCTTTTATCTCGACGCGACGAGGATCGCGATCAGTTCCATCTTCGCGCACAAGCTGCGCGCGTTCCTGACATTGATCGGCATCATCATCGGCGTCGCATCCGTGGTGGTTGTCGGCGCGGCGATCAGCGGGCTGAACACCTACGTTATCGACAAGGTGGGGAAGATGCTCGGCTCGAACCACTTCATGATCGCGCGCATGGCGAATTCCGGCGAGATGTCCGAAGAGGAGTTGGAGCGTCGCCAGCGGCGCAACCCGCACCTCAATCACCTGGACGTGGAATGGCTGCGCCAGCACTGCACGCAATGCTCGATGGTCGGCGCGCAGGCCGGGCGCGGGACGACTTTCGAGCAGGACGGCAAGAGCTTTTACGGCGGCATCGTCTTCGGCGTGACGGCCAACATGGGCGACATCGAAGACAAGACGATTGAGGACGGCCGCTTCATCCAGCCGGAAGAGGAAGAGAGCGGCGCGCTCGTCGTCGTGCTCGGAGGCGACATCAAGGACAAGTTCTTCCCCGACGTTGATCCCATCGGAAAAACTCTTAAGGTCGGCGGGCTGCCCCTGCGCGTCGTCGGCGTGGAAGAAAAACGCGGCCCCATCTTCGGCGACCTCGTGGACAAGCACGTCTACATCCCGCTCTCGACCTTCGGGCGCATCTACGGACGGCCGCGCGACATCCAGATTCACGGCAAAGGCGCATCGCGCGAGACCTTCCAGTACACGATTGAAGACGCGCGCACGGCGCTGCGCAATTATCACCAACTCGTCGGAAGCGAAGAAGACGATTTCGGCCTCGTCAACACGGAAGAACTCGGCGGGCAGATCGATGAATTCACGGGAGCGATTGCGGCGGTCGTCGTGCCCATCACGTTCATCTCGCTCGTCGTCGGCGCAATCGTCGTGATGAACATCATGCTCGTCTCCGTGACGGAGCGCACCTTCGAGATCGGTTTGCGCAAGGCGCTCGGCGCGCGGCGCAAGCAGATCATGATGCAATTTTTGATCGAGTCTTCGACGCTCTGCGCGCTCGGCGGCATACTCGGCCTGCTGCTCGCAGCCGCCCTCGCCGCGCTCATCTCGGCGACGACGCCGATCCCGATGACGATCACCATCGGCTACGTCCTGCTATCGATCCTGTCTTCGGGCGGCATCGGCATGGTCGCCGGACTCTACCCGGCCTACAAGGCGTCGCGCTTAGACCCCATCGTCGCACTAACCAGAAACTAGGCCAGAAACTAGGCCAGAAACTAGGCGAGAAATTAGGCCGGAAATTTTAGGGCGAGAGTGTAAGGAAGAAGTTATGAGACTGCCCGGACTGCTCACGAAAGAAATTCTGGCGATGTCGCTCGACAGCATTCGGGCGCACAAGTTCAGAAGCATCCTGACGACCATCGGCATCGTTATCGGCGTCCTGACGGCGGTGGTCATCGCCTCGATCCTGACGGGCTTGCGCGGCAACATCGTGCGCATCGTTGAAGAGTACGGCTCGAACAACCTCTATGCGTTTCACCTGACGACGGGGCCGCAGGTCGGCGAGCGCGATCAGGCCGAGCGCATGCGCAAGGTCTTGACGCCCGAAGACGGCGAGGCTTTGAAGGCGGCGAGCGCGGTCGAAGACGTGGCCTTCGAGTCGCCGAACATCGGCTATGGCGGCGGCCCCTTCGACGACACGATCACTTATCAGGGCAAGACATACCGGCGCGGCAACACGAAGGGCGTCTCGCCGAACCATGCCTTCGTGCTCAACACTTCCTTACGCGAAGGCCGCTTTATTTCGGAGCAGGACGACATCTACCGGCGCAACGTGATGGTCATCGGCGTCAACGCGGCGGACGCGCTGTTTCCCGATCAGCCCAACAATATCGTCGGCAAGCAGGTAAAGATGGGCGGCTATCTCTTCGAGGTCATCGGGGTGCTGGCGAAGCGCAAGAACACCGTGATGGGCGAGAACGAAGAGGACAATGCCGTCCTCGTCCCGTTTCGCACCGGACTCCAGATCGCGCCCGCGCGCCGCTTTCTCATCCTCGTCATTCGCGCGAAGACGGGGCAGACCGAGGCCGCGCTCGATCAGGTGGAGGAAATCCTGCGCACGCGGCGCGGCGTGAAATTCAGCGAGCCGAACAATTTCGACGTGAAGACGGCGAGCGCCTTCATCGAGCAGTTCGACAGCATCACGGCGATGGTCGGCCTGATCGCCATCGCCATCTCTTCGGTCGGTCTGCTCGTCGGCGGCATCGGCGTGATGAACATCATGCTCGTCTCGGTGACGGAGCGCACGCAGGAGATCGGCATCCGCAAGGCCGTCGGCGCGCGCCGCCGCGACATCGTCAACCAGTTTCTGTTCGAGGCGATGACCCTCACGCTCTTCGGCGGCATTCTCGGCGTGGCGCTCGCAGTCCTCATCAGTCAACTCATCATGTTCTTCGTGCCGTCGCTTCCGGCCGCGATCCCGATGTGGGCGGTCGTGACGGGACTGCTCGTGTCAATCGGCGTCGGCCTCGTCTTCGGCGTGTGGCCTGCGATGAAGGCGTCGCGGCTCGATCCGATTGAGTGTTTGCGTTACGAATAGGCGAAGCGTGCAGCGACATTTCGGGCGGGCGTCATCAATTCACTCGGATGACGCCCGCCCCGGCTTTTTCCTGCGAAAGGTTTTGCGTGCAAACCGTCTTTAGAGGCGGCGGTTCATGATCCGGGAGCGGTTCGCGCCGCCCCCGGCGACGGCGGCGGGCGCATCCGTTCGTTGCGGCGGATGCGTAATTAAGGGCGTGGTGGCAGAGACCAAGAGGACTTTGGAATAAGGGAGGGCGTTGTGCTAAATTCGCTGACCGTGAATTACACGTTGATCGGAAGGGGTAGAAATCATGCCGCCGCAATCTCCGATCAACGCGCGCTTGCCTTGAAATCTCCCGCTTCGTTTTCCGCTTGAGTTCCCGGAGGCACTATTGATGTCCGAACGTTTTTATCTCTTGCTGCTCGCCGTGGTTTTTTCGTGCCTGCTCGCGCTCGCCCCCGTCTCGCACAGGGTGGCGGCGTCGAGCGCGACGAACGCGGCGGCGCATGCGACGAATTCGGAGGCGGCGCGCCGCGCGCTCGCCGAGGGCACGGCTTTATTCCGGCGCAACCGTGCAGACCTCGCGTTCCCGCTCCTCGAATCCGCGCTCCGCCTCTTCACCGAAGCTAACGACCGCAGCGGCCTCGCCGCCGCTTCGGACGCGCTCGGCGATATCTATCTCAGGCACGGGCAGCACGCATTCGCCATCGAACATTTCCGGCGCGCCGCCGAAGCCTTCGGGGCGCAGGGAGAGACGGCCAACGCCGCGCTCATGTTCGCCAAACTCGGCGAGGCTTATTACCTGGCGGGCAACGAGCAGGCCGCGCGCGCGGCCTTCGCGCGCATCGGCGCGGGCGAGAAGAGAAATGGCGGCGGGGCGCTGAACGCGGGCACGGGCGGCGGCCGGAACAGTTCGGGCGCAGGCGTCGGCGGTTCGACGACGTTCGCATCCATCAGCGCGCTGTTGCCGGGGTTAAGTTCGTGTCTTTCGATTAACCCGAACACGAACAGTCCGCAGAACGCCTCCCAGTCGGTCTTGAGCGCGGCAAACAACGTGACGGCGGCGGCCACTAAGCCGGGCGGCAACGCGGCCAACAATCCGTCGAATAAGCCGTCAAGTAATTCGTCAAATAATCCTTCGAACAATGCGTCGGGCAGGCCGACGAACAAGCCTTCGAACAACGAACCGCCCAACATGGGGCGCGCCCCGAAGAAACTGGACGACCTCGGGCGCATGGATTTGCGCGTGGTGGACGAGCAGGGCAACCCCGTCAAAGGGGCGAAGGGGCGGCTCTCGACGCAACGCCCAAACGGGATTGATTGCGATTGCTGGGAGGTCACAAACGCTGCTGGCCGCGCCGTACTGCCGCCAATCCACGTCGGTAAAGTTTTGAAGCTGGAAGTGAACGCCCCCGGCTACGAGCCGGTCGAACAGATCGTCCCGGCCGAACGACTCGCCGAGCCGTTCAAGGTCACACTCAAAGCTAAGGACTCCGTGAACTCAGCCCCGCGAGGTTCGGGTCAGAAGTTCGCGCACGCCGTCATGCGGCGAACGCCCGCAACGCGGAGCATGGCGCAGCCTGCGGAGGAGGCCGCCGCGCCCGGCGTGCAGGTTGCGGAGAACACGGTTAACGCGGAGAATGCGGCCGCCGCTGCGTCCCCCGCCGCTGCCTGTTTCGATTTCTACCGTCTCTTCATCGCCTATGCGACGAGCGAACTCAGACTCGCGCGCGCCGATTTCGAGAGCAACCGTGCAGACTCTGCGCAGGCACACTACCGGAACGTGCTGGCCGCCGCCGACATGGGCGCGCCCGCCGGGAATCTCGCCGCCGCGCGCCTCTTTCGCGCCGTGGCGCGAACGAGCCTCGGCGACATCGCCCTGCGTCAAAGTCGTTTCGCGGACGCAGTCAAGTTCTACGGGCAGGCCGCCGACATCGCGCGCAGGGACGGCCGCCCGGAGTTGACGTGGGGCGCGGAGCGCGGACTGGGCAAGACTTACTGGGTGATGGCCGCGGGCGCAAGCGAGACGCGCACCGAGGCCAAACACAGAGACAACGCGCTCAAGCATTATCGCGCCGCGCTCGACATCATCGAGACGCTTTTTGCCGGAAGCCTGCGCGCCGACAACGCGCGGAGCAGTTTTCTGGCGACGACGAAAGACGTGTTCGACGAAGCGACGGGCGTGCTGGCGGAGTTGGTGCTGATGAATGCGCCGCCCGCGCCGCGCAGCAGTCAGGCGTCGGCGCACGCTTCGAATGCCGAAGTCGCGCGCCCGCTCGAAGGGCAGTCGTTGACTTACGCCGCCGAAGCCTTTCGCATCGTCGAGCAGGGTAAGGCGCGTTCGCTGCTCGATATGCTCGGCGAGGCGCGCGCGGAGATGCGCGAGGGCGTGCCCGCCGCGCTCGCCGGACAGAAGGCCGCCAACATGGCGCGGCAACAGGAGATCGCGAATCTGCTGGGCGGCGTGGGCGTCGCGGGTCTACAGCCGGACGCGCCGAAGCAGACCGTCGCCGAGTTGGAGGCGGAACTCGAACGGCTCTCGGTCGAGTTCGACAGTCTGGAAAATCGCATCAGGACGAGCAGCCCGCGCTACGCCGCGCTCGTGCGCGCCGAACCACTGACGCTCGCCGAAGTGCAGCGGCAGGTGTTGGACGATTCCACCGTGCTGCTCGAATACAGTCTGGGCGCGCACCAGTCATACCTGTTCGCGGCGACGCGCACCGGCCTGACGCTTCACCGCCTGCCGTCGCGCGAAAAAATCGAGCGTCAGGCCATCGAGTTGCGCCAGCAATTGATTCCGGCGGGCGTGCGCCGCGCCATCGCCGGCATCAACGTGGAGAACACGCGCGGGTTGACGCTCGGCAGCCCCTCGATTGCTCCGGCCAACGTCGGCGCATACGCTGCCGCCGCGCACGCGCTCTACCGCATGATCGTCGCCCCGGCTGCCGCGAGCCTCGGCGATGGGCGCGTGCTCGTCGTCCCCGAAGGCGCGCTCAACTACGTGCCGTTCGAGTCGCTCGTCGCGAACACGCAGGGCGTTGACTATTCGACGCTCTCCTATCTCGTCAAGACGAACGAGATCGTCTATGCGCCGTCGGCTTCCGTGGTCGCGGAAGTCAGGCGGCAGGGAAGACGCGATGCGGGGCGCGGCGGGATGCTCCTCGTGGCCGATCCGGTTTTCGACGCGGGCGATTCGCGCCTACGGGGTTCGTCGCAGGGTGCGGCGCAGGCGCGCGAATCGGTGCAGCGTCTGTCGCTGGCGAGCGCGCTCGCCGACGTGACGAACGTGAAGAACGGTAATTTGAAATTGGCACGCCTCGACGGCACGCGCTCCGAGGCCGAGGAGATCGCCAAACTCGCGCGCTCGTCCGGCGGGCAGGCCGACCTGTGGCTCGACTTCGACGCGAGCGAGGCGAATCTCCACGCGCGCAAACTCGACAGCTATCGTGTCCTGCACTTCGCCACGCACGGGCTGCTCGACTCGGAACGCCCGCAGTTCACCGGACTCGCGCTCTCGCTCGTCGGCCAGTCGAACGCCGACGGCTTCCTGCGCGTTGACGAAGTTTTCAATTTGCGGCTCGGCTCGCCGCTCGTGATGCTGTCGGCCTGCGAGACGGGGCTGGGCAAAGAGCGCAGGGGCGAAGGCGTCATCGGTTTGACGCGCGCCTTCATGTACGCGGGCGCGCCTACAGTCGGCGTCAGTTTGTGGTCTGTCGGTGACAAGTCAACGGCTGAGTTGATGCCGGAGTTTTACCGGCGTCTGCTCGTGGGACGCGAGGGCGCGCCCGCCGCGATGCGCGCGTCGCAACTGGCGATGATCGCGGGCAAGCGTTACAGCGCGCCGTTCTACTGGTCGCCCTTCGTCATCGTCGGCGACTGGCGATAGAAGCGAAGCGGCACGGACGAGAGGCTTGGCCGTCCCGATGAGTCGTCTTTTGAGCAAACTAAAATCTGTCGTAAAAGCATCTCACGCGGTGCGGAATCATCTTTCGTTGCTGAAAGAAGGAGAAGAAATGGCGAAAATGTTTATGTACGCAACCCGCGCGCTGGTCGTCGGGCTGTGTCTCGTCGCGTCCGGGGCGGGTGTCGCGGCGAGCGCACAGCAGCCGTCGGGTCAGAACAATCCCCCGAAGAAGAAAAAGTTGCCGCCGGGCGCGAAAGGTTTCGCGCAGTTCGCCGGTCGCGACGCTTCCGACAAGTTGGTGACGGGCGGGGCGACGCGCGGCCAGTGTGCGAGCTACGAGCAGTTGATCGAGTGCGCGATAGGGCAGGCCGGGCAGAACAACCTCAAAGAGGCCGTCGCGTTTTTCACGCAGGCCAGCGCGCTCAGACCCGACATGTTCCGGCCGCAATATCATCTCGGCCAGATTTACGAATCACAGGGCAACTACAAAGAGGCCGCCGCCGCCTACAAGCGCGCCATCACCCTCAAAATTGACGAGAGCATGGGCGATACGCAGCTCGATGTGATGAGGGCCTATTTCAATCTCGCCAACGTCCATGCGATGCTGAACGAGCACACGCAGGGGGTCGCGGCCTTGCGCGAGGTCGTCCGCCGTCTGGAAGAGCCATATCACACGCCGCATTACAATCTGGGCTTGTCGCTGGCCGCGCTCGGCAAACAGCAGGAAGCCATCAACTCCTTCAAAGAGGCGATCCGGATCAAGCCCGACTACTGGGAAGCCCATTACAATCTGGGCGTCGCCTACAGCAAGCTCGAAGACTACCCGCAGGCCATCGCGGCCTTCAAGAAGACTATCGAATTCAAACCCGACGACGCGCAGGCGCACTACAATCTCGGCCTCGCCTATTACTTCATGGACGATGCAAAGGCGCTCGCATCCCAAGTACGAGCCCTGCAAAAGACCGGCCCGGAACTGGCGAGGGAACTCGCCAAGCTCACCGGCAAATAATTTAGTCAACCACTCTTAAACCAAAGGCGCGCCGCGCCCGTGGTCTGCCAACAACACCGCCCGCGTTTTGCGAAACAGTTTCAGTTTTCGCAAGGCGCGGGCGATTCAGTCGGCAGACACGGACGCGTGGAGAGATTCCGGGCAAACGAGGTGGCATTCGCCCGGCGCGTTAGAGTATATTGAGCGGCCATAGCAAACTCCCCCGTCGGTTGAAGCGTTGCAATAAAATTTTGGAAGAGGATCGCAAATGATAAACAGAGCATTTCAAGCCCTGCGTAGACTCGCCGTCTGCGCGTGCCTGATGTGGTGCGCCGCCGCATCGGCGTTCGCCGCCACAGCCCGCGACGCGAACGAAGCGAACGCGGCGACGTTCGGCGCGCCGCCGCAGGAGGCGCAGCAGCAGCAGGAACAGTCGAAAGATAAGAAGAAAGAGAAGAAGGAGAAACCGCCGACCGTGGCCGAACCGGAGTTGAAGGCGGCGAAGGCCATCGAAGCGGCCGCCGACATTCCGGCGATGCTCGCGGCAGCCAACGAGTTCTTGCAGAAGTACCCGAAAAGCCCTCTGCGCCCGCAAGTCGCGCCGCTCGTCGCCGACCGTATCAACCAGATCAAAGACCCCGCGCAGCGTATCGCGCAGGCCGAGAGTTATCTCAAACTGTTTACCGCGCCGGGCGACGCCGAACTCGTCAACGCACAACTGCTCTACGCTTACATAGACGCCAACCGCCTCGACGATGCGTTCGCGCTCGCTCCCAAAGCGGTCGATAAAAACCCTGACCCGGTAGCCGCCATGATCAACCTCGCGCGCGGCGGTCTGGGCGAGGCCCAGAAGAAGAATTTGAAATACGCCGCGCCGAGCCGCCAAATGGCACTCAAAGCCATCACCCTGATCGAGAGCAGCAGGAAGCCCGAGACGGTGTCGGACGCGACGTGGAACGACTACAAGACGCGCTGGCTTCCGCAGTTGTACCAGTGGGTCGCCATGCTCTCGCTGGAGGCTGGCGACCGTGCCGACGCCAAGGCCAACCTCGCAAGCGCGATCAAGCTGAATCCGCGCGACCCGATCAGTTACGTGCTGCTCAGTACGATGGCGAACGACGAGTACCAGCGGCTCGCGCAGGCGCACAAGGCCGCGGCGGCGGGCGCGGAGAAAGACGCCCTGCTCAAACAGGCCGAGGCGCAGATGGACGAAGTGATTGACGCCTACGCGCACGCCGTCGCCCTCACCGAAGGCAACGCGCAGTACGACACGATGCGCGCGGGACTGAGAGCCGACCTTGAGTCGTACTACAAATACCGCCACGGTAATTCGACCGACGGCCTACAGGCGTTGATCGACAAGTACAAAAAACCCTAAGCCATAAAGTTTCCCGCGCCGGTAAAAGCGACCCGCAAATGAAAGCGGCTTCGTGAAAGCTTCACGAAGCCGCTTTTGTTTGTTGCGTGCTGACGCCGGAAGAGAATGTGTCTGCCGTTGAATGGCGAAACGGTTATTACACGTTTCCCCTCAGAGCCCCCTAACGGCCGCCCTTTCCGCCGCC
>DATCWB010000085.1:0-12792 GCA_036566625.1 Pyrinomonadaceae bacterium
CCGCTGCCACCACCGCGACGCTTGCGGTCGCGCCTGCCGCGTCGCCCGGACTCGGCCGCGCCTTCGTCCTCGTCGTTGGTAATCGCGACGGCCGGTTCGACCGTGGCCTGCGCCGCGACGGGTTGCTGCTGCGCGCCGTCGGTCTCTTCCTCATCCTCTTCTTCTTCATCGCCGCCCCCGTCGCCGAGGCTCGGTTGCGCGCGTTCCTGCGCCGTCTCCATCTGGCGTTCGCGTTCGAGGCGCGAGCGTTCGATCTTCTCGGCGGCGGCGCGTGCGGCGGCCGCATCGTCCGCGCCCTCCGTCTTCTTCTTGTCCACGACGATGCGTTCAAATTCTTCTTCCTCGTCGAAGAAGTCGGAGACGTAGAGGAAGGCATCGCGCTCCAGCCCGATATCGACGAAGGCCGACTGCATGCCGGGCAGCACGCGCATGACCCGTCCCTTGTAGATGTTGCCGACGATCCCCTGACCGTCCTCTCCGCGTTCGATGTAAAACTCCGTGACCTTACCATTCTCGATGATGGCGATCTTCTTTTCGCGCCCGTTGACGCTGACGATTAATTCTTTCGACATGAGAAAATTTTTGACTCCTGGTGCGGCCCTCCGGCGCGGCTTTCGCTCGGCGACGGGCGGCAGTCGTGGGGTGGTAATAGTGCGGGCGACCTGTGAGTGCGCGCGCTTGTATTGTTTAGTGTCGGGCGCAGGCGTTCAGTACCTCGCGACGGAAGCGGCGGCGACGCGCGGAGGCGTCGGGCGCGTGTGGAAGATGAGATGAGTTGGAATTTTCTGACCGACGGCGGGACGCGTGCGCTGGACAAACGACTGTTCTGCGATGGCCGGTCGGAAGCGCGCCTCACGCGGCCGAGGCAGATCGTGCCCGGCCGTTACGTGCGCCGCTTCCGCCTGAGCGGAAAAGCGATTTGAACTGTTCACCTGAAACTCCGTCGAGCCGCGTGCGCACCGTGCGAGAGCAGACGCGGGCGGCGCGCGGGCTAAACGGACGGCGCGCGCGCATAAATCGCGCCGCGCGAACTCCTAATCGCCCTCCGGCCTGACGTTTCTTGACTCTCGCAAGCAACAGCGGACGGCCTCTTGCGTGTCGGGAGCGTGCAAAAAACGCTCCCCGCGCGGCCGTCAACGGCTTCAAACATCTCATCAACAATCGCGGAACCGTTGTCCGCGACGCTGTAAAAAATCGTCTCGTCGCTAGCGGGGTGCGAGATTGAATCTTATCGCGACTCAAGCGCGTCCGCACCGCGCCGGTAAATCCGGCTCAGGACGAGGCACGGGGAAGTATAACCGACGCCCCTGCGAAACGCGAGCAAAAGACGCGCGCGGGGCGGCGACAATCGCCGTCCGCTCGCGAACACGTCGCCGCCCGGCATCCGTGGGGCGTGCGCGTTTAGCGCGTTGACCTGCGGAAGATTTCGGGGATAATGTCTCGCGCAGTTCAACCCGGCGCGGCGCAACAGGTTTTGCGTGCTCCATCTTGCGTGCCCGCCCCGACATCGCACATCGAGATCAAAAATTCCAACTCTCAGGAGAGCATAAATAATGAGACTCAGTTACGGTCGTCTGGCCGGGCCCTTGCTCGTCGCCGCGTTGACGTTGATTTCCGGCGGCGCGAAAGCACCCGCCTCGGCGGCGCAGGAAGCCCACGCGCTCGCTTCCGCCGCGCCGCAGCAGTGCCCCACGGTCACGGTCTCCTGCCCGGACACGGCCGCGGAGAACCTTGAGGATGCCCTGACCTTCACGGCGAACGTGAGCGGTGGCGACCCGAACGTGACCCCGACCTTCAACTGGACGGTCTCGGCCGGCTCGATCAGTTCGGGGCAGGGCACGTCTTCGATCAAGGTGGACACGACAGGCATCGGCGGGCAGACCGTCACGGCGACCGTGGACGTGGGCGGTTTCCCGCGCGAGTGTCGCACCTCGAACTCCTGCACGACCAGCATCGCCAAGAAGACCGCACCGGCCGTCAAGTTCGGCGAGTACGTCACGAACGACCTGAGCGCGAACAAGGCGCAACTCGACAAGTTCGTCCTCGCCTTGCAGCAAGACCCGACCGCGCAGGGATACCTGATCGCCTATGGCGGGCGCACAAGCCAGCCCGAAGACGCGCAGAAGGCCGCCGATAACGCGACCGACTACACGATCAACACGCGGAAGATGGACGGGGCGCGCACGCTCTCAGGCGTCGGCGGCTACCGCGAGCAGCCGACCATTGAACTCTGGATCGCGCCGCCGGGCGCGACGCCTCCGCTGGCGACGCCCACGGTTCTCCCGAAAGACGTGAAGCCCGCGCCCGTGAAGCCCGCGCCGAAGGGTAAGAAATCGTAAGGCCGCGAAAGTTTACGTGGCGGCAGACGAAGCGAGGGGCGGCGTGCGAATTGCACGTCGCCCCTCGAACGCTTATTAACCGGCGCGATGAAAGTTGGCCGCCCACGGCCTGCGAAAAAATGTTGACTCTAAATCGTAAAGAGAGTAGTTTTTGCGCCCTAACCGTGCGGCAATAAGTTAATCAGAGAAAGAGGTGTGCGATGAAAAGGATGTTTAGCCTTCTTGTCTTTGTGGCGGCCTTTGCGGCGTTGTCCGGGGCGGCGAAAGCAGACCCGTTGGTCTTCACCGCGACGCTCTCCGGCGCGAACGAAAGGCCAAACCAAAATAATTCTCCCGGTACGGGCTTCGCCACGGTCACCGTGGACGGTAACATCATGACCGTCACCGCCAACTTCAGCGGTTTGGTCAGTACGACGGCCAACGGTTCGCCGAGCGGCGTGACCGCCGCGCACATCCACTGTTGCGCCCCGGCAACGGGCACTGCCGGTGTCGCCACACCAGTGCCGACCTTTCCCGGCTTTCCCTCCGGCGTCACCTCCGGCACTTACACGAACACTTTCGATCTGACGCTCGCCTCCACTTATAGCGCCAGCTTCATCAACGCGAACGGCGGAACGGTGGAAGGGGCGCGCCTCGCTTTCCTCAATGGCTTACAAAACGGGCTGACCTACTTCAACATCCACAGCAACGCCTTTCCGGGCGGCGAGATACGCGGGCAACTTCAACCTGTGCCCGAACCCGCCACGCTCATCCTGCTCGGCACGGGGCTGGCAGGCGCGGCGATGCGCATGCGCAAAAAGCGCAAAGACGGCGGCCGGGAGTAATCCTCTTTCAACTCTCAACTTGATAGCGAAGCGCAATGGCGCGGGGAACAGATAGGTTCCCCGCGCCATTGCGCTTCGCTATAGTTGTTTGCAAACGCGCTAGTTGACGAAACGGCGAAGCTGGACGCTGACGGCGAAGCCGATGGCGATGAAGGTGGCGAGCACCGAGGAGAGTCCCGCGCTCATCATCGGCAGCGGCACGCCGATGACGGGCAGCAGTCCGAGTGCCATGCCGACGTTGATGAAAATCTGGAAGGCAAGGCCGCCCACAATCGCCATGATGACGAGCATCCCGGCGCGGTCGGGCGCGCGCCGCGCGCCCATCAGCAGGCGAGAGAGCAGCACCGCGTAGGCGATGAGCAACAGGATCGAGCCGACGAAACCGGTGCGCTCGGCCGTTACGGCGAAGATGAAATCGGAGTGCGGTTCGGGGAGGAATTTCAGGCGGCTCTGCGAGTATTCGGTCGAGACGCCGCCCGTGCCCGCCACGCCGCCTTTGCCGACGGAGAGGATGGATTGATAAGTCTGGTAGCCATAGCCGCGCCGGTCGGCTTTTTCGGGGTCGGTAATGGCCTGAATGCGTTGCTGCTGGTAGTGCTTCACCTTGCCGGTCTTCACGCCGACGATGTAGGCCGCCGGAATCAGCACTACGCTCAAGGCGAGCGACGCGAGGACGAGCCACATCCGCACCGACGACAGAAAGAGCACCACGGCGAGCAGGGGCAGGTAGGTGATGACCTGTCCGGCGTCCGGTTCGAGTAAAATCAACCCGATGGGCAAGGCGAGGATGCCGACGCCAACGGCGATCTCCATCCAACCGAGCGCGCCGGAACGTGGCTTGCCGTAATAGTAGGCCAGCATCAGCACGGTCGGAATCTTGACGAACTCCGAGGGCTGAAACTGGCCGACGACCGGCATCCTGATCCAGCACTGCTGCCCGTTGATCCTGATGCCGATGCCGGGAATCAGCACGATCACGAGCAGGAACAGGCCGAACAGGTAGAAGGCGGGGGCGAAATGGACGAGCTTGCGATAGTCCGTGAAGGCCACGGCGAAGAGCGCGACGAGCGAGATGCCCAGCCCGATCAGTTGTTTCTTCCAGTAGTTCTCCAGCGGCTGCGCGTTGTGAATCTGCCACGTGCCGAAGAAGACGATCCCCGTCGCCAGCAGCGTCAGCAGCCAGTCGAAATCACGGAAGCGGCGGTTCTCTAAAATTGCGGACATAATTAAAACAGTGACAAGTCGCGAGTGACAGGTGACAAGTTAGTCAATCGGATTTGCCTGACCTTTAGCCTCTGGCCTCTGACCCCTGGTGTCTTTAGCGACTTCCGCCGGTGGCGCGGCATCCGGTCGGGTCTTGCGGTAATAGACTTCATAGACGGCTTTGCTGGCGGGAGCGGCGAACTTACCGCCGAAGCCGACGTTTTCTATCAGTGCGATGGAAGCGATTTCGGGTTTATGGGCGGGCGCGTAAGCGACGAACCACGAGTGGTCTTTGTTTTCGCCCACGTCCTTGCCGAGCGAGACGACCTGCGCCGTGCCGGTCTTGCCCGCCACGTCGAACCCGGCCATCTGCATCGCGCCGCCCGTGCCGCCCGGTTGGTTAACCACCTGCCACATGCCTTCGACGACCATCTTGTGATTCTCCGGCGCGATGCGCACGACTTTCGGGTTCGGGCGCGACGTGTCGAGCGGCGTGAACGCGCGCGCCTCGCGCGCCGGACGATAATCGAACCTGCCGGGTTCGCCCATCGCCGGGATCGCGCGCACCTCTTTGAGCAGGTGCGGCACGTAGAGTTGGCCTCCGATGCTGATGCCCGCAATCGTGCGCAGCATCGAGAGCGGCGTCATGTTCTCGTAAACCTGCCCGAACGAGGCGAACACCGTGTCGATGTCTCCCCACTCGGCAGCCTTCGGCTGAAACTTCTTCTTGAACTCGCGCGAGGGCGTCCAACTGATCAACTCGTGCGGCAGATCGACGCCCGTGCGTTTGTTGAGATCGAAATCTTCGACCATCTGCATGATGCCTTCGAGTTTCATCTTCAGGCCGAGGCGGTAGAAATAACCGTCGCAGGAATGCTTGATCGCCGTGGTCAACGGCGGCGTGCCGTGGTGTCCCATGCAGCGCGTGAACTTGTTGCCGATGGTGATGCCGCCGCCGCAGACGAGGCCGGAGTTCTCCGTCGTGATCTGTCCCTGCTCCAGTCCGGCCACTGCCATCGGTATCTTCCAGGTCGAACCCGGCGGGTAGCGGCCACGGATGGCGCGGTTGTAGAGCGGGCGTTTCGGGTCTCTGATGAGCCCGGCGTATTCGGCGCGTCCCGCTTTGGTGGAGATGCGCTGCGAGAAGAGGTTCGGGTCGAAGGTCGGCGCGGAGGCCATCACGAGAATCTCGCCGTTGCGCGGGTCAACCGAGATGATCACGCCGCGCCCGGAAGGCGAGTTGCGCAGTTGCTCCTCGGCCATCTCCTGCATATCCAGATCAATCGTCGTCACCAAATCCTGACCGGGCTGCGGCGGCACTTTCTCGATCTCGTCCTGAATCCGCCCGCGACTGTCCACGATCACTTTGCGGTAGCCGTCGCGCCCGCGCAGGTAATTGTCGTAAGTGGCTTCCAGTCCCTCCTGCCCGATGATGTCGCCCGGTTTGAGACCCTTCGCCTTGTACTCCTCGCGCTCCAACTGCTTCGGGTTGACTTCGGCGACGTAGCCGAGGACGTGCGCGAGCACGCCGTTCTCCGGATAGCGACGCTGCGGCTGCTGCTCGATGCGCAGTTCCGGGTGGTCGAACGCCTGCCGCGCCTCGACCCACTGGATGTCGGCCATCGTCGCATTCTGCTTGATGATGATGGACTCGAAGGCGGGTTGCGACTTGAGTTCCGCGAAGCGGTCGCGCAAAAGTTCGGGGTCGAGTCCGAGTTCGGTCGAGAGCGGGGCGACGAGCGAGCCGAAGTCTTTGCCCTGCATCTCCTCGCGCGAGAGGATGACGTTGTAGATCGGGCGGGAATCGACGAGGATGCGCCCGTTGCGGTCGAAGATCGTGCCGCGCTGCGCCGGGATGGGCAGCAGGCGCACGCGCTGGTTCTCGGCGCGCTCGGCGTAATACGAGCCATGCACGACTTGCAGGAAATAGAGCCTCACACCCAGCACGGCCAGCAGCACGAACACGATCACCTGAATGATCCTCAGCCGCACGCGCAAATTTTGCGATTCGTCGTGGAATTTCATAAAGCAGTGACGAGTGACAAGTGACGAGTAACAAGTTTAAGACGGGTGATGAGTTTGGGGGAGACGTTCGAGCGACTTCGCTTAAATGGAGTTTAACTCATCACTCATCACCCGTCACTCGTCACTGTTCTTTTACCTTCTACTGACTAAACTGCGGCGCGCGGCGCGGCGGCGGAAAGCGAAGTGGCGACGCTGGCGCGCGCGGTCGCTGAAAAAAATGTCGAACATGTAGAAGATGAACGTGCCGGCGATAGTCGTCGCGATCATCTTGTAAGCCGCCGTCTCGGCGAAGGGCACGAGCGACGGCTGGCCGAGCATGCGGTGAAGCAGCACGATGATGATGGCGTCGAGCGCGACCGCACCTGCTAAGACGGGGATTCGCGCCAGCGGGTTGTCGAGCATCACGCGCGTCACGAGCGCGGCGATCAGGTAAGCGATCAGCGTCTTGGAAAACCCGTTCGCGCCGAGCAACCCTTTGCTGAAAAAGTCTGTGGCGAGTCCGGCCACGAACCCGACGATGAGCGCCTGCACCACGTCGCGCCGCAGCGCGAAGTAGGTGACGACGATGAGCGGCAGATCGAGGTGAACCAGCGGCGGCCAGACGAGACGCAGGTTCGTCTGCAACAAAACGGCGAGCGCGACACAAACGGCGATCTTCAGTCTCATAAAAACAGTGACAAGTGACGGGTGATGAGTGACGAGGAAAAGCAAGTTTTGGGTTTCAACTTGTCACCTGTCACTTGTCGCCCGTCACTGCTTTCCAGTGTTCGACGGCGACGGCGCGGCGGGCGGCGGGGTGCGCGGCGGCGGATGGTAGAGCAATACCGCGACCTCACCCAGCGAATTCAGGCGCGCGCTCGGTTTAACTTTGATCTCGTGCGGAGAGGTGGCCGACCCCTGCTTGAACTCAACCACTTGCCCGACGCTCAAGCCCGCCGGGTAGATGCTGTCCTGCCCCGTCGTGACGACGAGGTCGCCCTGTTTGACCGTCTCCAGGCCGGAGACGTAGCGCATGTCGAGCAGGCCGTTGCTACCGTAGCCGCGCACCGAACCCATCGCCTCCGATGCACCGAGTTGGCCGACGACCGCCCCGGCGGCCGCGCGTTCGTCCGTGATCAAAAGCACCTGCGAGGTGACCGGGCTGACGCCGATGATGCGCCCGACGATACCTTCGTGCGTCACGACCGGCATGTCTTTCTCGATGCCCGAACTGCTGCCGCGGTTGATCATCACAGAGTCGAACCACTCTGACGGGTCGCGCGCGATGACGCGCGCCGTCACGGTCTGGTAGCCGCTCTTTTCCCTGAAATCGAGGAGTCCGCGAAGCCGCTCGTTTTCGTCGCGCGCCATACGCGCCTCGCGCAGTTCGGTTTCGGTCTCGGCGAGGCGGCGTTTGAGGTCTTCGTTCTCGGTGGCGGCGCGGTTGAGATTGCCGAGGTGTTGAAAGAATCCCGTCCCCGCGCCCGCCGCTCCCGAAAAGAGTCCCTGCACGGGCGAGGCGACGGCCTGCGCCCACACCTGGATCAGACGCTTGTGCCCCGACTCGTCGCGCGCCGACACCGACATCAACACCAGATTCACGCCGAGCAACGCCAGCAACCACAGCGGCGCGCGCTGCCTAATCTCTTTCTGCGTTCGCGTTACAGCCATAGTTGGTAAATAGTGAATCGCAAATCGTAAATAGACTAAGGCCGGGTTTTCTATTCACGATTTACGATTTACGATTCACGGCTTTTAAGTCCCGCTCGTCAGGGTGTTGTCCCATTTCACGCGTTTGAGAAGGTTGAAGTCCGAGAGCATTTTGCCCGCGCCGAGCACGACGGACGAGAGCGGGTCGTCGGAGACCGAGACGGGGAGTCCGGTCTCGATGGAGAGCCGCTTGTCCAGATTCTTCAACAGCGCCCCGCCGCCCGTGAGCACGATGCCGCGCTCCACGATGTCTGCGGACAACTCCGGCGGCGTGCGCTCCAAGGCGACGCGCACGGCGTTAACGATTGTCGAGATGGAATCGGCGAGGGCTTCGCGCACTTCGTCGTCCGTGATGGTGATGGTCTTCGGGATGCCTTCGATGAGGTTGCGCCCGCGCACGTCCATCGAGAGTTGTTCGTCGAGCGGGAAGGCCGAGCCGAGGTTGATCTTGATCATCTCGGCCGTGCGTTCGCCGATCAGCAGGTTGTACTTGCGTTTGATGAAACTCGTGATCGCCTCGTCCATCTCGTTGCCCGCGACGCGGACGGCGCGCGAGTAGACGATGCCTGAGAGCGAGATGACGGCGATGTCGGTGGTGCCGCCGCCGATGTCCACGATCATGTTGCCGTGCGGCTCGGTGATGGGCAGCCCCGCGCCGATGGCCGCCGCCATCGCCTCTTCGACGAGGTAGACTTCCGAAGCCTTCGCGCGGTAGGCGGAATCTTCGACGGCGCGGCGTTCGACCTGCGTGATCTCCGAGGGGATGCCGATGACGACGCGTGGGCTAACCCAAGACTTGCCGTTGTGCGCCTTGCGTATGAAGTGCTGGAGCATCTTCTCCGTGACTTCGAAGTTGGCGATGACGCCGTCTTTCATCGGGCGGATGGCGACGATGTTGCCGGGCGTGCGCCCGAGCATCTCTTTCGCCTCCTTGCCCACGGCTTCCGGCAGATTGGTGACTTTATTGATCGCGACGATGGATGGTTCTGAGACGACGATGCCCCGCCCCTTGGCGTAGACGAGCGTGTTGGCTGTCCCGAGGTCAATCGCCAGATCGCTGGAAAACAGACTGAAGAGTGATTTAAAGGCCATTAATTTTTCGATCCAAGCATGAATGTGATGCGCCAGAATGAACGTAAACGGCGAGGGTTCGGCGGAGTTCGAGGATTACATGAAATGACGCCACGTAAGTCTGACTTCCCACAACACCCTAGCGAGGCCGCTGCCCCGCGACGCCCTACGAACTCAACAAGATACAACGAAAAAGCCCAAATACTAAAGCCAACAGGCTCAAATTGCGGATTTTAATGTGGAAAACGGGATTTGAGACACCGGCCGCGCAAGGGCGGGGCGCATTCGGTCGCGGAGGAGTGAAACCTGACCGTGTGACTTGAAACAGTTCGGCTTACGACTTCGAAGCGATGCGGACGCAGTTTTTGCCCGCGGCTTTGGCCTCGTACATCGCGGTGTCGGCGTCGGCGATCAGTTGTTGGGGAGATTGGGAATGTTCGGGGAACGACGAGAGGCCGAAGCTGGCCGTGAGGCGCAGGCGCAGATTACGCCCGCCGCTGAAGACGTTTTCGGCGATCTTTTCGCGCATGCGCCCGGCGACGCGCACCGCCATTTCCAGACCCGTCTCCGGCAGGATGACGACGAACTCGTCGCCGCCGTAACGCGCCACCATGTCCGTGTCGCGCACGCCCGTCAGGATCACGGTCGCCATCTCCATCAGGATGTGCGAACCGACGAGATGGCCGTAGCGGTCGTTGATCTCTTTGAAGTCGTCCAGGTCGAAAAAGAGCGCGGTCACGATTGAACTGTAGCGGCGCGCGCGTTTGACCTCGGCGATCAGGTATTGGCGCAGGAAGCGCGCGTTATGGAGTTTGGTCAGATCGTCCGTCTGCGAAAGTTTCTCCGCCTCGGCGATGCGGACGGAGTTGGCGAGCGCGGCGGAGAGCGGCAGCGCGAGCGCGGAGAGCAACGCCGCCTCTGCGGCCGCGAAGGCGCGCGCCGATGCTCCCTCGCGCACCGCTTCGAGCACGCCCAGCACGCGGTCGCCGCTCAGGAGCGGGACGGCGAGGACGCGCCGCCCGCCCTCGGTCTCCTGCCGGGTCTCGTTCGACGTGAAAGCATCGCGCGCGGCTTGCGACTCCGTGCCCGTCAGGAGCATCAGCGAATCGCTGTGGAGCGCGCGCCGCCAATCGCCTTCGGGCAGGGCGCGCTCGCTCTCGGTCAACCCGCGCACGGCGAGCGGCTCGAAGCGCGCTTCCGTGTGGCCGCGTTCCAACTCGGCCAGATAGATCGTCCAGCGGTCTGCGCCGACGAGGGGGGCGAGACCGGCGAGCGCGGTTTGCGCCGCGCTCTTTTGATCGCTCACGAAATGGAGCGAGGCGACCGCCTCGAAGGCCGCGCGCAAGCTCGCCACGCTCAGGTTGTCGGGCAAGAGCATGCTGGCGGGCGTCGCCGCCGGGTCGAACTCTTCCGAGTGCGAAGACGATTCCGGCAAAGACCGGCCGCTCTCTTCGATGTCGCGCAGGAGCGCGGGCAGTTGCGCCGGATCATCTGCGACGGCGTGAAAGCCGAGCCTGATGAGCGCGTGCGTGTCGAGACGATAGATGTCGGGCTGCGGCTCGCCCGGTTCAAAGCGGCGACTGGCGACGACCGGGGCTTCCGGCCAGAGGGCGGCGGCCTCCGAGAGCGCCGCGTGAATCTCCCCGAGGCTTGCGCCCTCCGACACCTCGCAGATCAACGCCAGCGGCGATGTCGCCACACCGCCCTCCTCCTGCGCGCCGCACGATCCGACCGCCGCCCATTCCTCCGCGCCGACGCCCGCCGCGCGTAGCGTCTCTATCAACGCGCGCGTCGGCGATTCGTGCTCAACTTTTAACAGGATGACGTGCATAAGAAAACAGTGACGAGTGACAGGTGACGAGTGGCAAGTTTAAAGACAAGTTCCTGGTTTTAACTTGTCACTTGTCATCTGTCACTCGTCACTCCTTCTCATCTTTGTCCCGTGTCGGGCGTGAAAGCGAGGCGCGTGTCGTTGCGCGTGCCTTGCGAGTCTTCGGCTTCGATGATGATTTCGCGCGCGGCTCTGGGCATGGATATTTGGAGTTGGAACGAGCCGTCGGCCGAGGCCAGAGTTTCGCGCCCGCTGATGCGGACGGTGTTGCCCGGTTGGGTGCGCCCGCGCGCCACGTAAATGCTGCCGCCGATAAATTCAAACGCCACGTTCGAGACGGTGATGTGCTCTCCGGTGCCTTGCCCCGTGGCGACGATGGTGAACTTCTGCGGCTCGGTCCATTCGCTGATCTGGCCGGAGGCGGCGACGGCGCGCACGCGCCAGAAGTAGATGCCGACGCGCAGGTCGCTGACGCTGAACTGCGTCGCCTCAAGCTGATCGCGCTCGGTCACTTTCCCGGCCGCAACGAAAAACGGAGACGTGGCGACTTCGACGCGGTAGTGGCGCGCCGCGCCCGTCGGCGGTCGCACCCACCGCAGCGTGACGCTGGTCGCGCCTTTGTCGGTGACGGAGATTTTTTCGAGGTCGCGCGGGGAGAGAAGCAGCGGCATCGCCAGCAGGCTCTCGCGGCTCTTGATGTTGCCCTGCTGGTTGAGCGCGACGTACTCGTTGCCCTGCACGGTCGTCTTGACGCCGCCGCGCGTGACGGTTTCGAGTTGGCCGGAACTGACGCGAATGCCTTCCGAGTTGTCTTCGCGCACGTCGAAACTCGCGCCGGTCTGTCCGGCGAGATTGTTCTTCGAGAGCGGCGTCTCGACGATGTTGCTGCCGCCTTCCGGCTGTTGCTCGGTGCGGACGTTGATCTGTCCGCGCGCGACGGCGACGCGGACGTTCGTGCGCCCGCCGCCCTCGACGCTCGTGTTGTCGCGGATGGTGACGACGCTGTTCGGGCGCACGATCAGGTTCGAGCCGTCGGCGAGTTGGATGCGGGCGCGGCCGTCGGCCTGCGTCTGCACGATGTCGCCGGGGTAGAGCTGCGTGTCGCTGCGCGCCAGGAGCGATTCGCGCGTCTGTGCGCGCACGACGCGCACGTCGCCGTCAAAGGAGATGAAGCGCGCGCCGGCCGGGGCGTGCGCCTCGGTCGCGCCGCCTTTGAAGGGGTTGCCGTAGAGCCACGAGTAGACGCCAATGCCGCTCGCGGCGACGGCGACGACGAACAGGGCGACGAGCAGGTAGATCATGCGCTTCGAGACGACCCACCATTCGAGGTCGAAGCGGCTGGATTTTGTAGACATAACTGGCGGATGTCGAACGACGGCGAAATTGGCGAGAAGAAGTCGGCCTGACGTTAATGTTTAAAGCAGATGCTTGCGGCCTGCTCGCTGCGAGTCTTGTCGGAGAGGAGTGATCGGGGCGGGCGAATCTGAAATTCGGCCTCACAAGCAACTTAACACAGCGGCGCGCGCCGCATCAAGCACGATTTGCGGCGCGGCGCGCGGGGTGTGTAATTAAGGTTTTCGGGCCGTGATTTTTACTTTCGAGGCGCTCTCTCAGGACCGTGGTTCGTCTGCGCCGAGGCGTCCCTGATCGTCGTCGAAGGGCGAGTTGAAGCCTGGGGGGAGTTGGACTTCGACGTTCGTCTCCGCCTCCTGCGGCCAGATGAGCGAGGCGATGACCGAGCCGGTGAGCACCAGCGCGACGACGCCGAGCGAGATGCCGATGATCGATTCCTTGTCGAGCCAGTGATGCA
>DATCWB010000086.1:0-10952 GCA_036566625.1 Pyrinomonadaceae bacterium
GGGGCTAAAGTCCTTCGAGTTCCGGCTCAGTAAGCAGTGAGAATCGGGGGCGGCGGGTCTTCGTTCCGCGACATCTTCTCGGAGCTGTTCGGCGGCGGCAAGGCCGAGAAGGAGCCGCCGCGTCCGATGCCGCAGAAGGGCGCGGACATCGAGATGCCGCTCGCGCTCTCGTTCGAGGAGGGCGTCACGGGCCTGACGACGAACATCACGGTCAACCGCTCCGAGCAGTGTTCGCGCTGCAACGGCGCGGGCGACACGGGCGGCACGCCCATCACCTGCCCGACCTGCAAGGGCGCGGGACAGGTGCAACGCGCGGGCGGGCGCATGCGTTTCGCGCAGGAGTGCCCGGACTGTAACGGCGCGGGCAAACGTCGCCCGCCCTGTTCGCTCTGCCACGGCAAGGGAGTTTTGCCGAAGACCGAGAGCGTGAAAGTGAGAATCCCCGCGGGCGTGGACACAGGCTCGCGCGTGCGCATTCCGGGCAAGGGCGAGGGCGGGCGGCTCGGCGCGCCGCCGGGCGATCTCTTCATCATCACGAACGTCGGCCGCCACACGCACTTCACGCGAAAGGGCGACAACATCTACGTGACGATCCCCGTCACCGTGCCCGAGGCCGCGCTCGGCGCGAAGATCGAAGTGCCCACGGTCGAGGGCAAGGCGCAACTCAGGATTCCGCCGGGCACGCAGTCAGGCCAGAAGTTTCGCCTGCGCGAACGCGGCGTGCCGAGTCTGCGTAACCCGCAGGCGCGCGGCGACCAGTTCGTCGAAGTGCAGGTCACGTTCCCCAAAGTGATCTCGGAAGAGACCAAGGAACTCCTCAAACGCTACGCGCAACTCAACGAAGAGAACCCGCGCGTGACGATGGGGCTGGAATAGCAAGCAGTGACAAGCAACGAGTGAGAGGTGACAAGTTAAAACGAATCGCTTGTCTTAACTTCCTGCTCGTCACTTGTCACTCGTCACTGTTTTCTTATGAAACGCAACAAGAGTCGCACATACACGATCAGCGCGGTGGCCGAGCAGTATGGGCTGCACCAGCAGACTCTGCGTCTCTACGAACGCGAGGGACTCATCAAGCCTTCGCGCTCGGACGGCAACACGCGCCTCTACACGGACGCCGACCTCGAACGCCTCGAAGTGATCCTGTCCCTGACGCGCGACCTCGGGGTCAATCTCGCGGGCGTCGAAATCATCCTCAACATGCGCGAAAAGATGGACGCCATGCAGCGCGAATTCGAGCGCTTCTTCGCGTACCTGCAAGCGCACGCCGAAGAGTTCGCGTCGTTTACCGACACACCTCCGGCGGAAGCGGGCGCGCTCGTCCCCGTCCGTCGCACGACGAGCGTCATCCTCCAACAACAGCGCCGCCGCACCACTTCGCGCGGCTAATCAGGGCAATCAAATAGCTGACTCACACGGGCGCAGACACGACAAATCGAACATAGGCAGTGAGTGGCGGCCTCTCGGTTTCGGGCAAGGAATTAGTCGGAGGCGAGTCTTCCCGGCTTGTCCTGACTAACGCGGCGAAGCGTGGCGGGGTCTGTAGTTACCTGTCCGACCTCGCCTGATTTTGGAAGATAGCTTCAATTCACACTTTATCTACTTTACCCCAGAGGTGTTCACGTCTTGCCCTAACATTCCAAGGAGAACCTCTCTATGCGCCCGTCACCTAAACTCTTCGCCCCGGCTTTACTCCTGCTTACGCTCTTTCTGCTCCCGTCGGCGCTGCAAGCCGAGCCGGTTGCCATCACGGGCGGCACACTCACCTTTAATTACGCGCGCCACGCGTTTCGCAACGGAGGCGGAACGCTGACCGGCACGGGATTCACTGTTCAGTACTTTGAACGCGACGGCTCGCCCATGATCCGCCCGGAGGTGTGCACCGGCGCCCCGTGCGTGCCGGGGGCCGTCTTCTCTTTCAACGGCCATCAAATCCTCCCCAGCACGCTGGCCTACTCCTCCAACATCGCCGTGGTGAACGACGTGGCATATTCCCATATCACCGTGGGCGGGCTGTTGAACTTCACCGCCGACAGCGTCGTGGTTCCCGATTCGACTCTCTCGACCGTGACGGTGAGCACTCCGTTTAGCCTGAGCGGCGATCTGGCCGTCAGGGTCCCGGGGACGTTCGATCCGATCTTCAATCAGATGGTCTTCGGTCAAGGCATGCTGACAATCACACTCACCCGCAGCTTCAACGGCTATCTTGTAACGCGGTACACTTTCGACTTCCTCCCGCCCCAGCCCGTGCCGGAACCGGCCACGCTGCTGCTGCTCGGCAGCGGCCTCGCCGGCTTCGCCGCCCGCGCCTACAAACGGCGCGGCCTGAAAGCGGCGTCAGACGGCCAGGATGCCTGTTGAGCTGAAATCGCAGTGCGCTATCGGGCACGCTCAGCCGGATAACCGTGGCATATATGGGGCGGCCGGGCATGAGTGCCCGGCCGCCCTTGTAGCGCGCGTACCCGGCGGGCGAAGCGACGCCATTTTTACGAAGTGAATTTACCTTTGCCACGCGTCAGGGAGATAGGAAAAGTGCGTTAATGCGCCGCCCATTTCTTCCGAATTTTCGGGACTGAGGCGCAGCCCATTCCTGACCCTCCGGGACGCCGAAAAATTTCTTCAAAATTTCTTCCAGCAGGGTGAGCGGTTTCCTTCGCTTTCGTCGCTTATATAAGTGAGTACAAAAGACGCGCGGCGAAAGGCCACGCGGCAACTGAAAGGAAAAAGAAAAATGTCTCTCTCAATGGTGTTATCGATCATACTGGCTGTTGGCTCAGGTCTCGGCATCGGCGGAAACTTCGGAGGCGCGTCGGGGCTGAACGGCTCCGAGACACAGACCCGGAACACGAAGGGGATCAACCCCGTGCAGCACAGCGAGTAAGGGCGTGGGGTATTCACTGCGTCGGCACAACGCCGCCGATGTTCGCGTGTGCGTCGTGGAGGTTTATAAGTTAGTTCGGGATGTTCGTTATTTAGTTCGCGAGGTTCATCACTCACTAAGGGACGTGCAATAGCGACTATTGCACGTCCCTCAGCATCTTCGGGAGGTTGCAAACTGAATTCGGAACGTCCCTTAGCGACTGGCGAACCTTCCGTAGTCGCCGCGAAACGTCCGTAACTGACTTTTGGAGGTTGCCACGCTACTTTTCTACGTTTGCGAGCCTCAGTTGAAGCAACGCCCCGGCCGTGGGGCGCGCGTCAAACGATCTCTCCAAAGTGTTAGCTGTTCGGTTTGAAATTGAGCCGGGAAACAAGCAGGCGGGCAACCGTCTCAACAATCTTCTTTGTATCCTGCGGCTTCCGTAAAAACTCGTCCACACCCGCCCGCCGCGCCTCCCCGCTACATTCGCTCGCCGAAAACATGATGATCGGCATCCCTTTGCGATGCGGCAGCGTGCGCGCATACCTGACTAACTCAAGGCCGGTGACGCTCGGTAGGTTATTGTCCAACATCAAGAGGCTATAGCGCGTCTCGCTCGCCAGCCTGAGCAATGTGACCCCGCCATCACCACAGAGCGAGACGCGCCAGCCTTCCGCTTCCAACGTCTCCTGGACGGCCTGCGCGACGATCTTGTGATCTTCGACTAGAAGAATGTGAGGCATAGGATGATTACGGGGCTTGCGCTGTCCTTGAAGCCACAAGCCCCGCGCGCCCCTGCCCGTAATCGTGAGAGTTCAGAGGCGAGACGAGTCAGGGTGAAGATGTCCAACTCCGGCGCGGTCTGCTATCATGCCGCGCGTTCAGCTTTGAAAATCAGCGACGGTCATGCGTAGCTCAACCTCAACCTCTGCCGAGTGATGAGCATCGCCGTTCGAGTTGAGAGGTTCTTACTCACGGCGATCACGTTACGCACTCATAATCTAACCGCAAACGCGGTTAGACGCAAGCCGCTGCGCGCACCATCAGGAGGTAACTCCTGATGGGTACAAAGGCGCGTCAGCAACCCGCACGGCTGGCTGAAAAGTTGGTACATATTCGGTTAGCGTTAGGTCTATCGCAAAACGGGATGATCCGACATCTGGGGGTAGAACTCAGTCAGAATAGAATCTCGGATTATGAGTTAGGAAAGAGTGAGCCGCCGCTATCCTTGATCCTGAGGTATGCGCGTGCAGTGGGTATCTGTGTAGAAGTGTTGATAGACGACGATCTTGCTCTGCCCACCAAACTGCCAAGCAAAGCGAAACACTCTTACCGTTGATCTTGAATTGCCCTCTAAGTTGAAATTAAGACACTACCGGTTAAAGACATGCAGGCCGCCAAAGGCTAAAGCTGAGAGTTCAAAGGTGAGTGAGAAAGGCGATAAAAAATGACAGGTAAGTTAATTGATAGTGCTGCATTTCTCAAAACATATAATTTGGAAGAGGATGCCCTGAGTAAGACAGGTTTAGTATGGGCTGATCTGGAGGCAATATACGCCGACCATCTAGATAATACTCAGACGTTAGAAAGCACGGCAGATTATGTTGCCGCGCGGTTAAGGCAAGTGGGTGAAGTACACTCATTAAAAATTCGCATAAAAGACCCTGAGCATTTGATCGAAAAAATCATTCGGAAGAAGAAAGATGATCCTTCTTTAGAATTCACCCTCGATAATTACAGAGAGAAAATCACCGATCTGATTGGCGTTAGAGCTTTACACCTCTTCAAAGAGGATTGGTCAGAGATCCATGATTTCATCGAAGGCACTTGGAAGTTGCACGAGCAAGCAACAGCTAATGTCAGAAAAGGCGATTCCGAAGAGTACACGCAGCAGTTTGTGGAGAAGGGTTGCAGGATCAATGAACACAAATTCGGATATAGATCGGTTCATTATTTGCTTATCTCCCAACCCGCTAAAGAGCAATACATAACTGAGGTTCAGGTGAGAACGATCTTTGAGGAAGGATGGAGCGAGATCGATCATAGGATTCGTTATCCTTATGATTTAGGGAATGCGATCTTGACACAATTGTCAGCTATACATAATCGCTTGGCTGGAAGTGCTGATGAGATCGGGTCATTTATAAAATTTCTTAAGAAGGAACTTAGAATTAGAGACGAACAAGTTACAGATGCAATAGAGAAGCACGATAAAGCCGTGACGGAATTGAATGATTATATTCAGAAGTTGGAAATCTCTAATAATGAGAAGAAGGAACTTGAGCAGAGATTGAAGTCACTTACAGGGAGTACACAACCCCCCCCTTTTAGGGTTAACGTAAATAAGTTCTTGCAAGCGTTCGGAGCAGGTGCGGATGCTGTATTTGCGGCAGAGCTGGCAGCAAGGCAGCGAGAACTGGCCGCTATGTCAGCAGGACTTATCCCCGTAATGATCGCCGCAGGGGACGCAGTATCAACAAACCATCCAATAGAGACAACAGCTAAGACCGTACCCCCACCTACCGCGTCGCCAACAAACACTGAAACAAACGCACATCAAGAAAGCTCAAAACAGACGGCTTCACCAGAGCTAGATTCTGATAAAAAACCGCGACGAACAACACGCAAGAGTAAAACAATCTTTTCTAAGAAAGGCAGTAAGAAGTGAATCACGGTTAATCGAGTTGCCCTGTTCGAGGACATATAATTAGCTGACCCTCCCCTCTATGCGTTTCCCACAAGTGATAAGCGTCTAGCGAAGTTTGTAATTCTTCTTGCGCCCGCAGCCCGGGCGGTGATACAGTGCGCGGCCTGTCGGGAGACAAACGCGGACGCTTCGCTCGCCTCAACCCACAAACGCGACGGCGTCTCAATACCAACACTCAACGGTTCAAACAGGTGGAGCCGCGTGCATCTCTGAATCCGCGCGCGCCGCTTTGTTTCTCCGGCCGCGCCTTTTGCCTGTGACGGGTGGGCGCGCCTCTCGCGGCGTACGCGTGTCCTCGCGCGCCGCGCACAGGAGTCCAGCCATGAAGCCTCTCAACTCACGCATTAGACTCTTTCGACTATTTGCCTGCCTGTCTCCCGCGCTCATCATCTTTCATCTAGCTACGGCGACGGCGTCGGCAGCCTTCGCGCAAGACCTCGACGAGGTGAACATCGGCGGGCGCGTCGTGGATCAAAACGGCGCGTCGGTCGTCGGCGCGAAAGTGTCCGTCAGGCACGTCGCAACGGGCATCGAACGTTTGGCGACGGTTGACGAAGAAGGTCGCTATCGTCTCGTCGAACTCATGCCGGGCGCGTACACTGCGCGCGCTTCGGCGGTGGGCTTTGCCCCGGAGGAGCGCGCGGGCTTCGAGACGCTGGCGGGGCAGAGCGTGCGGCTTGATTTCGCTTTGCGACCGGCGGGCGTCTCGGCCGAACAGGTCGTCACGGGTGACGCGGGCGGGGCGTTGATCGACACGACGCGCACCGTCGTCGGCGGCACGCTGACGCGCGCCGAGACGGAGACACTCCCGCTCGGCAGTCGCTCCCCGCTCGATCTCATACACACGCTTGGCGGCGTGACGGAAGAACCGCTCTCGACGCGCGATGTGGCCGAAGACCGCAACCGAGCCCCGGCGCGCACGCCCGAAGAGGCGGGCACGTTCGCGCTCTCCGGTGGCGCTGCCTACTCCAACAACATCACCATCGACGGACTCGACAACAACGACGACCGCGCCGCGCGCGAACGCTTCCAACCGTCGGTCGAAGCCGTGGAAGAGGTGCAGGTCATCACGAATCAATTTTCCGCCGAGTACGGGCGCGCGTCCGGTGGCCGCGTCAACCTGCGCACGCGCAGCGGCGCGAGCGTCTTCCACGGACGTGCCTTCTATTTTTTCAAAGACGAATCGTTGAACGCGAACACCTGGGCTAATAATGCGCGCGGCCTGCGGCGTCTGCCGTTGCAGGAACACACCCCCGGCTTCACGCTCGGCGGCCCACTCGCGTTCCCCTCGAAACTCTTCGGCGCACGACGCGGCGAAGCGCGTGCGAAAGACAACGTTCAGGTCGCTTCATCCGAGAGCCACGAGGGTCGTGCGGCGCACGCGCGCCACTTCTTTTTCTTCTCCGACGAATTTCAGACGATTCTCGATTCGACCGTCATTGACACGCTCGTCCCCGTCGTCGCCAACCCGCGTTTTCAACTGCCCGCGCCCACTACGCTCGCGGGGCGTCGCACGGAAGCCGCGCACGCCGATGCACACTACGCGCCCGCCGAACTCGCGCCGTTCGTCGCCGAGGTCAACACCCCTCTGCGCGCATCCAATCTTACGGCGCGCACCGATCACAACTTTACAGGCGCGCACAACGGTACGTTCCTCTACCAGCGCGGGCGTAGCCGAAACCTACGCCAGTTCGGCGGCGGTTCGCGCCTCGCAGACGCGCTGCAAGGTCGCACACGACACTCCGACGCGCTCTCTTACACCGACAACTTCGTCGTCTCGCCGCGCCTCGTCAATCAACTGCGCGTGCAGATCTCGCGCCTGACCCCCGCGCTCAGAACGGAGGGAACCTCCGCGCGCCCGGTCGTCCTCATCTCGATTGACGCCCAAAGCGCGCCGGGGGAGACGTTGAATCGTTCGGGCACGCTCGTCGCGGGCGCGTCCAGCACGGGCGCGAGCGACCGGCGCGAAACGCGCGTGCAGGTTCAAGACACATTCACCATGGTGCGCGGCGCGCATACGTTCAAGTTCGGCGGCGACGTGCAGCGCATCCGCTCCGTTTTCATAGACCTCTCGGACGCAGGCGGCACGTTCGATTTCGCGAGCGCGGCCGAGTTTCTGGCGAACGCGCCCGAACGCTTTCGCCAACGCTTCAACAATGAATCCGCGCAGAAGAATCTCTACGCCGGACTCTTTGCCCAACTCGAATGGCACGCGCGCCCCAACCTCACCGTCACTTACGGCTTGCGTTACGAGAACGAGACCATACTCGGCGACCACAACAACTTCGCGCCGCGCGCCGCCCTCGCCTACGACCCGTTTCGCTCCGGCAAGACCGTCATCCGCGCAGGCGCGGGTCTGTTCTACAACCGGATCTTGTTGCGTACCGTCGATGATTTTACGCTCGGCGCCGGGCGCGTCTTCTTCGATACCGACACGCTGCGCAATCCTGCGACCGGCAGGTTGTTGACCGGCGCGGAGCGGCGCGCTTTCATCGCCGCCAACCTGAGTTTCCCCGGCGTGCTGACCATTGATTCGCCCATCGTCAAACAGTTCGGCACGCACCAGACGAACTTCACGCGACGCCTCGATCCAGAACTTCGCATCCCCGAAAGCTATCAAATGAACGTCGGCTTCGAGCGAGAACTCGCGCGCGGATTCGTCTTCGAAGCGAATTACACTTTCAATCGCGGCATACATCTCTGGCGCGAGTTCAATGCGAACGCGCCGCGACTGCCGCCGGGCTACAAGGATTTCGCGGCCTACCTGCTCTCGCGCGACTTCGCGAATTTCCGCGACCCGGCGGGCACGCGCCCGCTCTACAACACGCAGTCGGCCGGCGAACTCGTGCGCTTTATCCTCGCGCCGCACGGCGCGTCGAACGCGGAGACAATCGCCCGCGTCGTCGAGTTCGGCGTGCCCGTCACCGTGTTCAATCTCAACACTTTCAGCGCGGGCAGCGCGCTCGAAGCCGCGCTCGGCGCGCTAAACGATCTGCGCCCCGACCCTTCGCGCGGCCAGATCGAACAACTCGCCTCAATCGGCAACAGCTTCTATCACGGTTTAACCGTCGAAGCGCGCCGCCGCTTCGCCGCGCACGACAACGGCTTCGACCTCTCGATGCGCGCCGCCTACACGCTCTCGCGCCTCATGGATGACGGCGTCGTGAACACTTCGAGCGCGCTCGTCTCCGGCGACTTTCGCGGTGAGCGGGCGGCGAGCCTGCTCGACCGCCGCCACCGCTTCGTCTTCTCCGGCACGCTCACCGCGCCGCGCAAACTCGGAGGCTTGCGCTTCGCCACGATCCTGCGCGTTCAGACGGGCGCGCCCTTCAACGTCTCGCTCGGCGGCGCAGACCGCAATCTCGACGACGTGGGCAACGACCGCCCCGTCTTCAACGGCGACCCGCGACTCATCCGCTCGCGTCGCCCCGGCGAAGCTCTCAACCCCGCGCTCGCCGCCGCCTTCTCGCTACCCGTCATCGGCCGCACCGGCAACCTCCCCCGCAACGCCGGTCGCGGCCCCGCCCTCTTCACCTTCGACCTCAACGTCACGCGCGAGTTCCGTCTGTCGGAACGCCTGCGCCTGCGGCCGAACATAGAGATCGACAACCTGCTCAACAAAACCGTCTACACCTTCGGAGCGGAGTTCATCAACTTCGGCGCGCTCCGACCGGCGGCCAGCGCCGAGCAACGTCAGGCGTTCCTCGATTCGTTCCTCGTCCCGACTCACACGCTACGCCCGCGCAGCATCCGGGTCGGGCTGAGATTCGATTTTTAAAACTCGCGCGCGGGCGACGCTTGAAAAAGTCGAGGCCGCTTTCACAGGTGGAAAGCGGCCTCGACTTTTTTCAGGAGAAATGGCTTTGATTAAAAATCGTCCCCGTCGCGCTGCGCCGGGTGCATGTCGAGGAAGGCTTCGATGACGCGCGGGTCGAATTGTTTGCCGCCGTGTGCGACGAGTTCGGCGACGGCCTCGTTGTGTGTGCGCGGGGCGGAGTAGGGTCGCTTCGCCACCATCGCGTCGTAGGTGTCCACGACCTGCACGATGCGCGCCATGAGCGGGATGTCTTCGCCGCCGAGGCGGTGCGGGTAGCCCTTGCCGTCCCAGCGTTCGTGGTGGTGCTGGGTGCGGATGCGCAACTCCGGCGAGAGGTTGAAGTAGCTGGCGAGAAGCGCGCCGAGGCTCGGGTGCAGGTGCAGCACGAACTGCTCCATACGTGTCGGGCGGCGCGGGCGGTTCAAAACGGCTTCGGGCACGAGTATCTTGCCGATGTCGTGCAGCATGGCGGTTGAAGAAAGTTGTTGCAGACGAGAATCGCTGAAGTTGAAAGCGCGCCCGGTGACGCGGGCGAGGCGCGCCACGCGCACGGAGTGCTCATAGGTGGACGGGCGCGTGCGTTTGAGTCTGGAGACGAGGGCGTGCGTGCCGTTCGTCTGGTGCGCGCGCCCGATGGATTTGAGACGCACGCAGGTTTTTTGGAGATAAGTTGCCCAGCTATGATTGAGCAGCCGGACAGTTCCCCCCGCGCTCGCGTCCACCATCGTCAACTCTTCTTGCATCCGTTTTGATTCCTCCTATGACAACACCGACCGTTGATGCCGCTCAAAAGACGATCCGCCGGGCGTCCGCACGCGCGCTTAAAGCGGGAGCATCCCTGAATAACCTGTTTGGGGGTAAATAACCGGCATGCTTCTATTGCACACGGCATGCCACGTTTCCTGCGTGCAACAGGCGTTTTACGTGTGCACGTTGTCGCGCCGTCTCACATTAAACGCGCGGAAAAGTTAAGGATAACAGGGCTGAAAGTTGGGAAGAGTAAGTTGAGAAACAACTTCAGGCGGAACTATACCACAGGAGTTTCGGGGCGCGGTTACATTGATGTAAATAAACAGCGAAAAACACGCTCCGGGCTATACGAAAAGCGTCCGGGAACGACTGAAATACAGCACCACCGCCGCATCTCGCGGCACCGGGAATGCGCTCCCTGCGAGTGTGCTAAACTTTTCTCCGCGAAAGTTTCGGCTGCGGGCGAGAAAGATGAAAGACGCGCACACGGACACAGACTACGGCGAAGAGATCGAGACGGCCTTGCTCGATGTCGAGTTGTTTTTGAAATACAGGTCGCACATGCGCGCGATGGCGCGGCTGCAAGAGGCCATCAAGAACAACCCGCATTCGATCAAACTGCGCGAGCGTTTGCGCGAAGTCGCCACCGCCCACAACCTTCCGGAAGAGGCGGCACGCCAGTGTCTCGCGCTCGTCAAACTCTACATCGCGCGCGACAACTTCGACGCCGCGCAGGAACGCCTCCTCGCGGCCAGGCAGGCCGACCCGCGCCTGAACATCGCCCCCGGCCTCGAAGCCATTCGCCGCGCGCGCCGCCC
>DATCWB010000087.1:0-34740 GCA_036566625.1 Pyrinomonadaceae bacterium
CTCGCGCCGCGCCGTTTCAGCCGCAGGCGTTGCGTTAGCAGCGGCATCGGGCGGGGCGGCGTTGGTTTCCGTCCCGGCCGCGTCGGGCGCGCTGCTGTCGGAAGCGGTGGCCGCCTCGCGCATGATGTCGCGGGGCGTGCCGTCGGGGTTGAACAGACGCCGGTCTGTAACTTTGAAATTTGGTTTTTCTTCGCTCATCTCGTCGCTCGAATTCGCGGCGGCCACCCGCGCACGGGAGTCGCGCCATTCGTCAGTTGAATTTTATGATCTTTGAGTTGCACGAGGATGGTAGCACCGAGCGCGACGTGGCCGCAAGAAAGGCGTCAACGCCGGGGCGCAACTCTTGTCATGGTACGCTCGGGGCTGAGCGGCTTGACGAAGCTCTCCGAGGAGTTTCCGGCGCGGCCGGCGGGAAAGTTTCTTCCAGCCCGGCTTGGAACGGCGAACTTTAAGTTTTAGACTTGAAACATCAACGCCCGTCGGCAACACACTTTGAATTCTCGACTTTGAACTTACGGATAAATCTATGCCCGTTACATTTACCGATCTCGTCGCGCTGATGGCTACCTTGCGTTCGCCCGAGGGCTGCCCCTGGGATCGCGAACAGACCTACGCCACGCTCGCGCCGATGCTGTTAGAGGAAGCCTACGAGGCTTTCGAGGCCGTCGAAGAGGCGCGCGAGGGTCGCCCGGAAGAGTTGCGCGGCGAACTCGGCGATCTCCTGTTTCAGATCGTCTTCTACGCGCAGGTCGCCGCCGAGCGCGGCGAGTTCACGATTGACGATGTAGTGGAAGCGATTCACACGAAGATGGTGCGCCGCCACCCGCACGTCTTCGCGGGCGAGAGCGCGGCCGATTCGGCCGAGGTCTTGCGCAACTGGGAGGCGATCAAGGCCGAGGAGAAACGCGCGGCGGGAAAGAGTGAGGCGGTGAAAGATACGTCGCTGCTGGACGGCGTTTCGGCCAAAGCGCCCGCGCTCATGGAGGCGCACCAGTTGACGACGAAGGCGGCGCGCGTCGGCTTCGACTGGCAAAACGTCGAACAGATTTTCGACAAGCTGCACGAAGAGGTGGACGAACTCAAGGCGGCCATCGAAGAGAGCAGCGCGGCGGGCGGCGACGGCGACGTTGAAACGCGCGAGGCCAGGCACGAGCGCGTGCGCGAAGAGTTGGGCGATCTGCTCTTCGTCGTGACGAACATCGCACGGCACCTGACGGTCGAACCGGAAGCCGCCTTGAAGTTGACCAACCGCAAATTCCGACGCCGCTTCCGCCACATCGAGCGCGGCCTCGAAGCGCGCGGCCGGACGCTCGACGCCGCCACGCTCGACGAAATGGAGGCGCTCTGGCTAGAGGCTAAAGCGGGAGATTAGCGTCGAAGAAGAAACGGAGAGTGAATACTAAGCGGGTCGAGGTGGAAGGCCGTTCTTGCCGCTACGTCAAGTTTGTTATTTATTTAGGTACAGAAAACTGGACATCAAGCCTGTTAAATCTCTGATTAACTCTCGCGGTGGAGCCGGGTTGCATACGAAATGATATAACCACATCGTTGCCGCGCATGTTTAATTGTACGCCGCTAAACCCATGCCCTTCCAGAACCCTTTGAAGTCTCTGAATTTCCGCATTGGGGATAATGACTATGAACCGGTCGCCGCTTCTGTAAGCACTGTAGTCCTTGAGATCCTGATTAGATGTAATCGTGACGCGTGCCCCCGTAGGCGCGTCTGTCATTGTTAACGGCGTCAACCGCATCCTCTCGGTCGGAATTAACCGCGGCTTCTCAGTTTCCGGACTGCTTGATGGTGGCGCGACGTTGGCGTCTTTCTTCCCGGGTGTCGGCGGTTGCACTTTTGCGCTTATCGCCGCGCTGCGCCTCCGGGCGACGCCGGCAAATTGCCCGTTCGGATACTTCTCCAGATATTCTTTATAGTCTTCCGCGTCCACGCTGTTCTGAATCGCATTCCAGAAGGCCAATTCCATCGTCGCCGGGTCGAGCCGCGCCGGTTCGGCCTTGGCCGCATTACCGGCGGGTGGCGGCGCGCTCTGCGTCTTCGGGAGCGCAAAGACGAAGTCACCTTTGTCGAGATTCGGATTACGGATTTTGCCGTACTGCGGATGTTGCGCATTGCGCGAATAATTGATGACGCGATCCTGTAGGAAGTCGCCGAGTTCGCTGCCCGTGACGTAGCCGTCCTTGTTGTTGTCCGCTTCGCCTTCGAGGGCGAGGATGAACTGTCGGCGGAAAATGCTGAGGTCGGGAACCGTCTCCTCCGCGCTGCCGCTCGTGATGAATTGCCGGACCGGTCGGCTCGTTTTATAGCTGATGTTAGCGGGCACGGCGCGGGAGAGGGCGAAGAAAGAGCCGGAGAAACAGGAGTCGAAGAGAAAGAGCGCGTGCTTGGACTGAATGCGGCGGGCGTAGAGTTCCATCTGCTGCATGTCCATTGCCTTCGTCGCAAAGCCCACCGGATCACGGTTCGGGTTCGGCGCGTCCGCCGGCACGATGTAGCCCATATCTTCGCCGTAAGACTGTCTGATGGTATGACCGTGTCCGGCGAAGTAGAACAGCAGGCGATTCTCGATGCCCAGACCGTATTGCAGGATGAAGCTGCGGAACGCGTCGTCTAGTTGCACGGCCGTCGGGTTCTCGACAGCGATGACCTGAAAGCCCTGCTGTTCGAGCGCGGCGCGCACGGCGGCCATGTCTTGCTTCACACCCGGCAATTTAGGCCACCCGCTCGTGTAATCGCTAACGCCGAGCAGGAGAGCATAGCTCTTGTCGTAAAGCTTAACCGGCTTGCCGTTCTCTGCTTTGACGAAGATGCCGAGGTCGCGTTCAACTCCTTGCTGTGCAATCGCCGGGCGAACCGGCCGAACGATGAAGAGACTAATGGCTGCAACTGCAATGAGCGCGCATTTGATGAAGGAGTATTTCAATTTCATGAGCCTTTGCCGTGGCTACTGCCCGAAGACTGGAAGCAAGAATGTGAGTCAGCCTTGCTGTGAACGTGGCCGGGATCGAGTACGACTCGGACAGTAACTCTCATGGAGCGGAGATGTCAATATCGAATGCTATCGCAAGCAGGCCGTTGTTTGTTGGCCTGCCAACCGTTAAATAAAAGGGTTTGGCTCGAAGCGAAAAGCCGTGACAAGTAAAATTTGAGCGAATAAAATATCCGGCGCGCGCGTCAATTACGCGTTAATGATCGACGGCAATTCTTAAATTCTCTCAAAGGCGGACGGAGGTTTTCGGCATGGCGTTGGTGCAATTCGTGAGCAATTACGATGATCTCTCGACGGATCGCGGTTATCAATTCAAATTTCATTGCGACAAGTGCGGGAATGGTTACATGTCGCGGTTTCAGTCATCCGCCATCGGCACGGCGGGGTCTCTGCTGCGCGCGGCGGGCGACCTGTTCGGCGGCTGGGCCAGCACGGCCGGCAACTCTGCTTACGACATCCAGCGTTCGGTCGGCGGCAAGGCGCACGACGACGCGCTCGCACGCGCGGTCGAAGAGGGCAAGCAGCATTTTCATCAATGCTCTCGCTGCGGCAAGTGGGTGTGCCCGGAGGTCTGCTGGAACGCGAACGCCGGACAGTGCGAAGAATGCGCGCCCGACTATCAGGAGGAACTCGCCTCTTCGCACGCACAGGCCAAGGCCGACGCCACGCGCGAACAACTACACGAACGCGCGCGGCAAACCGACTACGCCTCGAAGATCGACATGGGCGCGGATGCGCACGTGAAAGCTCCCGCGCGAACCGCCGCCGGCTCCGCCGCGCAGACGCTCGCGTGTGTCTCGTGCGGCGCGGACGTGGGCAAGGCCAAGTTCTGCCCCGAATGCGGCACGCCGACGAAACCGCCCCGCCCCACATGTCAGGGCTGCGGGCATCAGCCGGAAGCCGTCACCAAGTTCTGTCCCGAATGCGGCGCGAAGATGCCGCTCATCGGTTAGGCGCGCTTCGTCACACGCGAACAAAAAAGAAGGCCGGTTCACGATACGTGAACCGGCCTTCCGCTGTTTATGACTCGGACGCGTTACGGTGCGCCCGTTAGTCGTTCAGTTGGATGCTACGCAGAATCTGATTGAACGCGTTCTGGTAGTTGCGCTGGTCATACTGCGGCGTGACGTAGTTCATGTAAAAGATGCTGCCGTCGCGCAACAGCGTCGTGACGACCGTCACCACTTCGGTCTGCCCGGTGACGGGCGAGCGGCCGGAGAGCGTCGTCGCCAGCCCCGCGCGCCCAGAGACGTTCGTGCGGCTGTAGCCGCTTTGCGCGCGCAGGTACGGGTTGCCCTGCAAGACCTCGTTGAGGTACTGATCCGTCGCCTCTCGCAGGTTACGGCTCTGCGACTGTTCGATGCCGAGGATGACGCCGTGCGTCACGCCGTTTTGATCGACCGCGCCTTCGGGCGCGAGCGTCACGGAGTTCTGCCCCGCGTAATCGCGCCAGTTGTCGGGCACGCTCAGGCGAAACAGTTGGCTATTAACCTGCCGGTAGCGCGTCGAAGGATAGGCCACCTGCCCGCGCCGCCCGTTGGTCGGGTAGTTCTGCCCGCCCTGCTGGCGTCCCTGTGCGACCTCGCCCATCGAAGGCGCGCGCCCCTGACCGCGCAGGCGAGCCTGCACGAGTTGGAAGTCGCGCGTGTTGCCCGCGCCGGCGCGCACCGGGCCGAGCAGTTGCGCTTCCTGATTGATGCGCGCGTAACGGTTCTCGGGGTTCGGGTGGCTGCTCAAAAATTCCGGGCCGCCGCGCGCGCCCTGCTGCTGGATGGTCTGAAACATGCGCGCCAGATCGCGCGGGTCGTATCCGGCGCGCGCCATGATCTGCGCGCCGAGGATGTCGGCCTGCGTCTCATACTCGCGCCCGAATTTCAGGAAGTAGACGCCGACGGCCGTCTGCGAACCCTGTCCGATGACGCTCCCCAGGCCGCCGCCGATGACCGCGCCGGCAATCGCGCCGATGCCGCCGAGGATGGAATACTTCTGCGCCTTCGTGGCCTGCGCCGTGCCGTGGCGCAGCGCGACGTGGCTAATCTCGTGCGCCATCACACCCGCCATCTCGCCTTCCGAACGCGCCGCCTCGATCATGCCGCGATTGAGATACATCGGGCCGCCCGGCAGGGCGAACGCGTTGATGTCGCGCATGTTGACGACCTTGAAGCTGTAGCGAAACTCGGGATGATTGAACTCGCCCGGAATCGCCGAGACCAGACGTTGGCCGATGCGCTCGATGTAATTCTGCACTTCATAGTCGTTGAGGAGCGGCAACTGCTGCTCGGCCTCGCGCGCGGCCTGCTGCCCGGCCTGCACGTCGTCGCGCACGCTATACCCGTTCTTCGGTGCGACGATGCGCGTCCCCTGCGCCAGCGCGGCGAGCGGCATCACGGCGACGGTTAAAACCATCAGCCACGCCACGACGGCGCGTGCGCGGCTTTGATTACGGTAGTTGATATTTTTCATGCTCTCTCCTTCGGAAACATGCGCGCCGAGCCTTCGGGCGTTCGCGCTTTCTAATCTTTCAGATGCAAACTAAAAGAGCGGCGCATTCCTCTCGATTCAGCGAGGGGTTCGCGCCGCTCTTCCACGAAAAGCATCTCCCCCTGAAACCTGTACAACTCTTCGACGCCGAGCTTCAACTGCGCCGATTTCTGCAACGGGAGAGCGTTGATTCTTAAATGCCGGAAACCGTCAGCGCGCCGCGCGCGCTGTGGCGTGTATTATTCCGACGCCTCTTTTGATGAATTCGGTCGCTCGCAGGTTGGCCTCTTTCGGCCGTCATCAACGGCCGCGCCTGCGCGTGCGCCGCCCGCGCGGCCGGTTGATAATCTTGCGATTTTGTTGCGTTTCCGGCTCAACCTCGCTCTGCCCCTCGCCCGTCAACCTGACGCTCGCACCCTGCGGGGGGCGCGGTATCGAAACGGCGACGAACGGCGAAGTGATGACCTGTGTTGTAACGTCTCCGAACGCCGGACGCCGCTCCGCCACCTTCACTGCAAGCACAGTGCCATCACGCCTGATCTCGCCGATCTCGATGCTGTAGCCGCCGGTCGGTTTCTGCCCCTGATAGACGACGATGCACGCGCGCGAATTGAAATTGATCTCGGGCTGCGGGCGTCCGCCGCCGATGAGCGCCCACGCGCGACGCCAATCGCTCTCATTCGTGATCAACTCGACGGTGCGCCCGCCCTCATGCCCGCTCATCGCGCCCGTCGCCAGCACGGAAAACTCGACGATGTTTGTGCGATCCTCCATCTCGGCATTTGCGTCTGTCGTGCGCGACGCGGCGGGCGCATTGCCGAGCAGAGCCATGCGCAAAATCCTGACGGGCGGGCTGCCGTAAGCGAGCAGCTGGTCGTGAAACTCGCCGAGGCGGAACGACGCGCCGGCGCGCGCGCGATACTCCTCGCGCAGCTTTAAAATCTCCATCTTGCCGAGCGTGTAGATTAGATAGGTCGGGTCGAGCGTGCCGCGCCGGGCTTCGCGTTCGGCGTTGGCGCGCTCCATGTAGCCCTCGCGCATGAAGAACTCGACGCCGCCCTCGTAACTCATTCCCCCGGTGTGCATCCTGAGTCCGATGAGGTAGCGACACAGGCGCGAGAGCGCGGCCTGCAACTGCGCGAGTCTGAGCTTCGGGTTGTTGCCGCCGAAGCCCTCGTCCAGCATCATCTGCTCCGTGTAGTGTGCCCAGCCTTCGATGAAACTCCCCGCGCCGAGCACGGCGCGCACGCGTGAAGGCGAGCGGCGCGCGGCGAGCAGTTGATAATAGTGGCCGGGATAGACTTCGTGGATCGAGACGATGGGGAGCGAGTAGCGATTGTAAAAACTGAGGTGCTCGTCTTTGCGCCGCGCGTCCCAAGAGGGGTCGGGTGGCGTCACGTAGTAATAAGCCTCGGTCGCGACGCGCTCGAACGCGCCCGGCGTGTCCATCGAAGCGAAGCTCGTCCCTCGCGCATACTCCGGCGTCTCGGCCACCTGCAAATTTTCGCTCGCGGGCGGAGTCAAAATCCCCTGCGTGCGGACGAAGGCGCGGATGCGGTTTAACTCGGCGCGCGTCTCGCCGACGAGGCCGTCGGCCGAAGGGTGCTCGCGCCCGAGCGTGCGGATGACGTTCATTAAGTCGCGCCCGGGCGCGATCTCTTCGGCCACGGCGCGCATCTCGTTCTGCGTGCGGCGCAACTCGCGCTCGCCCTCGCGTATCAACTGTGCGAGGGGCGTCTCCACCATCTCTTCGTAGAGCAGTTTGCGACGATAATTCTCCGCGCCAATCGCGTAGTCGCCGTTCGAGCGCGGCAGCAGTTCGGCGCGCAGCCAATCGCGGAAAGACGCGAGCGCGCGGACGACCTCATCGTTCGTCGTCACAAACTCCGCGCGTCGCGCCGCCGGCAGACTGCCGCCGCCCGCGCGCTCGAACATCTGCGGCACGACCGTCCTGAAGTAATCTATGCTGCCGCCGACCTGCGCGATGGCCGTCTCCGTGTAGATGCGCGGCGGGTTCTGCAAATTGGCGCGGGCGTCCGCCAGCAGACGGGGGATCTGCCGCTCGCGCGCGACGAGCGCATCGAGCCGCGTGGCGATGGGCGCGTAGTTGCGCTTTAAAATGTTGTCCACGCCGGAGGCGAGCAGTCGGTTATAGACGTTCGGGTTGCGCTGCCACATACGCACGTCTTCGAGTTCGAGCAACTCAGCGCGCGCGTGCGATTGCAGCACGAGATAATCGTAACGCGCTTCCGGCGACAGCCGCCCCTCCGGCACGCGCGCCAGCGCGGCCAGCGCGGAGCGCAGACGCCTCACCTCACGCGCGACCGAATCGGCGTCGCGCGCCTCCAGCATGCTGTCGAACTCGTGCACGCCGAGCGCGGTCGCCTCCGACGGGTAAAAAGCGAACCGCCCACGCAGATACTCCGACGCGATCTCGGCCACGCGCGCGTCCTGCTGCGCCGCCGACGCATTGGCGCGCGCCGCGACCGGCGGCCGGAAGATGCGGCGCGGGCGGCGATTTCGCTGCGCTAAAATTTCGACCGGCAGCGCAAGTTGGGACACGACGAGCGCGACGGCGGCAACGGCCGGCGCGAAACGCGCGCCGAGTTTGAGAAGCAAAGCCAAGAGACTGCACCTCGAAGAGTTGAATTTGAAACGGTCTGAGTTAGCGTTTTGATGGAGAGACACGCGCGAGATTATCACAAAACGGGCGCGGGCAGAGGCAAAAGAAAAGCGGAGCCGAAAGCGGGATCGCAAGGAGGGTCGCACTATGACACGCCCGAAGAGAATGAGATGCTGCGACCTTCCTGATCATCAGTAGTTCGGCGCGTTGTGAATCCGGGAAAAGCCTGGCTCGATCAGCAGCGAAGTTTATAAGTAAGGCCGCATCGTCGCGCCTCTATAAACCTATGCAATCACACCCCATACTGTTAGAATGTCGCCCTCGCGCAAAGACCTCTCGACTTCGCCCTAGCCGCAGATAAGGAGTCTCCAATGTTCAACCGGAAAACTCTCTTCCCCCTCACAGTGATCGCCGCCATCGCCGCGCTCTTAACCTTCGTCGCCGTGCGGGGTTGGCAACATGCCCACGCTTCGCCGCCAGCGGCACAAACCAACCTCCGCAAGATCAAGATATTTTCGGGGGGGAATCCGCCGATAGAAGTCACAAAAATTTTGTGGGACGGCGCGACCGTAGAACCCGACTCCGGCATCCCGTCCGGCGGCGACTGGATCGCAAACCTGCAAGTCCACTTTAAGAACGTCAGCGACAAGCCGATCAGCTACGCCAAGATCATGATCTTTGACAAAAGGCCGACCATCGGCACGCTGGCGATGGTCTACGGGCAGGAGTACGAAACCGATCCGACCAAGCCGACCATCGCCCCCAACGAGTACGGCGTAGCGCGACCCGACCTCGCCATGTGGGGGCGCACGACCGGCGAGTCCGCATTGGAAATCCAGGTGAGTCAAGTAATTTGGAATTTCGACCATGATTTCTACTGGTCGGCGGGCGAACTATGGGAACGTGACAAATCACCGAACGCCCCGCAGAAATATAAAAGAGTCATCCCGCTGCCCACGCCCACGCCGCAAGCCGGAAGTCGAACGGGGCATCATTCGCCAAAGCGCGGTTTGCGTTGAATCACGCGCCTGCGCCCCCGGCTGTTCCCGAACCTTACTGCTTGTACCACCCCGACGATCCCGCGTGTGTGGAGCAGGGGGAGTTCTGCCAAAAAAGCATATCCGACGAAAACCGTCAGAGCAATTGCGTAAACCCAAGCATGACCGCTTGCGGCGGGGCGGGACAGCCCCACTGTTTCAACTCTGGCTGCCACCCGACCGGCCCCGCCTACTGCACTTATAAAAACCCGTCATATAGCAACCTAAGCCCGAACGTGATCGAGCAGCCTACCGTCGCCTTCTGTTACGACCCGGCGTGCCCGACGAACATTTGTGGCGACAACGCGAGTCACACCGGCTACGTTTCCCAAGGGACGACCGTCCCTGATTACAACTGCATCCGCATATCCTCGCCAATCATTGTGGACACGAACGGCGACGGCATCAAACTCACGTCCCCCTCCGGCGGCGCGCGCTTTGACTTGAACGTCAACGGCAAGTATGAACAGGTTGCGTGGACTATGGGAAACAGCGACGACGCTTTTCTAGTCCTCGACCGCGACGGCGACGGGCTGATCACGAGCGGCGCAGAACTCTTCGGCGATAAGACCGACCAGCCCGCCGCGTGGGAGAAAAACGGCTTTCTCGCTCTCAAAGTGTTCGACGCGAACGGCGACAATCTGATCGACGCCCGCGATCCGGTGTTCAGCCAATTACGCCTCTGGATAGACGTAAACAAAGACGGCCGCAACGGCGATGGTGAGTTGAACACACTCGGGAGCAAAGGCGTTAAAAGTATCGAACTCGATTATAAAATATCGAAGCGCACGGACGAACACGGCAACGCCTTCCGGTACAGGGCGAAGGTAAGGGACGCGAAAGGCGCGTCGGTGGGACGTTGGGCTTGGGACGTGTTTCTCGTTCCGGCCTCCTGACACGTCGCGTGTCTCAATCGTAACAAACAAGCTGCCCGCCGCTCTGCTCGATGAGCGGCGGGCAGTTTGCCGGTTACGCGAGCGTTTATACCCGCACGAGAGTTATTAACGGAGACGACGCGCCGAACAAACGCTCGCAGCCGACCGCCCGGCAGCGTGCTTCTTATCGTTCTTTGCTGTGGTCAGGTGGTGTGCGGCGCGCGTGCGGCGGGTGATACGACGCCTTAGCCCTTTTATTTGTTGCTTCTATTTGCGCGGCTCGATGTGTTCGTAGAGCCAGCCCGTGGCTTCGTCGAGGGGGGCGATGTGGTGCGTCTCGCCTTTCCAGACGCGGATGATGGAGACGACGAGGAAGATGTTGGCGGCGATGGAGAAGAAGGTGCGGCCGACGCCGACGCCTGAGAGGCTGGCGATGAATCCCAGAAGTAACGAGATGCCGAGTATTGCGAGTTGCAGAGCCAGACCCTGCGCCGCGTGGAAACGTACGCGCGTCTCCGTGCGCGGCACGAGCAGCAGTTCGAGGGCGGAGCCGACGATGCCGATGAAAAAAGGCACGTAGGGCAGGACGACGGCGACGTTTTCCGGGAGGCCGATGCCTGCCACCGTGCGCGAGGTGGGCGGCCCCGGTCTCTGCGTCGCGCCCCCCATCGGCGCGGTGCGCCCCAGGTTGGCGTGCGAAGGCTGCTGGTAAGTGGGTTGCTGGTACGGCGGCTGTTGATATGTCGGCTGTTGATATGTCGGCTGTTGATATACCGGCGGCGGTGGCGACGCCTGAGTCGGGGGCACGAAGATTGACGGGTAGGGTTGGGAGAGGTGATCGTCAATGCGGCGCGTGGGAGCGTCGGCATCCGGGTTGAGGCGCGCCTGTTCGTTCGGGGTGCGCGCCGTCTCGCGCGTCGCGCCGCCGATCTCTTCGGTCCGGCGGACGAAATCAGGGTCGAGCGGGTCTGTATCGTACTTGCTTCTCTTCTCCGACATAGCCTCTTATTACGAATCGCGAGCGCCTTGGGTTCGCCTCAAATTCAACTCTCGACGACGACGTATTCTACCCTCTCCCAAAGTTTTTCGCCCCTAAAAATACGAAACGCGCGCAGGTTCGCGGCATCGCCGCCCGCGTCGTCCTCTCCGAGGCCGACGATGAAATAGATGGCCGACGGGTGATAGGCCAGACGCACGTCCGACTCGGAAGGCACGGGCGCGGCCTCGCGTGGGTGCGAATGATAGATGCCCAGCAGCCCTTCGCCGCGTGCGCGCATCGCGCGTTGCGCCTCGCACAAATCCTGCGGGTCGCCGTCGTAGGCCACGCGCGGGTCGGCCGCGATGTTGCGGAGGCGATAGACGGATGCTCCGACGCCTTCGCGGTCGCCGCCGACGAGGCCGCAACACTCCGCAGGGCGAGCCTCGCGCGCGTGCGCCAACATCTCTTCGACCTGCGCGCGTCGGATCGTGACGATCAACCGGTCCCCTTCTGCCTGATCCGTGCTTTGCAAAATTTATTTCGACGGGCGCGCCGCCGTAGTAGCCGCCGCGCCTCTCGCCGTCAACTCGTCTTTGACGACCACGCCGCCCTTCATCACAAAGCGCACGCGCTCAAGTTCCGTGATCTCTTTGAGAGGATCGCCCGCGACGGCGATCAGGTCTGCGAATCTGCCCGCCTCGATGCTGCCGAACAGGGCACGCTCGCCCGCGAACAACTCGGCGTTGTTGATCGTCGCGGCGCGTATGATCTCAAGCGGCGTCATGCCTGACTCGGCGTAGGCGCGAAACATGAGTTTGCTCGTCTGCCCGCGCGTCTGCCCCGGCTCGGCGTAGTAGGAGTCGGAACCGGCCGAGATGCGCACGCCCAGCTTGATGGCGCGCGCCAGGCGTTCGCGGCTGCCGCTCGTAAACCTTTTGATATTCGTCAGCGCGGCCTCGCGCTCGGCGGCCGTCGTGAGTCCCGGCGGCAGGTAAAACTCCGAGGGGAAATCGGTCGGGACGAGGAAGATTTTCTTCGCGGCCATCATCCGCAACGCGTCGTCTGGGATCGTGTAAGCGTGCTCGATGGAATCGACGCCCGCCTCGGCGGCCATCCGCGTGGCGACGTCGCCGATGGCGTGCGCCGAAACCTTACGGTTCACGCGGTGCGCCTCCTCGACGATCACTTTCAACTCTTCGAGCGACACGACGCGCGCCCCCGTGTTGACGATCACCTTGATCAAATCCGCGCCGTCGTAAAACGCCTGCCGCACGGCGCGCCGCGCGTCTTCGACGCCGCCGACCACCACGTATTCCTGTTCGAGTATCTTCTGCATCTCCGCCGAAACGTTGCCGAACTGCCCGCCCGCCGCCGAGAGAGCGCGCGTGGAAGCGAAGAGGCGCGGCCCCGTGACCCACCCCGAACGGATCGCGTCGCGCAGCGCGACATCGCCGTTCCAGCCGGAGTTGCCGAGGTCGCGCACCGACGTGAAACCGGCTTCCAGCATCTCGCGCGCCTGCGATGCGCCGAGCAGAGCGCGTCGCGTCGTGCCGAGTTGCGTCACGGTCAGGATCATGTTCGGGTCGTCGCCGCCGATGCGCTTATCGTAGTTCTGCAACAGGTGCGTGTGGCTGTCGGTGAGACCGGGCAGGAGCATCGCGCCGCCGAGGTCTAACACTTCCGCGCCCGCCGGGATCGCCAGGCCACTACCTGCCGACTGGATGCGGCCGTTCTCGATGACGACGACGGCGTTCGCGACTACCTGGCCGCTGCGCACGTCGAGCATCCGCGCGGCGCGAACGGCGATGCGCTTCGGCGCGGGCGGCGCCGCCGCCGCAGTCTGCGCCGAAGCAACGACGGCGCACAGCGACCAGACCGAGAGCAGCGCGAATGTTTGAGAGATGCGACGTTTCATGTTCATCGTAGCCTTGCTTCTCCTGCGCGGCGCGTTACGCTTCGTTAATCCTGATGTGCAAATCTTCGAGCATGTGCGGGTCAACTTCGCCGGGCGCGTCGATCATCAGGTCGGCGGCCGAGGCCGTCTTCGGGAAGGCCATCACGTCGCGTATGTTCTCCGTGTTGGCTAAGACCATCATCGTGCGCTCGATGCCGGAGGCGATGCCGCCGTGCGGCGGCGTGCCGAATTCGAGTGCGTCGAGGAAGAACCCGAAACGCTCGCGCGCCGTCGCTTCCGACATGCCCAGAGCTTTGAAGATGAGCCGCTGCACGTCGCGCCGGTGAATACGAATCGAGCCGCCAGCCACCTCCACCCCGTTGATCACCGTGTCGTAAGCCTTCGCGCGAAGCTGCCCGAGCAGTTTGGTTTCGCCGCCCTCGACCGCGCGTTCCAAGAGCGGCAAGTCCTCGTCGAGCGCGGAGGTGAACGGGTGGTGCATCGCGTAGTAACGATCCGCTTCCTCGTCATACTCGAACATCGGAAACTCCGTCACCCAGAGCGGCGCGTAAACATTTTCGGGGATTAACCGCTCGCGCTTCGCTACTTCGATGCGCAACGCGCCGAGGCTTGCCGCGACCGTCTTCGCCTTGCCCGCGACGACGAGCAACGCGTCGCCCGGTTCGGCCTTCGCCGCGCCGGCCATGCCCTTGATCGTCTCCTCGCCGAGAGCCTTCAACAACGAAGACGAGACTTCATCGCCCAACTTGATCCACGCCAGCGCACCCGCGCCGTAACGCTTCGCATGCTCCTGCAACTCGTCGAGCGTCTTGCGCGACCACTTCGCGCCACCTCCGACGACGATGCCTTTCACCTCGCCGCCGCCCGCGAGCGCAGAGGCAAACGGGACGAAGGTCGTGCCCGCAAGCGCGGGCGCGAGGTCTTGAATTTCCATCCCGAAACGCAGGTCCGGCTTGTCGCTGCCGTAGCGGCGCATCGCCTCTGCGTAAGACATGCGCGGGAAGGGCGTGGGCAATTCGACGCCCGTGCAGGCGCGAAAGACGCGCGCGAAGTAGCCTTCGACGAGCGCGTAGATTCTTTCCAGCGTCGGGAAACTCAACTCCACGTCGAGTTGGGAAAACTCCGGCTGGCGGTCGGCGCGCAGGTCTTCGTCGCGGAAGCAGCGCGCGATCTGGTAATACTTATCGAACCCGGCGATCATGCAAAGTTGCTTGAACAATTGCGGCGACTGCGGCAGCGCGTAAAACTTCCCCGGAAAGGTGCGCGACGGCACGACATAATCGCGCGCGCCTTCCGGCGTGCTCTTGATCATGATCGGCGTCTCGATCTCGGTGAACCCTTGCTCGTCCATGTAGCGGTGAATCTCCGCAATCATGCGATGACGCATCCGCAGGTTGGCCTGCAACTGCGGGCGACGCAAATCCAGATAGCGATACTTCAGGCGCAAATCCTCTGCCGCGAGCATCTCGCCGCCCGCGACTTCGAGTTGAAACGGTGTCGTGCGCGCGTCGTTCAGGATCAGAAGCTCGCGCGCCTGCACCTCCACTTCGCCCGTCGCGATCTTCGGATTGCGCTGCCCTTCCTCGCGCAACACCACCTCGCCCGTGATGGCTATGACAAACTCTCCGCGCGGCTGCTTCGCCTTCGCGTGCGCCTCGCGCGCGGTCTCCTCGTTGAAGACGACCTGCGTGACGCCGTCGCGGTCGCGCAAATCGAAGAACGTGAGCGGCCCGAAGTCGCGCCGCCGCGCCACCCAACCCATCAGCACGACCGTCTGCCCCGCGTGCTCCGCGCGCAACGCGCCGCACGAATGCGTCCGCTCCAAATTTCCTAAATTATCCAGCATGTCTATTCTCGAACCGCCGGCGATAAATGAACGCAAAATTCTCCGCCGTTCATATCTGAAATACCGTCCGTGAAATTTAACTGCCGCCCTGTCTTCCGAGCAACTTCTTCAACGTCTCCGCCGCCGACGCGCTCGCCACGGTCTGCTGCTCGCCCGAATGCATATCCTTCAGGGAGACCTCGCCGCGCGCGCGCTCATCCGGCCCCGCGACCGCGACAAAGGGCACGCCCAGCGCGGAAGCATACTTAAACTGCTTGCCGACTTTATCCCCACGCTCCGGGTAGACATCCACACGCAGGCCCCCCGCGCGCAACACACGCGCCAGCGCGAGCGCGTCGCCCGCCGACGACTCGTCCCAGATCGTGACCAACACGTCGGCCGCCGCGCTCGACAGGTTCGCCGGGAACATCTCGCGCTCCGTCATCACGACGACGATGCGCTCCAGCCCCAGAGAGAACCCGCACGCCGGGACTTGCTGCTTCGAGAACATCCCGACCAGATTATCGTAACGCCCGCCGCCGCCGAGGCTGCCCGCCAGATCGGGCACGCTGATCTCCATGATCGCGCCCGTGTAATAAGAGAGGCCGCGCGCCAAGCTCGGCTCGATCTTTATGCGCGCGCCCGCGCCCGACGCTTCCGCGAACTGCAAAATCTGCCGCAACTCGTCCACGCCCCGCGCGCCCGTCTCGTGGTCGCCGATGAACTCGACCAGGCGTCCGAGCGCAGCGGCATTGAACGCCTCCCGTTGCTGCTCCGCGCTTTCGTCGGCGACGATCTCGGCTGCCTTCTCAAGCGACGCGAGCTTGGCGAAGAAGTCCAGCAACTTCGCGCCGGCTTCTTCCGCAATCCCTCGCTCTCCGAACTCTCGCGCCACGCCCTCCGCGCCGATCTTGTCCAACTTGTCGAGCGCGACGAGCGCATCGCCGTGCAGCTCGGTTGCGATGCCCGCTTGGTCGAGCACGCCCGCCAGCACCTGCCTGTGATTCAGGCGAATGGTGAAATTCGTGAATCCGAGTTGTGTCAACACATCACTCGCCGCCGCGCAGATTTCCGCCTCGACGATCATCGAGCGTGAACCGATGGCGTCAACGTCGCATTGATAAAACTCCCGGAAGCGACCACGCGCCGGTCTGTCGGCACGCCACACGGGCTGAATCTGGTAGCGTTTGAAAAACTTCGGCAGCCGCTCGCCATACTCCGCGACGACGCGCGCCAGCGGCACCGTCAGGTCGTAGCGCAGGGCGAGATCGGCCGCGCCCGTGCGTTCGCCCTCGCCGCGCTTCAGGATTTTGAAGATGAGTTGGTTGCCTTCTTCGCCGTACTTGCCCGTCAGCGTCTCGATATTCTCGACCGCCGGCGTCTCCAACGGCTCGAACCCGTAACGCTCATACACCTCGCGCACGACGCCGATCACGTACTCGCGCCGCCTCACGTCCGCGGGCAAAAAATCGCGCATCCCGCGCGCCGGTTGTGTCTTACTCATAACTCAAGTGGCGAGTGACAAGTGACGGGTGACGAGCCGGAACAAGTTTTTGGTTTTCAACTTGTCACGCTCAACTTGTCACTCGTCACTTTTATATTGTTCCGTGTATTCGATGTAGTTCTTCCAGTATTGCGCGAGGCCGGCAACTTCCTCTTCGGTGAGCGGGCGTTTGACCTTCGCCGGGACGCCCATGACGAGCGAGCGCGGCGGCACACGCGTGCCCGGCGAGACGAGCGCGCCCGCCGCCACCAGCGATTCGGCGCCGATGCGCACGTCGTCCATCACGATTGACCCCATGCCGACGAGGCAGCCGCGTTCGATGTGGCAGCCGTGCAGCGTGACGTTGTGGCCGACGGTCACTTCGTCTTCGAGGATGGTGGCGTGCGTGCCGTTGGTGACGTGGACGACCGTGCCGTCCTGTATGTTCGTGCGGTTGCCGATGCGTATGTAGAACACGTCGCCGCGCACTACCGCGTTGAACCACACGGACGACTGTTCGCCGATCTCGACATCGCCGATCACCTGCGCGCTCTCTTCGATGAAGGCACTGGGGTGGATGTTTGGGTGCTTGCCGCGGAAAGGTCTGATCATGTTGTGCCGTAGCCCCCGCTTATTCGATTGATAGTTCCGACACCGACTGTCGGCCTTCGCGGCGGACGACGAAGACGCGCATGGTCTTGCCCGTGGTGGTATCAACGGCGACCACCGTTCTCTCGCCCGCGCGCCCCTCCTCGCGCCAGTTCTTCAAATCGCTCGCGCTCGCCCCGGATTGTTTGAACGACTCGGAGAAATTTTCAATAAACTCCTGACGAACTTCATCCGGGTTCTCGTCGTCGGGCATCTCCCTGTAACTCTCGCCCACGTCCATGCCCGGCACTTTCAGGTTCTCCCAATCGAAAGCGTCCGCCACGGCAACGTCGCCCGCGAGCAGACCCTCGACCGCCTCCCTGGCGAAAACGAGGTCGGTCTTCGCCTGTTTCGTCGCGGCGTTGTTGCCGCCGCCCGTCGCGCTACCGGTGTTGCTCGCACCGCCGCCCTGATCCTTCGCCCTGCACCCCGAACTCAAACAACACCCTGCCGCCAGCAAAAATAGCAGAAGCGACCGCTTCATCGCAGGTCTCCTTTAATAGTCCGGTTAACGTCAAACACGACGGTCGTTCGACGAGTTAATAAGCCGCGCTCGCCCCGGCCGCATGAACGAGCGACTGCGGGCGACGCCCCGACTCGAACGAAAGCAAAAACGGTAGCACGAAACAAGGGAAAAGGAAAAATTTGCATTCGCGTTAATCGCTTTCTTCCGCACCTCAGCCCGCGCGCGCCGCGTCCCGGCCGCCCCGGTGCGCCAACGGGAAATCGTCGAATTAAATACGATAATTCGGATTAAATATGATATTGACGCCCCCTATGCTTCTCAGTAATATATGGCTATGTCATATATAGGCTCACACATTCTCGACCGCGAGTTGAAGAAAGGCAGTGCCGAGCTGTTGATCCTGTCGCTCGTCGAAGATCAGCCCCGGCACGGCTATGACATCGGCAATTTGATCGAGCAGCGTTCGCGCGGCCTGCTGCGTTTCAACGTCGCGTCGCTCTACCCGCTCCTGTACCGTTTGGAGAAGCGCGGCTGGATTCAGGGGCGTTGGGTGGAGAAGGCCGGTCAGCGGCGGCGGCGTTATTACCGCCTGACCGCCGAAGGCAAAAAGGTCCTGGCGGCGCAGCGCGTCGGCTGGCGGGAGTTTGTCGAAGCGATCAATCGCATCATAGGAATCGAACATGCCTGACTGGAAAGAAGCGATCAGAAGGCAACTGTCCGGTTTGAGGCTGGCGCCGACGCGTGAGGCCGAGATCGTCGAGGAGTTGTCGCAGCACCTGGATGATCGCTACGAGCAGTCGCTACGCGGCGGCGCGACTGTAGCGGAAGCACATCAGGCGGCGCTGCTTGAGTTAACCGAGAGCGATTTTCTGGCTCAGGATCTGCGCCGGGTTGAGCGCGCCGTCCGGCAGGAACCGGTGGTGGCGGGCGCGCGAAGGAGAACGAATATGTTGGGAGACCTCTGGCAGGATTTGGGTTACGGCATGCGCATGCTGTTGAAAAATCCCGGCTTCACCATCGTCGCCGTGATCGCTCTGGCGTTAGGGATCGGAGCCAACAGCGCGATCTTCAGCGTGGTCAACACAGTCCTGCTGCGCCCACTGCCCTATCAAGACCCGGACAGACTGGTGATGGTCTGGGAGGACAGAACCAAGCAGGGCTATCCGCGCGACACGCCGGCGGCGGGCAATTTCAGTGACTGGCGTGATCAGAATCAAGTCTTTGAAGGGATGGCGGCCATCGCCGACCAGAGCTTTAACCTGACGGGCACGGGCGACCCGGAAAGGATCGACGGCAAGCGGGTCTCGGCCAATCTCTTTCAACTGTTGGGCGTCGAGCCGCACCTCGGTCGCGCCTTTCTGCCCGAAGAAGATCAGGCGGGCGCGAACCGCGTGGTCGTCATCAGCCACGGCTTGTGGCAACGCCGGTTCGGCTCTGATGCGAGCATTACGGGCAAGCCTCTCACCCTGAACGGCGAAAGCTACCTGGTCGTCGGCGTCATGCCGCCGCAATTTCAGTTCCCCGGCCCCGACGACGAGCTATGGGTGCCCATCGCACTCACCTCCGAGCAGGCCGCCAATCGCGGCAGACATTACCTGCAAGTCATCGCGCGCATGAAGCCCGGCGTCGGCCTCGAACAGGCGCAGACGGAATTGAATACCATCGCCACGCGCCTTCAACAACAGTATCCGAACACTAATACCAACGTGGGCGCGGCAGTCGTTCCGCTGCACGAACAGTTTGTGGGCGACATTAAACCGGCACTGCTCGTCTTGCTGGGTGCGGTCGGGTTCGTCCTTTTGATCGCCTGCGCCAACGTGGCGAACCTTTTGCTCGCACGCGCCGCGGTCAGGCAAAAGGAGATCACCATCCGCGTGGCGCTCGGCGCGAGCCGCATGCGTTTGATCCGACAATTCCTGACGGAAAGCATGCTGCTGGCCGCGCTCGGAGGCGTTGTCGGTTTGTTGCTCTCGCTGTGGGGCGTGAGCCTGCTGAAAGCCTTCATCCCGGAGAACATTTCTCAAGCGGCGGCCATCACGATTGATGCCAGGGTGCTGGGTTTCACCCTCCTGGTCTCCCTACTGACGGGACTGATCTTCGGTTTAGCCCCGGCCGCGCAGACATCGAGCTTCAACCTCAACGAAACACTGAAAGAGGGCGGCAGGGACTCTGCGGCGGGCAGCCGTGGCAACCGTATGCGCGGCTTGCTGGTGATCGCCGAGGTGGCGGTCTCGCTGATCCTGCTGATCGGCGCGGGGCTATTGATTAACAGCTTCCTGCGCCTGCGCAACGTCGATCCGGGATTCCGCGCGGACAATCTGTTGACGATGCAGGTCGTGCTCCCCGAGATGAAGTATCCGGATCAGGCGCGCCGCTCGGCTTTTTATACTGAATTGATAAATCGGATCGAAGCCCTGCCGGGTGTGAACTCGGCGGCCGTCACCAACTGGATACCTTTGGTTCGACAGGGCGACTCCATCGGGTTCAGCATCGAGGGACGCCCCGATCCCGCGCCCGGTCAAGGCCAGAGGCCGAGCGTGGTGACGAGAGTCGTCAGTCCACATTACTTTCAGACGATGGGCATAGGGTTGTTGCAGGGTCGGGGGTTCATCGAGCAGGACAGAGTTGACGCCCCGGCGGTGGCGGTGATTAACGAAACGATGGCGCGCCGCTTCTGGCCCGGCGCAGACCCGCTCGGCAAACGCATCACGCCGGGCCCGCCCGACTCTACCGACCCCGACGACTGGATAACGATTGTCGGAGTGGCAAAGGATGTTCGACAGTTCGAGCTTGTCGCCGATCCAAAGCCGCAGATGTACCTGTCGTACGCCCAGGTCGATTTCTTCGCGCCACGTAATCTCATTGTGAGCACCGCCGTCGACCCGCTCGGCCTGGCGGCGACGGTGCGCAAGACGGTGTGGGAAATAGATAAAGACCAGCCCGTCTCAAATATCAGAACGATGGAAGAGGTGCTCTCGGAATCAATCGCGCGGCAGCGTTTCAGCATGCTCCTGCTCGGCATCTTTGCTGCCGTCGCGCTGGTTCTGGCGGCAGTGGGAATCTACGGCGTGATGAGCTATTCGGTGGCACAGCGCACGCACGAGATCGGCATTCGCATGGCGCTCGGCGCGCGCAGAAGCGACGTACTGAAGCTGACGGTCGGCGCAGGGTTGAAACTCGTCCTCGTCGGCGTCGCCATCGGCCTCGCCACGGCCTTCATCCTGACGCGCGTGATGTCGAGTTTGCTGTTCGGCGTCAGCGCCACCGATCCGACAACATTCATCATCATCTCGCTGGTGCTCATCGGCGTGGCCGTGCTTGCCAGCTACATTCCGGCGCGCCGCGCCACCAGGATCGATCCGATGGTCGCGCTGCGATACGAGTAAGCCGGCCGATCTTGAGCGTCGCCTCGTCAACAATTGGCGGGCGAGCATTTGGCCTGAAAGATCTATAACGTCTGCCAATGCTCCGACCGGCTTCGCTTGCCCGTAGGAGTTGACAGCGTGTTGAGGCGCGGACGAAGCAACAGCGGTTCTATCCGCTTATCCCGCCTCTCGTGCTGCTTGAGGGCTCCGGGAGCGTGCCTTTCAAAAGCCTTTCTAATCCAAGACCGGACGCGCGGGCGTGCCCGTCTGCCAGCTGTTTGTGCCATCTGCCGAGGAAGTATTCGTAGATTTTCCCGAATGCATCGCCTTCGATGTCCATCGGGACATTGTTGATGTGCCGCAGCAGGTTAAAGAGTAAAAGAGTAGGGGTGACTCGACCTTCTGATAGTTGCGAGGCAAGATACCTTCTAACTCTTTGTTCTCCGCCTCAACCGCCTTCATCGCCTCATCGATAGCCTTACCAATCTCCGCGCCCTCCGGTAACTCAAGCAGAGTGGAGAAATGAGCCTTCTCGGAAAGATACAGGACTCCGCGAGCTTGATAATCTGTCGGGCCGATTTCACGGCGGAAGCGACGGCGCGTTCCCGCCTCCCCGGTTGGATTTATGCTTCAGCCGACAACACATTTACAATCGCGAATAAGTTAATCCGGTCTGGCCTTGATATTTGCCGCCGCGGTCTTGGTAGGAGACGGCGCAGTCTTCGTCGGACTCGAAGAAGACGATTTGGCCGATGCCTTCGTTGACGTAGACGCGTAAGGGGAGGGCGGCGAGGTTGGCGAGTTCGACGACGAGGCGACCTGTCCAGCCCGCTTCGAGCGGCGTGGTGTTGACGAGCAGGCCAACGCGGGCGTAGGTGCTTTTGCCCATGGCGATGCCGGTGACGTTGCGTGGCATCTTGAAGGTTTCAACCGTGACCCCGAGGGCGTAGGACTGCGGCGGCATGAGGTAATAGCGCGAGCCGTCGGCGGCGGTGCGCAGGGGCGGCTCGATCAATGATTCCTCGTCGAAGTGTTTGGGGTCGATTTCGAGGCCGTGGATGGGGGAGAAGACGCGGAAGCCGTCGTCGGCGAGGCGCATGTCGTAGCCGTAGGAAGACGCGCCGGCGGAGATGATGCGGCGGCCGTCCACTTCGCGCACGAGCGCGGCGTCGAATGGTTGAATGAAGTCGGACTCTTCGGCCATGCGCCGAATCCACCTGTCGGATTTAACAGTCATAACAAAAATGTGCGCGGATGAGATTTGGTCTGGCGCGCGTTTCGATTGAGCCGGAGACGCGCGGGATGAGCATAAAGGGGAATGGGAATAGTGACAAGTGACGGGTGACGAGTGACAGGATAAAGACGTAAATCGTGAATCGTAAATCGTAAACAGAGGAAAGCTTGCTTGGCTTTTTCTATTCACGATTTACGATTTACGTCTTTAGTCTATTCACGACTCACAGCTTTTTCTCGTCACCCGTCGGTTGAGTTATTCGCAGCACGCCGTCGCCGATTTCGAAGGCGAGGGTTGCGCCGCCGGCCCCGGCGCGGGCGCGTAGTTGGCGGGCGGTGGAAGTCGCGCCGGGTCGCGGCGAGAGGGCGGGGTGATTGTTTTCGACGTGGCCGGTGCGCAGCACAGTGGCGTCAACCTCGCCGTTGAAACCGGCGGGGAGTTCGACGGTGAGCGTGCCGCGGCTGAGGCGGAAGGACACGCCGCGCCCGCGCCAACTGTTGACGGGGATGCGCAGCCGGACTGAACCGCTCGTGATGGTCGAGACGACATCGCCGCCGACGAGCGTCAGCGACGCCTGGCTCTCCCCGGCGTTGAGGCTGAGCGCGCCGTCGGTGCCTTTGACTTCGAGCGCGCCGCGCCCGGCATAGATTTCCAGATCGAGTTGGGCGGGGACGCGGATGCGGTAGTCAATCTTCCACGGGAGCGTGAGGAGCTTTTTGGGGAAGTCTTTGGCTGCGCGCTTCATGAACTTGCGGTCGTGCGTGCCGGTGGTGAAAAGCGTGAGGTGCGAGCCGTCTTCGTCGAGCGTGAAATTGTTGACGGCGGCGAGTGCGGCGAGTTCTTCTTCCGTGCCGCCCTTGAGTTCGATGTCTGCGGTAATGTCAACTTCGTTGCGCGGCCACGCTTCGACGGTGATCGAGCCTTCGGGCGCGCCGTAGATCGTGAGCGTGCCGCCGTAGCCGAAACGACGCGCTTCGTGGCGCGTCGAACTGCGTGTCAGCAGGGGCGCGGGGCTAGGCGTCGGCGTTGGGTTGACGGTCGCCCCCCTGCTCCGCTGCGACTGCGCGTTTGCGCCGACGCACGAAGCGAGGCTCAGGCAGAGTACGAAGAGAAACGCGCGTGCGCGGGTCGCGTTAGTGAGTTCGGAGGTGACGAGGGCGACGGGTGGTTTTGAGTTGTGATGCAAAAGGTGTGTGTGCCTCGAAGGGGTTAGCGTCGACGCGCCGGGCGACGCGTGCGGCAGAGAGAGAGCGCGCGCGCGACGCGTAGGCGCGCTCCCGTCAGCGTGAGACGAAAACAATCGAGCCGCGCAGGTTGGTCGTGTTCAGCGTCGCGCTGCCGTCGCCGACTTTGCCAGTCACTCTGCGGTTGTTGCTTTGAAAATCCCAACTGCCGCGCCCGGCGAATTCGCCGAGGTTGATGTTGCGCGTGCGCGGGGCGGTCGCCGTCAGGTTGAACCCCGAACCGGCGTTGATGCGCAAATTAATGTCGCCCTGCGTAGACCTCAGTTCGTACATGCCGCCGCGCATGAGGTCTGCGTCGAAGAAGATGTTGCCGCTGATGTTCGAGGCCATCACGCGGCTCGCGCGGATGCCCGTCAGGTTGATGTCGCCCTCGGTGGTGACGACGGCGCGCACCATCGCGCCCTGCACGTTATGCACGGTGATGTTGCCGCGCTTGGTTTCCAGATCGACCGTCGATCCGTAGGGCACCTGGATGCGAAAATTAACGTCGCCCACGTCTTCTTTGCCACGCGTGTCGTTCATCACGTCGATCCACAGGCCGTCGTCTTTAAGCACGGGCGTGAAGCGCGCGGCGGGCGCTTCCATGTCGGCGGTGATTTTGATCTCGTCGCGCCCCCATCCGACCACGTCAATCTCGCCGGAGCGGTTGTTGAGTTGGAGGCGAACCTGGCGGCGCGCGGGATAAGTCTTCGAAAATTTGTGTTGCGCGAAAACTTCGGCGGGCGTCGAGACGAGGGAGAACAACAAAACCGCGGCGGCGCAGCAGGCCGCAAGCAGGCGCGCGCGCGACACGCGCCGACGCTCGGCGTCGTGAGCGCACACGGCGGGCATGTGAGGAATCAACTGCGTCTTCTTCATCAATCTCTAAATCTCTCGCTGGTCGGGTTGGCGCGCGCCGTCAAACTCGCCGGGGCGCGCTTTAATTCAAGCTTATAATTCGGAGAACTCGCGGAGCAGTTCCATCTTATCGCGCAGGGCGGCGTTCAGGGCTTCCTCGGAGATTTCGTCGTGCGGGCTTTCGTCGAGTTCCTTGAGCGAGTCGCTGACCGTCGCGTCGATGATGCCGAGGTTGCGGTCGAAGGCTTCGCGCATGCGCGGATTCCAGCGCGCTTTGCGCTCCTTAACGCGCTCCATCAAATACTCGATGGCGACCAACTGATCGTGATTCAACTTTTTCGCGCCCCGCGCCGTCGCCGTCTCGGGCTTAACGGCCTGCTCGGCGGCGAGACGCTGCATGCCGACCGTCGTGATCACCGAAACGCCGACGACGATGGCGACGACGGCCGCCGTCAGTTGCGGCAGAGACAAAGCCCAACGCTTGCTCATCAGGCGCGTCAAAAAACTCTCCCGGTCGCGTCTCGCGGCTGACGACGCGGCGACGGCGGCCACAGCCCTCTGCTGCGCGCCGAGTTCGGCTTCAATCGTGTTGCGCACGCGCAGCCACAGGGCGCGCTCGTTCGGCGGCGCGACGAAATGCTCGCGGCTCTCCGCCGCGACGTTGACGATGGTGCGAAGCTCGTCGCGCACGCAGGCGCAGCCGAGGCACTCTTCGAGATGGGTGCTGAAGAGCATGCTGTCGTCGCCGTCCAACGTGCCGTCGAGGAAATCGGCTAAAAGGTCACTACACTTCTCACAGTCCATTGCTGTTACCTCTCACGCTTGCATTGCCGCGTGCTGCTACTCTGGGTGGCTTTCGGGTTTCGCGCCCGTCTGAATCTTAAGCCGCAGGAGAGAGCGCGGCACGCTTTTTACATCTCTCACAACGGCGTCGAGCACGCCGCCGTGTCGGTCTTACCTGACGCTTCGGGACAGGACGCGGGGGCGGCCTTGCCGGGCGAAGCGACGTTGTTTGAAGCTACGAAGCGGTTTTCTGTTGCCTGAGCAGTCCTCTTAACTTCATTCTCGCCTTGTGCAGTTGCGACTTCGACGTGCCCACCGAGCAGCCCAGCAAACGCGCAATCTCCTCGTGCTCGTGCCCCTCCACGTCGTGCAGGATAAACACCGTCCGATACCCCGGCGGCAACTGCCCAATCGCTCGGTCTAACGCAATCCGGTCAACCACGGGCATACTATTGGGGTTCTGCGTGCCCACCACCACCTGCACGGGTGTCTCCCCGTCGTCGGTGGTCTGCTCTAATCTGACGCCCTTCTTGCGAAAGTGCATCAACACCTGGTTGACCGTCAGGCGGTGGAGCCAGGTGGTGAAAGCCGATTCGCCACGAAATGAGCCGATCTTGCGAAACAGTTGGATGAAGGCTTCCTGCGCCAGGTCTTCGGCCTCGGCGACGTTCTGTGTCATGCGCAGGCACAAGCTATACACACGCCGGTTGTGCCGCTCGTACAGTTCCTCGAAGGCGGCGAGGTCTCCGCCCGCCGCGCGTTGCGCAAGTGCGTGATCGCTCATGGGAGTAGGGGCTTTCTCGGCCGCCTTCTTCGCGGACTCGGTGGCGGCTGCGTTTTGCCAGATGGGGTAGGTTGCGGCGTTGATGGTCATAATGGTTTAGTGTGTGCAAGCGCAGTGCCACGGCGGGAATCGCCGCTGGGCGGATAATTCAAGGGCGCGGGGCGCATAGAATGGCGCATCCGACCATTTCAGGCATATTTGCACCCAAAGCGTGTAGCAGGGAAAGATTGCGTTTGCAGGGGATTTCCGGCGGTAGGGCGGCGATCCGGAAATTCGTGTGTGTGAGAGGGGGCAGGCTGTCGAAGGCGTCGTGTCGCAGCACACAAAAAATCCGCGCGTCAGGTTCTTTCGTAAAACGTAACTTTCAGGTTGTCGGCGAGTGCGAGCGAACGTTGCGGCCGGAAATTCTGCAAAAAATCCGTGGGCATGAACGTGTCCGCGCCTTCGACCGCCAGGGGGATTTCGGTCACGACCCACTGCTCGATCTCGGGCTGGAAAGTTTTGTAGATTTGCTCGCCGCCGATGATGTAGAGGTGGCACGAAAGGTATGGCGCGAGCGCGAGCACGGAACGCTTGTCCGGCAGGACGATGACGCCCTCCTCCCCTCGCGACTCCACGCCCGCCGACCTGCTCAACACGACATTCAGCCGTCCTTTGAGCGGCCGCTTCAGCGAAATCCATGTGCGCCGTCCCATCACGCACGCGTGCCCCGTGGTCTGCTCGCGGAAGAATTTCATGTCGGCGGAATAGTGCCAGGGGATCGAGCCGCCCTTGCCGATGCTGCCGTTGCGGTCAACCGCTGCGATACCGATGATGGACATGAAAGTGTGGTCTCTGAAATTTGAGATGGCCGCGCGCGAAAATCGCATGGCTTCACACCGCCACAGGGGCGGCGATCTTGCCGTGCGATTCGTAACCGATGAGTTTTAAGTTCTCGTAGCGCATGTCGAGCAGCCCGGCGAGGCCGCGCAAACGTCCCGACTCGTCTTCGATCTCAAGTCGCGGCAGCGGAAGCGGCGCGCGCGCGAGCAGTTCGCGCACCTGTTCCAGATGGTTTTGGTAGATGTGGTAATCGCCGAGCGTGTAGATGAACTCGCCGGGTTCGAGTTCGCAGGCGTGTGCGAGCATGTGCGTCAGCAGCGCGTAGGAACTGATGTTGAAGGGCACGCCGAGGAAGGCATCCGCCGAACGCTGGTACAACTGGCAGTGCAAAACTGTTTCCGCTTCGACCTTGAACTGGAAGAGCGTGTGACAGGGCGGCAGATCAACTTCGTCGCAGACGCGCGGGTCCCAGCCCGTGACGATGAGGCGGCGCGAGTTCGGATTCTCGCGGATGCCTTCGACCAGCCGCGCGATCTGATCTACGCCGTCGCGCGCCGGGTAATGCCCGCCGAAGGAACGCCACAGATAACCGTAGACAGGGCCGAGGTCGCCGGCCTCGCGTCCGAAACGGCTCGTGTGCTCGGCGTCCGCCCATTCGGCCCAGATGTCCACGCCGCGCGCACGCAGATTTCGCTCGTCCGTGTCGCCGGAGAGAAACCAGAAGAGTTCCTCCGCGACCCAGCGGAAGGGGATTCGCTTGGTGGTGACGATGGGGAAACCGTCGCGCAGGTCGAAGCGCGTCTGGTAGCCGAAGTGCGAGAGCGTGCCGACGCCCGTGCGGTCGCGGTGTTCGGTGCCGTGGTCGAGAATGGATTTGAGCAGGTCGTGATATTGTTTCATATCGGGTAAAATTCGCGCGCGAGCGCGAGCATATCATAGAGCGGGCGGGACGAAATAAAACAGATGGCGCTGAAGAAGATAACCGAGTACCCGGCGAAGGTGCTGAACGAGGTGGGCGACGCGGTGGAAGTTTTTGACGAAGAGCTGGCGCGGCTGTGCAACGACATGTTCGAGACGATGTACGCGGAGGAAGGCGTCGGCTTGGCCGCGCCGCAAATCGGACTCTCCCTGCGTCTCTTCGTGATGGATTGCGCCGGGATCAAACTCGTGGCGGCCAACCCCGAAATCGTCAACACGGAGGGCGAACAGGCCGGGGAAGAGGGCTGCCTCTCGGTCGGAAAAATTCACTCGCCCCTAAAGCGCGCCGAACGCGCGACGCTCCGCGCGCAGGACGTGCGCGGCGAGTGGTACGAACGCGAAGCCGAAGGACTCGCCGCCCGCTGCTTCCTACACGAGACCGACCACTGCGACGGCCTCCTCTTCATCAACCGCCTCACGCCGCTCAAGCGCAACATGGTCGTGAAGCGTTTCCAGAAGTTGAAGAAGTGGGAATAGCCGCCCCGTTTCCTATCCCTTCTGACCTCAGCCGGTTAGCCGCTTGTCGGATTTCGCAAAGATCGTTGAAGACACCCGCACGCCAAAAGACTTACTCGACTTTATTGAATTTGAAAGGCCAAGAAGTAACTAAGGCTTTAGCAGTACTGCGAAACTTTGAACTAAGCTGATAATCCAGTAAATCGCGGATAAAACAATTAACCAGGAAGGCCGCACTACGCAATGGCTTTTTTGGTCAATAATCGCGTCACCATCGCCGATAGTCGCACGATGTCTTGCGGCTTCCGCAAAAAAGCATTGACACCCGCGCGTTGTGCGTCTTGTTCAACGTCGCTCGCTGAGAGCATGATGATCGGCGTGCGCCGCCGGTGTGGAAGTTGCCGCGCACGACGCGCAAGCTCTAAGCCGTCCTTGCCGGGCAACTGATTGTCGAGAATGATCAGATGGTAGCGCGCCTTGCTTTCAATCTTGCGCATGGCCTCTGCCCCGTCAGCGCAGAGTTCGACCGTCCAGCCTAAATCCTCCAGGGTTTCTTTCACGGCGTCGGCCACCGCCTGATAATCTTCAACACAGAGAATGTTGATAGTGCGCGCTTTACTGCGTGGGCGACGGCGGCTTGGGGGATTAATGATACTCTGCCTGCGCGTCTCAGGTGGTGTGCGCAAGTAGGCAAGGTCTTTGTGTCTACCTCCTTCGTCCAACATGGAGGCGAGTGTGCCATGATGGTGCAATCCCAGCAGCCGCGCGGCGCGCGTGACGCTGCCCTCTGCGTCTATCAGAGCACGCCGCACGTATCTGGCTTCGTAGGTGTGTACCTTCTCACCGAGATCGAAGTTCGCCCAGAAATCCACGACGCTGCGCATTCGTCTTTGTGATAGGGACGCGCGACGGTCAGACACGATGTGGATAGCACAGACGCGCAGACGCGAGATCGTTTCCATATCTTGCGTCTCTGTGAGCAAGTTATGAGCGCGTTCGTATGCTTCTAACAGTTCATGCTCGTTGAGGCGGTCGGCGTGTTCCTCCATTAACGAAAGCAAAGCGCGTCCGGCATCTTCGACCGCTCCGGCTTCCTCTGCGAGATCGGCGGCGCGCCTCAAGGTGTTTACCGACTCGGCGAAGTTGCTCAGCTTCGACAGGACGCGGCCTTGTGTGGTGAGGGCTTCCGCTAACAAGCCCTGCTCGCCGCCTTTGGAGAGCACTCGCACAGCCTCGCGGATTGCGCTTTCGGCTCCACGCAGTTTGCCTTGTTCCAATAGGACACGGGCGCGCGTTTCATCTACTTGCGCGATACGACCTTTGTTTTGAACGTCTGCGAATAAACGGCGTGCAGCGTTCAGGTGCGCGTGTGCCTCTTCGTAACGCCCGATGGTGTAGTGCAGGAAACCTAAATTGTTCTCAGCACTCGCGTGGTAGCTGGTATGTCCAGCTTTCTCAAAATGGTGTGCTGCGGCAGTGTATTCAATAATGGCGCGGTCTACGTAGTCCGTGCGACGCTCTGCCCTACTCAAGCAGGTCAATACACCGGCGCGGTCATTATGAAATTTACCTTTAAGCGTATCGTTATTGCTATCCTCGAATAACTTGGCCGAGTCTGTCAGGAGTCGAAGTGCGTCAGTGTAGCGGCCGCTACATGACTCAACCAGGACGCTGCGAATTAGTATTTTCGCTCGTAACTCTGGGTCATCGTCGTCGGCTAACTTCTTTAGTGCCTCAGCATATAGCACGCGCCCTTCGTCATACGCACCTTCGCGCCAGTAGCAATAGCCTAGATCACTCTGTGCAGCGGCAGCTCTGACCAATTCGCCTAGAGCCTCAAATCGGGTAATACTCTCGCTGATGAGGTCTTTGGCTGCCCCCTGCGCCGCTTGGTCTTGTGCGGCACTAGCGAGCCAGCCTGATAATGTTCCAGCGCGCAAAAGTACCTCTGCTGCCGCCAACTCGGACAGTCCTTCAAGTGCAGGGCGTTTACCAACGCCCTGCCACAATTCGCTAAGCGCGTCACGCGCGGCATCGTATTGGCCTCGGTGCTCGAAATCCGCTGCTATCTGGCATTGAAGCTGTGCCCGCTCGTCGCGGCTCAACGCAGGGTTTTCCAACCGTTTTACTAAGGTTTCAGCTAAAGTCATGTGAGGACTCGCTTTCTTTGTGCTTGGCAAGAAATATTCAGGCAGGGTTATATCGCGTCCTAATTAGTGGGATAGGTCGCAAATTAAAACCAGTCGGGTCTGGTTTCACTAACTACCTCAAAAGGAAAAGAAGAGATGAAAAGCTATCGAAACGCTATCGCCGCGCTGGTATTAGCGGTTGTTTTCTCCACGTCCGCCTTCGCCGGTGAAGGCATAATTTGGACTGGCAAGACTCCGCCCCCGCCCCCGCAACCGCAGGCAGACGGCATAATTTGGACTGGAATAGCCGCTCCCATGCCAGAAGAAGATGCCCTGACGGAGATCACGCTTAGCCTGCTACAAACCCTGTTACCACTGCTCTAAGCCAGCGGAACAGTTCAAGCTGATGGTATGCTGCCGTGAGGCTCACAGGCGGCGCAGTCTTCGTGTGTCCGGCGCGAATATACAACAACTGTACGGATTTGCGAGAAAATTCTGAGCGGTGTAACTACAGGATAAGTATCAAGTCAGGCGGGCTATTTAGATAGGTAGCCTACATAGTATAGGCGTATCAGCACTATTAAGCCCTTAACTTTTAAGCCGCAATCAATTCATCTTCGGTCACGGGCTGCAACGACAATTCCAACTCGAACAGATCGGTTGAGGCATCGCGGGAGGCGCGCATCAACGCATCCTGCGCTGGCTCTGACGAGAAGGCGAATCGGATCGCTAAACCGCAACAATCAATTCGACTATGTGTGGTGGATCGGAACAGAGATGATCGCGGTCAGCGTTAGACATCGCAGAACTGATTGTACCCGCGACTTCATTGTGCGTATGGAATGTTCCCAGAAATCCAGATTCGTGTTTCCGACACACTTCGTGCACACGCTTGGCGAAGCGCTCCGCATTCACCTCGGCACTGGCACGTGAACGGATACCACCACGATAAACTTTAGCGTATTTAACAACGGCAACGTTGTTTTGAATTTTGCCGAGAAGGATTCCAAGACGCTCCTCTTTGTATCTTGCTTCATAACCCTGAATGGCGGCGTCAATAAGAATATTTGCAACGCCTTTCGAGAGCCGAACGCGCTCTGGTTTCATATATACACTCCGATGAATTGGGTAGCTGCCTAACGCCCGGCAGCACCCGCCGCGCATTCAACGTATCAACCACGGCGTCTTGCGGATGAGAGCCGCGCTATTCGCGGTCGGGTGCATGCCGTTGTTATGTTGCGCCTGCCACGCGACTTTGCTCCCGTTTTTCACCATGTTCCTGATGAATCCCGTCTCGGCACGTGTCGGGCAATGCCTATCGTGTGCTTACGGAGTCCGGCACCTTCACGCCGGCGAGGAACTTTTGGGCTTCTTCGATCTCGGCCCTCAGGCTATCGGCTTGGCTGCACTGCGCCACGAGCTTTCCGTAGTAAGTCTTCGCCCTCTTCCGATCTGCCGCGAGATTGGCGGCACGCGCCGCGCCGTATAGCCCGTTGAGACGATTGGGAGCAATGCGAAGCGAGGTCTCGAACTCCTGCAAGGCCGCTGCCGGTTGCTTAAGCTCAATCAGTAGCTCGCCGAGTTGCTCGCGCGCCGGGAGCAGCGTGCCGGGCGTGACGGGGTGTTTTTCTGTCGCGTCATCCAACTCCGCCGCCGCGCGCATCAGCCGCAGCGATTCTTCGTGCTTGCCCTCACTGTGCGCCAGCCACGCCGAGGCAACCTGACGTTTGATCTCAACCTGTTTGCCCCAATCATAATCGCCTTTGACTTCAACGAGCGACTGGCGGATGGCAGCTAATTCTTCAACCTCCTGACGCGCCGAAGCCGTGTCGCCGGTGCGCGCGGCCCCAATCGCGCGCGCGAAGCGGATGTTGGCTTCGGCCCAACGGAATCGCTGCCAGGGGAACGTCTCCATAGTGCCCGGATGCAACGGCAATTTGGCCGCCTCGGCCCACTGCCGACGTTCGAGTACATATCGCGCGGGGATGGCCGTGAAGGCATAGGCCACTTTGAGATTCGGCGGATCAACTCTTCGAATTTTGTTCAACTCGTCGAGCAGGCCCTCGGCCTGCTTGTCCTGCGCGCCTTGCAGGTAGGCATAGGCAAGGTAGTCCATCGCGTGAAGCTGCTCATCCCACGCGCCGGGCATACGGTTTCTGACGGCGTAGGCCTTCGCCGCCGCCTTAGCGTCGAGGTTTGAACGTATCGCTTCCTGCCACAGACCCATCCGCGTGAAGATGTGTGAAGGCATGTGCTGTGCGTGTGCCGACGCGGGCGCGATCTTGGCGTAACTACGCGCGGCCGGCAGCGCCAGGTGCGCCAACGCCGGGTAGTCGTAGCTGTGAATCAGGTAGTGCGCGACGCCGGGGTGCTGCGGCTCGCGCGCCAGTACGCGGTTCAAAATCTGGGCGGCCTTCCGTTCGTTGTGATAACTCTTGTCGCTCGCCATCATGCCCTTTGCGATGAGCGTCAGCGAGTAGAAGACTCCGGCTTCACGGTCTGACGGGTAACGTCGGTGGAGTTGCTCCATCGCGTCGCTATAGGCAAGCACGCGCGTCCGATGATCGAGTTTGTCAGAGTCTTTGTAAAAAAGCTCTATCGCCGCGATGTAATCTCGCTCGCGTTGCGTGCGTGCGCCGACAGACTTGGCCTTTTCGGTGGCTTCCCGCCCCTTCTTCAACTCCGCTGCGTTCGGCGGCGCCCAGATGGGATGGTAGTTGCTCATCGCGACGCCCCAGTAACCCATGCCGCATCGCGGGTCGTTGACGGTAACTTCGGTGAAGACCTTTTCGGCCTCTTCATACTCGAAAGAATGGAGCCATGCGACTGCGCGAGTGAATTGCTTCTGGGCTTCGGCGGTACAGGAGACAGGGAAGTTTACCCGTCCGAGCTTTTCTGAATGTTCGTGTTGATGCTGATGGGTCTCTTGCGCTTTGGCCGAGGACATGTGACAGAAACAGGCCACAAGAAGGGATGCGGCTAACCGTGCGGCGAACAGAAGAATGCGTTTCACAGATACTCCTCCTTTCAGGAAGCAGCAGAACGAGAAGGCAGGGCTATTCGAAACGGGTCGGGGATAGCTGCTTTTATGCTAAAGCCGGCGGCATGTCAATATCTGTTTAGTTCGAGCCGAATTGTGCCGCCGCCTTTTCTCAGAAAATTTAGGTTATCAATGAGTTTATTTCGATGTCATGTGGCAACATAACGCCCGGCATCAGCGGCGCGTATTCAACTTCATCTTGTGAAGACCGCCATACACGCGTCCGCTCATGCCGATGTTAGGCTACGGCCGCTTGAGCAGACGCCGCTTACGAATAAGAATGCCTTTCAATTCTTCATGGGTTATTTTCAAGCTGCTGATCGAGCATCCGACCGATAGCTTCTTTTGACGTCAAGCCGACCACCCGCTCTTGCTCACTTCTATTTTTTATCACGACTACGGTGGGAATAGCTTTGATGTCAAATTTCACAGCAAGGTCAGCGTTTTCATCAACATTGACCTTCCCGACTTTCACCTTGCCTGAGTATTCATTAGCCACAGCTTCAATAGTAGGCGCAAACATGCGATCTGGCGCAGACCACGGCGCCCAGAAAAGAATCAGAACCGGTATTTGTGATTGAAGCACCTCTTGCTCATAGCTACCGTCAGTAATCTGAATAACTTTGCCGACATTTTCAGCCACTCCTTTATCACGTGTGGCACCAACGTCACCGGAGTTTTTACGCGGCTGTTCGGCCGCACAAGAATTGAATCCTAGTAGCGCGATTGCCAGACACATAAGGAGGTATTTATTCATTTTCGCCTGGATAACCGACCTGAAGCAACCGAACGCCCGGCATCACCCGCCGCGAGCACAACATCACTGGCGGCAAGTCTTGCGGATGACATCAACGCTATTGCGCGGTCGGGTGCATGCCGTTGTTAGATGTTCGTCCCTGGGACATATTCATGCTGATAACTCGGCGGCCGCTCCGCGGCCCAACCAAAGGAAGTGAGCGCCGCCCTCGCAATATCACGCACGGTCTGCCACTCAGGGCTGTTTCTCAAAGCATCTTCCGTCCAAAGATTTTGGCTCTGTCCACCACTTAACTGATCGAAAGTGCCATCCAACTTCCTAAGCAAGGATTTCTGCTCTTCGCTCAATTCGCCTCTGTTATTACTAAGAACGCATCTACTCCAGTGGTCAAAATCGAGCGCCAATTCTTCAACTTTGCAGACGAAATCGTGGGATAGCTCAAGCTGGGTATCAGCAGGCATAGCGAGAGCTTGCAAGGAATGTTTCAGCCTCACGAGCAACGCATCCCAATTTTCTAGATTATCTCTCATACTCAATCTGGTTTCTTCAAACTACCGAGACACGAAGGACATCTAACGCCCGAATTAACCAGCGCGGGAAGCAACGCCGCAGCCACCCAAGTTCTCGATGAGAAGATTGCTCATCCCGCGTCCGGTTCAATGAGTTGTTATGCGCGCCTTAAGCTTTAACACAATACTTCGCCAGCATCATTTTCGCTTCCTTATGCGGTACATCATAAGATGGATAACCTGCTTCGATTTCTAGCACTCGCCGCCATTCAGCACAAGCATCTTTGATTTGACCATTCTTTACAAGAGCCTCAGCCAGAAACACGCGAACATCCGCTTCCGTGCAATATGGCTTCAGTTCCAGACCTCTCCGAAACATTTTAATCGCTTCGGAATACCATCCCTTTCGCGAGAAGCAATTTCCCAAAGCAACGTGTGGACGAGAATCTTCAGGAGCAAGACAAATCG
>DATCWB010000088.1:0-17658 GCA_036566625.1 Pyrinomonadaceae bacterium
AAGCATCAACTTCGCCCCCCGCCTTTTGCTTCGACGCGCTTCTTTCGCTTCGGGGCGGTCTTTCGCTACGGCGTGCAGATTTGTCCTTCGTAGTTAAACTCCCCGCTCGTCTCGGAGAAAGTTCCATAGATGCGCAGCGCGCCGGTCGCCCCGGCGTAATCGCCCGTGCCCCCGGTGATGACGGCGATGCTTATATCGTCTCCGGTGCTGTTCGGGGTGAGGTTCAGCGCGCCCGCGTCTTTGGTGTAGATGTCGCCGGTCTTCGTGCGAATGACATCGTCGGCCGTGTAGACGTAGACGCCTGTGACGGGCGTGTCCTCTGTCGGCGCGAGGCTCGTGGCGATGAGGAAGAGTTCGCCCTTGATGCCGCCGTAGAGTTGCCCGCCCGCGCACAGCCCGATGGGCGAGGTGCATTCAGGGCCGGAGACGGTGTGAGAGATGGCGTGGCCGCGCACCTGTTTACATTTGGGGGCGTTCGCGGCGTTTGCGCGCTCGATGGGGTACGCGCCGGCAGCGGCTATTGAGGTGACGAGTAAGGCGGCGAGGGCGATTCGTTTCAGCATGAGGGTCTCCTTAGATTAAGTATCCGTTAATTTCCTGACCGGGCGTTCCGGTCTTAAACACGGGCGCGAAGATACGCCTGCGCGCGCCGCGCCGTCACCACCTAAACATGTAGTGATTCGGCGGGGTTGCATCCGAAATTTCGTAACCGCAAAAAGAGCCTGCGCGTTTGCGCTCACCTTCCGGCCGTCTGTAGAATCGGGCGCATGCCAGATGCCGAAACGAACAAACTTGAGACGCCCGAGGTGCGACAGGCGCGCGCCGCGCTCGACGCGCAGGTGAAAGAGGCGCGCGCCGCGCTCGACGCCCATGTGCGCGAGATCATCGAATGGCACTTCAACCCGGAGACCGGCTGCCCCTTCTGGCTCGACTACGCCTCGCGCCTCTCGTGGGACCCGCGCCGCGAAATTAAAACTTACGAAGACCTCTCTCGCTTCGGCTTCTTTCAGGACGAGCACTTGCGCGGCGGCCCCGTGCGCCGCTGGGTTCCGCGCGCTTACAGCGACCGCCCGGTCTACGTCTTCGAGACCGGCGGTTCGACCGGCGTGCCCAAGTCGCGCATCAACATCGAAGACTTCCGGCTCGACTACGAAGCCTTCAGCCACACGCTGCCTGACGCGGCGTTCCCGAAAGGCGCGGACTGGCTCGCCGTCGGCCCTTCGGGGCCGCGCCGCCTGCGTCTTGCCGTCGAACACCTCGCGCAGTATCGCGGCGGCATCTGCTTCATGGTCGATCTCGACCCGCGCTGGGTCATCAAGCTGCTGAAAGGCAATCAATCGAAGCAGGCCGAAGCCTACAAGCAGCACGTCGTCGAACAGGCGCTCACGCTGCTGCGCGCGCACGATGGGATTCGCTGCCTCTTCACGACGCCGAAACTGCTCGAAGCCATCTGCGAGAAAGTCTCTCTGCGGAAACTCGGCATCACCGGAGTCTTCTGCGGCGGCACGGAGATGACGCCGCAGTTTCACCGCTTCGCCGTCGAAGAACTCCTGGACGGCGTCCACTTCGCGCCGACCTACGGCAACACCTTGATGGGGCTGGCCGTCGGCAAGCCGCGCCTGCCGGAAGACAACTACGCCATCATCTATTACCCGCCCGCCCCGCGCGCCATGCTCGAAGTGGTAGACCCAGCGAACCCAGACCGGGTGGTCGGCTACGGCGAAACCGGGCGCGTGCGCCTGACGACGCTGACGCGCGAGTTCTTCATGCCGCGCTTCCTCGAACGCGACGAGGCCGAACGCGAACCGCCTTACTTGCCCTACGCCTGGGACGGCGTGCGCAACGTCCGCCCCTTCGCCAAGTTGGAAACGAACGTCGTGGAAGGCGTCTACTGAATTTTAGATTTCGGAATTCGGATTGCGGATTGGAAAACAGTTTTTCTTTCAATCCGCAATCCGAATTCCGAAATCCGCAATCGAAAAATATGTTGCACATTCCACTCCTACGCAAAGGCGAGCCTTATAAAAGTTTGGACGTGGTGCGCGTCGTGCACCACCGGACGCGCGAGCCGTTCGTGGAGATCAGTCAGGCGAACGCCGGGCTGATCCGCCGTGATTTGCGTGAGCAGGAGCGTGCGCGCGCGTCTCTCATGGCGTTCAGCGTCCGGGAGTTGATCGAGATGTCCGTACGCGCGGCGGAGATTTTTGCGAAGGACGAGTTGCCGGTCGGCGACGAGGGGCAGACGCCGGAACAGTACGTCGAGCAGGTGTCGGCGACGACGGGGCTGCCCTACGTGTTGGCGCGGCGCAACATGGAGAAGATTCGCGGCGCGCTCGCCGAAACCGAGAGCGTGCTGCGTGGCCTGACGCGCAATCTGGATTTGGAAATTCTGGATCGCGGCTACGGCGAGATCGAGGGGCAGACGGTGAGTTTCTTCCCGCGCGCGCAAAGTTTGGGCGTGGTGCTGCCGAGCAATTCGCCGGGCGTGCATTCGCTGTGGGTTCCGGCCGTGGCGTTGAAGATTCCGCTCGTGTTGAAGCCGGGCGGCGCGGAGCCGTGGACGCCGTATCGCATCGCGCAGGCGTTCATGAAAGCGGGCGTGCCGCGCGAGGCGTTCGGCTATTACCCGACGGGGCACGGCGGCGCGGCCGAGATTCTCAGGCACACGGGGCGCGGCATGGCCTTCGGCGACGTGGCCTCCGTCTCGCAGTGGCAGGAGGACGGGCGCGTCGAAGTCCACGGCCCGGGCTACAGCAAGGTCGTCATCGGCGACGACATGATCGACGAGTGGGAAAATTACCTCGACGTGATCGCCGCCTCGATAGTCGATAACGGCGGGCGTTCGTGCGTCAACGCGTCGGGCGTGTGGGTGACGCGGCATGCGGACGAGATTGCGGAAGCGTTGGCCGCGCGGTTCGCCGAAATCGAGCCGCGCGGGGCCGCCGACGCCGAAGCGCAACTCGCGCCCTTTGCCGACGCGCGTGTGGCCGCGCGCATCTCGCAGATGATCGATCAGGGGTTGCAGGAGGCCGGGGCGCGCGACGTGACGGCCGAGCGGCGCGGCGATGCAGGCGGGCGTTTGCGCGAGTGGGAATCCTGCGCGTACCTGTTGCCGACCGTCGTGCGCTGCGAGTCTGCGTCGCACGCGTTGGCGAACCGCGAGTTTCTGTTCCCGTTTGCGAGCGTGGTCGAAGTCGGGCAGCGAGAGTTGCCGCAGGCGCTCGGCGCGAGTCTCGTCGTCACGGCCATCACGCGCGACGAAGAGTTGATCGCGAAACTTTTAGCGTCGCCGCACGTTGATCGTCTAAACATCGGCGCGATCCCGACAAACCGGATCAGTTGGGATCAGCCGCACGAGGGGAATTTGTTCGAACACCTCTACGCGCGCAGGGCTTTCCAGCGTGCGGCGTTCGCGGCGACGACGGGCACATGAAGATTCTCTATCTCACGGCCGGCGCGGCCAACATGTACTGCGGCAGTTGCCTGCGCGACAACGCGCTCGCCACCGAACTGATCGCGCGCGGGCACGACGTGATGCTCATGCCCGTCTACACGCCCACTCTCACGGACGAGCCGAACGTCAGCCGCCCCGGCAAAGTTCTCTTCGGCGGCATCAGCGTCTATCTACAGCAACACGCCTCGGTCTTTCGCCGGACGCCGTGGCTGATAGACAAATTATGGGATTCGACCGCCGCTTTGAAACTCGCCGCGCGTCGCAGCATTCCGGTCAACCCGAAACTGCTCGGCGAACTCACCGTCTCGATGCTCAGCGGCGCGGACGGACGCCAGCGCAAAGAGTTCGACAAGATGGCGCAGTGGTTGCGCGAACAGGAGACGCCCGACGTGGTGACGCTGCCGAACTCGCTCCTCGTCGGCATGGCGCAGCCCATCAAGCAGACTTTAAATCGTCCCGTCGTCTGCACCCTGCAAGGCGAAGACCTGTTTCTCGACGGCCTTGAAGAGAGTTATCGCCGTAGCTCGCTCGAACTCATCCGCGCCGCCGTCGAACACGTCGATTCGTTCGTGGCCGTCAGCGAGTTTTACGCCGGGTTCATGTCCGAACATTTGCGCATCCCGGCGGGCAAAATGCGCGTCGTCCCGCTCGGCATCAATCTCGAAGATTACGAAGAGCACGGCGGCGGCGACGAGGCGGTAGCGGCGGCGACGCGACGTGCGCGCGAAGATGTCTTCACCGTCGGCTACTTCGCGCGCGTCGCCCCCGAGAAGGGCTTGCACGCGCTGTGCGAGGCTTACAAACTTTTCCGTGATCGCGCGGATGTCACGCACGCGCGGCTTGAAGTCGCGGGCTACCTCGCGCCGGAACACGAGAGTTATCTGCGCGGCATCGAAAGACGGATGAAGGACTGGGGACTCGCCGCCGAGTTCAATTATCGCGGCGCGCCCGGCCGCGCCGAGAAGATCGCGTTCCTGCGAGATTTGCACGTCTTCTCCATGCCGGCGACCTACGACGAGCCGAAAGGCATCTCGCTGCTGGAAGCGATGGCCTGCGGCGTGCCCGTCGTCCAGCCGCGGCGCGGCGCTTGTACGGAGATCGTCGAACGCACGGGCGGCGGCCTGCTCGTCGCGCCCGACGACGCCGAAAGCCTCGCCGCCGGAATCTACGAACTCTGGAAGAACCCCGCACGCGCCGCCGAACTCGGCCAGAGCGGGGCGCGCGGGGTGCGCCAGCATTACAGCGTCGCGCGCATGGCCGAACGCGCGCTCGAAGTCTATGAATCAGTAAATCGTGAATAGAGAAAGATGGATTTAATCTATTCACGATTTACGCTCCGCTTATGCTTGAAGTCAACCATCTCTCCAAAGAATATCCGACGCCGCGCGGCGCGTTGCCGATCTTGTCGGACGTGTCGCTGAGTCTCGCGCGCGGCGACGCCGTTTCGATCATGGGGCCATCGGGTAGCGGCAAAAGCAGTTTCCTCTACATCGCGGGCGCGCTCGAACCGCCCACGTCGGGCACAATCACGCTCGACGGCGAGAACCCCTTCGCAATGCCGGAGCGCGAACTCGCCGCGTTCAGGAATCGCCGGATCGGTTTCATCTTTCAAGACCATTGCCTGCTGCCGCAATTGACCGTCCTCGAAAACGTGTTGACGCCGACGCTCGTCGCAGCCGCGAAGAGTAGAGGCGACGGCGACGTGTCGGAGCGCGCGCGGCAGTTGCTCGATCAGGTGGGGCTGACGGCGCGCAGCGAGCATCGCCCGGCGGAATTGTCGGGCGGCGAGAAGCAGCGCGTCGCGCTCGCACGCGCGCTCATACAGAAGCCGCTCCTGCTGCTCTGCGACGAGCCGACCGGCAACCTCGATCACGCGTCGGCTTCGACGGTCGCCGAACTCCTGCTCGAACTCCACCGCCGGCAGGAGACGATCCTCGTCGTCGTCACGCACAGCGCGGAACTGGCCGCCCGGTTTCCCGTGCGGTACGAGTTGCAGGAACAAAAGCTCGTCAGAAATGATGAACGATGAATGCCGCACGCCTGTAGTTCGTGGTGGGCAAGGGTCGTTCGTGTTCGACAAAGAGGCGCGAGACGGTCTTGCATTGACTTCCTGACCGCTGACCGCTGACGGCTGATAGCTTCTTATGAAGACCGCAACGCTCGTCAAACGCAATCTCGTTTACTACCGGCGCACGAACGCGGCGGTGGTGTGCGGCGTGGCGATTGCGGTGGCCGTGCTGGCCGGTGCGCTCGTCGTGGGCGACTCGGTGCGCGCCAGTTTGCGCGCTCTCGTGTTGGGGCGTTTGGGGCGCACGGCCTATGTCGTCTCGGCGTCGAATTTCTTCCGCGAAGAGTTGGCCGGGGAACTCAGCGCGCAGGCGCAGTTTGCGGATGCGTCGTTCGATGTGGCGTGCCCGCTCGTCGTCTTCGAGGGCGTCCTGGTTGAAGAGGCGAGCGGGCGGCGCGGCGGGGGCGTGCAGGTCTACGGCGTTGACGAGCGGTTCTGGCAGTTTCAAGGGGCGGACGCCGGGCAGAGGAGCCTGGGCGAGCGCGAGGCGTTCGTGAGCGCGGCGCTGGCATCCGAGTTGGGGGCGCACGCCGGGGGCGAGGTCCTGCTGCGCATCGAAAAGCCTTCGGCCATCCCGGTGGAATCGCTGCACGGGCGCAAGGAGGACGTGGGGCGCACGATGCGCCTGACCGTGCGCGAGGTGCTCGGGGCGGCAGACCTCGGCGATTTCAGTTTGCGACCGCAGCAGGGCGCGGTGCGCGCCGTGTTCGTGCCGCTCAGGCGCGTGCAAAAGGACGCGGAGCAGGAGGGGCGCGTCAACACGATCCTGCTCTCCACAAAAACGGGGGATGAGGCGACGGACGCCGTCGGCGCGTCGCAGGCCGCAGCGTTGACGAAGATTTTGCGCGAGACGTTTACGCTCGCAGACCTCGGCGTGAAAGTGCGAACGCTGGACGCGCCACACGCGCTGTCGGTCGAGACAGAGAGCGCGGTCGTCGGCGACAGGCTCGGACAGCAGGCGGGGGAAGCGGCGCAAAGCATCGGCCTCAAGGCGTCTGCGATCTATTCGTATCTCGCCAACTCGATCCGCGCGGGCGGGCGTGAGATTCCTTATTCGCTCGTCACGGCGGTTGACGAGGAGAGCCTCGCGGGCTTGCGAAGCGAAGCGGGCGGGCAGCCGGAGCATGAGACGCGAGAGCCAGCCGGGGCGGGGGCGAATCAGAGTGCGCCGATTTTGTTGAACGATTGGGCGGCGCGCGATCTCGGCGCGCGCGTGGGCGATACGGTGTCGCTCGATTATTACGTGTGGCGCGAAGAGGGGCGTCTGGAGACGCGGACGGGGGAGTTTCGTCTGGCGGGCGTCGTCGAGATGCGTGGTCTGGCGGCAGACCGCGAGTTGACGCCCGAGTATCCGGGCATCAGCGGCACGGAGAGTCTGTCGGATTGGGACCCGCCGTTCCCGCTCGATCTCGCGCGCGTGCGCCCGCAGGACGAAGACTACTGGAAGCAATTTCGCACGACGCCGAAAGCGTTTATCCCCCTCGCGCGCGGGCAGGAACTCTGGCAGACGCGCTACGGCAAACTCACCTCGCTGCGCCTCCATCCCCAATCGGGTGTCTCGCTCGAAGCGGCGCGCACGGACTTCGAGCGGACGCTGCGCGCTCGCGTCGATCCGTTCGCGGCGAATTTCTCGCTCTACGCGGCGCGCGCCGAAGGACTCCGCGCCTCGCGCGGGGCAACCGACTTCGGCGAGTATTTTCTCTACTTCAGTTTTTTCCTCGTCGTCTCTGCGCTGATGCTCACGGCACTCTTCTTCAAACTCGGCATCGAGCAACGCCTGCGTGAGATCGGCATCCTGCAAGCCGCCGGGTTTCCCGCCGCCCGAGTGCGCGCGCTCTTTTTAGGCGAGGGCCTGCTGCTCGCCGCATCAGGCAGCGTGCTCGGCACGCTCGGCGCGCTTGGTTACGGCGCTTTTGTGATGTACGGCCTGCGGACGTGGTGGGTCGGGGCGGTGGGCACGCGTTCGCTCGCGCTGCACGTCTCACCCGCGTCGCTCGCGCTCGGCGGCGCGGGCGGCATCATCGCCGCGCTCGCCTGCATCTGGTGGACGCTCCGGATGCTCGCGCCGTTCTCGACGCGCGAACTGCTGACCGGAACCATTGACAGGACGGCGACCGAACGACGCGCGGGCAAGGTGAATGGAAAATTCCGCGCTCTGTTCGAGCCGCTCGCGCGTCGCGGCGCATCGACGTATTTCATGGTTGCCACCCTGTGCGCGACGCTCGGCGTCCTGCTGCTGGTGGCCGCCGCGTCCAAGTGGGTTGGGAATGTGGCCGGCTTCTTCGGCGCGGGCACATTGTTTCTCGTCGCGCTGCTCTGCTTTCAATCGGCGTGGCTGCGGCGGGCGGACAGGCACACGACGATTCGCGGGCGCGGCTGGTGGCCGGTCGTGCGGCTCGGCTTTCGCAACGCGACGCATCGCCCGGGAAGGAGCGTCCTGTGCATCGCGCTCATCGCGTCGGCCACGTTCATTATCGTTGCGGTGGACGCCTTCCGGCGCGACGCGGCCGACGCCGCTTCGACCGACCGGAAAACCGGCACGGGCGGCTACACTCTGCTCGCCGAGTCGCTGCTGCCGCTCGCGCACGACCCGAACGACGCAGCGGGCAGGGAAGCCCTGAACCTCAACGCGCAGGATGAGACGGCGACGCTCGCGGGCACGACCCTCACGCGCTTTCGCCTGCGACCGGGAGACGACGCGAGTTGTTTGAATCTCTACCAGCCGCGAGAACCCCGCATACTCGCGCCCGCGCCCGCGTTCGTCGCGGAGAGTCGCTTCGCGTTTGCGGATTCTCTGGCCGCGACGGACGCCGAGCGAGCCAACCCGTGGCTTTTGCTCGAAAGAGATTTACCGGGCGGCGCGATCCCCGTCGTCGCCGACGCCAACTCTCTGGCTTACGTGCTGCATCGCAAACTCGGCGAAGAGATCGTGTTGCACGAAGGGACAGACCGAGCGTTGCGCCTGCGTTTCGTCGCCGCGCTCTCGGATAGTCTGTTTCAGTCGGAGTTGTTGATGTCGGAGCGGAATTTCCTGCGCGCGTTCCCCGAACAGGAGGGCTATCGCTTTTTCCTGCTGGATACCGCGCCGGAAAAGGCCGCGGGGGTGGCCGCGCTGCTGGAATCGCGCCTGTCGGATTTTGGCTTCGACGCTGTCGGCGCGGGCGAGCGGCTCGCGGAGTTTCATCGCGTGGAGAACACTTATCTCTCCACCTTCCAGACGCTCGGCGGCCTCGGCACGATCCTCGGCACGCTCGGCCTGGCGACCGTGCTGCTCCGAAACGTGTTGGAGCGCAAAAGGGAACTCGCCCTCCTGCGCGCCGTCGGCTACAACGCGCGCCACTTCGCGCTGATGGTCGTGGCGGAAAACGCGTTGCTGTTGTTCTGCGGGTTGCTGACGGGCGTGTTCTGCGCGGTGCTCGCCATCGCCCCGGCCTTCTACGCGCGCGGCGGGCGTCTGCCCACCGCGTCGCTCGCCGTGTTGCTCGCGGCCGTCGTCGCCACCGGACTCGCCGCGTCGCTCGCGGCGACGGCCGCCGTCCTGCGTTCGCCGCTGCTCCCGGCCTTGCGCGCCGAATAGGAGAATGCGCCACGCGTGTGCGATGCGCTCTCATCTATTCTTTCGCGACGAGTACGAGGCCGACCATGCAGAGCAGCAGGCCGACGACGTTGCGCACCGAGAGATATTCCTTGAAGGCGATGACGCCGATGGGGATGAGCATGAGCGTGACGGCCGTGCTGCACACGACGGCCGCCGTACTGATGTTCCACCCGGCGCGGTAGGCGAGCAGGAAGCCGATTTCGATGACGCCCGCCCCCAAGCCCATCGCGTAGACAGCCCAGTTCGACTCGCGCAGGGTGTCGAGAAAAGACTTGTCGTTCGGATAGGCGAAGGAGTAGAGCACGCAGGCAACGATGCCGACGACGTAAGCAATGGTGATGACGAACATCGGGTTCGCCGCCTTCGGTATGGACTTCTGCGACAGGTGATAAAGCAGGTTGCCGCCGACGGCCAGTGCGATGGGCAGGTAAAAGTTTTTCATGTGGCGTTTGAATGTGGTTGCGGGTCGGTGATTCGCAATCGCGCACGCAGCGCGGAAATTTTGTGATTCGCTTTGAGCAAGATGCGTCTATATTAAGTCCGTTTCCGGTAAGGAGGAAATTATGCGCCGTCAAAACTTTCTGTTCGCTTTGATCATGGTCGTCCTCGCGCTCTCTACGGCCGCGCGTGCGGGCAACTGGCCGCAGTGGCGCGGACCGCAGTTGAACGGGACGAGCGACGAGCGGAATCTGCCGCTCAAGTGGAGCGCGGAGGAGAACGTCGGTTGGAAGTTGCCGCTGCCCGACCGCAGCGGTTCGACGCCGATTGTGTGGGGTGATCGCGTTTTTCTGAACGTCGCGGAGGGCGACAATCTCTACCTGTGGTGCGTCGAGCGGGGCAAGGGGACGCTCGCGTGGAAGAAGTTGCTCGGCAGCGGAAACCTCCGGCAGCGCAAGCACAACATGTCTTCGCCCTCGCCCGTAACCGACGGCAAGAGCGTCTACGTGATGACGGGCACGGGCGTCCTCAAGGGCTTCGACTTCACGGGGCGCGAACTCTGGGCGCGCGACATCCAGAAGGACTACGGTCAGTTCGGCCTGATGTGGGGCTACGCCTCTTCGCCGCTGCTGCACGAAGACGCGCTCTACGTGCAGGTGCTTCACGGCATGAAGACGGACGAGCCTTCCTACGTGCTGCGCATCAATCGCACGACGGGCAAGACCGTCTGGAAAGTTGAGCGGCCGACCAACGCGATTCAGGAGTCGCCCGACGCTTATTCGACGCCCGCCCTGCTGCGACACGCGGGGAAGACCGAGATCATCATCACGGGCGGCGACGTGGTGACCGGCCACGACCCGCGCGACGGCAAAGAACTCTGGCGCGCGGGTGGACTCAACCCGGAGAATCAGGGTAATTATCGCATCGTCGCCTCGCCCATCGTCTACGACGGAATCATCTACACGCCGACGCGCATCAAGCCGCTCCTGGCCTTCCGCGCGGGCGGGCGCGGCGACATCTCGAAGTCGCACCTCCTCTGGTCGGCGCAGTTCGGGTCGGACGTGCCGACGCCCGTCACGGACGGGAAATATTTTTACATCGTGGGCGACAAGGGGATCGTCTGGTGTCTGGACGCGAAGACGGGCAAAGAAGTTTACGGCCCCGTTCGCATCAAGCCGGGCGACTATTCGGCCTCGCCCGTTCTGGCCGACGGGAAGATTTACGCGACGAGCGAAGAGGGCATCACGTCCGTCATCCGCGCGGGCGAGAAGTTTGAAGTGCTGGCCGAGAACAATCTGAACGAATACTGCCTCAGTTCGCCGGCCGTCTCCGACGGCCAGATTTTCCTGCGCACCTCCGGCCACCTCTACTGCATCGGCAAGCGCGCGGCGGCGCGCTGACACATCCGGCTATGCTGTACATGGTGGTGGAACATTTTAAGAACGACGACGCGCTGCCCGTCTACCGCCGCTTCCGCGAGCGCGGGCGGCTCGCTCCCGAAGGGCTGAACTATCTTTCGAGTTGGGTTGACGAGAGACTCCGCCGCTGCTTTCAACTGATGGAGACGGACGACCGGGACTTACTCGACCGTTGGATCGCCAACTGGAGCGACATCGTTGACTTCGAGGTGTTCCCGGTGATCCCGTCGCGCGAGGCCGCAGAAAAGATCGCCCCGCGCCTGTGAGCCGGAGTCGGCGGCGCGGGGACGCGGGTCGCGCCCTCGTGCGCGGCGGCTCATTTGAAAGGGTTTCGTTCGGGGGCTTCGTCGTGATGTGCGGCGTGGAGCAGCCCGCGCACCAGGACGTTGAGGGCGGGGATGCGATGCCTGATCCAGACGCGCAGCGGGACGGCGCGCGCGCCTAGTCGCGCCTTCGGTTCGAGCGCGGTGCGGCCGAGCGAGAGGCGGCGGCAGCCGAGTTTGATCGCGTCTTCCACGACCGCCTGCAACAGCCGGAAGTAGATCGGAGTCTCCGCGTTCGTCGCGCGGGCGAAACCGATGTAGTAGCCAACGGCCGTCTCGCCGTCCTTCAATGTCGTCACGAAGCCGAGCATCTCATCGCCGCGTCTGATGACGGTGCAGCGCAAATTGTCTCCGAAGGTGGCGGCGAGCGCGGGGATGAACTCCGGCGTGAGCGTGACGAGACGAAGCCGCGCCCCTTCGTGCACCTGCATGTAAAGCGCGTGCAATTCTTCCGCGCATCCGGCCACATCTTCTAACGCTTCGACGCGGCAACCCGCCGCTTCAACGTCCTTTTCGATCTGCCGCGCCGACTTGCGGTACTTCGAGTTGAGGCTGGCGAGGTAGTCTTCATAACTGCGCCACTTCGGCGACAGTTCCAGAACCATGTCGGGGTCGGTTTCGAGCGGCCGGTAAGAGAAGCGTGCAAGCGCGGCGGCAGCGACGGCCTCTGCGTCGGGGATGTCTTTGACCATCACGAGGTCTGTGTCGCCGGAGAGTCTGTCGGCGCGGCGCAACCTGTAGAGCGCCTCGGCGACGGCAGGCCAGAGTTCGAGCCTGTCCGCGCCGGGCGCAAAGGCCACGCCGTGCTGTCCCCACGACAGCAGGTTGCCGCAGACGAGCATCCGTTCCTCGATGCGGCCGAGCGGGGCGGCCACGGCCTGTCTGCGACGCGAGTCGCTTTTCTTGCGCACGCGTGCGGCGGATATTTGCACGCTCTGCGCCGCCACGGCGGCCAGCGGCCGACTGCCCGCGCCGAAGATGAGCGCGTAACGCCCGCGCAAATTTTCGGGCGCGGCTCGTTCCAGCACGCGCAGGTAGGGGCGGCCGAGATAGACGGAGGCGGAAGCCGTGAGCGCGTCCCAGTGCGCGGCGTCCAGGTAGTCTATGCTGTCGGAGAGCGCGAAACCGTAGCCGGTCGGGCGATGGCGCGCGCGGTGCGCCTCGCGCAGGTCGTGCGCCTTGCCGACCAACTTCTTGAGAGGTTTGATTTCGGGCATGGAGAGTTTGCCACGGGGCGCGCGGTCTCGACGCGCTGCCCGGTTCAGGACTGCGGCCGGAAGTAGAGCACCATCGCCGCGCCCACCACGACGAGCAGGAAGCCGAGGTAGAGGATGGGGTTGGGCGAGTGCTTGGGCGGGTGCAGCCACATCGTGATGAGCACGTTGATGACGGGCGCGCCGCCGAAGACGAGCGGCATCACGTAGGTCGGCAGGCCGCCGGTGCGAAAGGCGAAGATGATGCAGACAGCGCCGAGCGCGCCGAGCGCACCGGCGACCGTGGCCGTCGTCGCCCCGCCCGAGTTGAAGCCGTTCAGCGCGCCCTGCGACCAGAGCCACGCGACGGGCACGAGCACGCCGATCAGGAAATAGGCCACGCCGACACACAGCATCGCGCGCATCGGGTTGCCGAGTTTGACCTGTCCCTGATGGAGCATCGCGCCGTAAAGCCCCCACGAGACGGCCGCGCCGAGCGCGAACACGATCCAGATCATAGATTTCTCTTTTCCCTTTTCCATCGTCATTTCCGAAAGCCGATACGAGAGCGTTTCCAGCCCATGCGGGTGCTGTTATAGCCGATCATCGAGTGTCAGGAAAAGCTATTCACCACCGGGACACAGAGGAGACGGAAGGGGCGCGGAGAAAAGCTGGAAGCGATCTCTAATTTGAAATCTCAATTTGAAATCTCAAACGGCTTAACTCTCCGTAAAACCCCCTCCCGCGCCTCTACGGCGAATGCCTGCTCTAAAACTGGACGCGCACGCCGAGTTGAATCTGCCGCGCGGAGGTGACGGTCGAGCGGATGCGCCCGAAGGTCGGGAGCGGCGCTTCGTTGTCGGCCGCGCCGGCGAAGACGGTCAAACCGGGCGGCGCGAAGTTGGCGCGGTTGAAGAGGTTGAACGCCTCGACGCGAATCTGGACGTTCGTGTCTTCGCCGAGCGGCGACGCGAAGCGGATGTTCTTCATCGCGGAGAGGTCGAAGGTGCGCAGGTTCGGCCCGATGAACGCGCCGCGCCCGGTGTTGCCGAGCGTGCCCGCCGGTTGGAGGATGAAGGCGTTCGGGTCGAAGTATTGGTCGGGGCTGCCGAGCACGGCCGTCTCGTAGGTGTAGCCGGGCGCGATGCTGGCGCGGTCGCGCCCGATGCCGGGGCCGAGCGAGGGCTGCCAGAGCGAGCGCGAGCGATTCGCCTGCACGAAGACGGTCAAGGGGTTACCGCTTCTGGCCTGACCGATGCCGGCCAACTGCCAGTCGTCTAAGAGCGCTCCCGCCCAGCCGTCGAGGTTCTTCGCGTAGGGAATCTTCCAGACGAAGTTGACGACCCAGTTGTGCTTGGCGTGATAGTCGGCGAGTCCCTTGTTGTAGTTGAAGCCGGGGAATTCGGGGAAGGCCGTCGTCGTGCCGTTCGTGGCGTCGGAGAAGAAGGTGGAAGCCTGCGTCGTGTCGATGTTGCGCGAGAAGGTGTAGGACGACTGCACGTTGAAGTCCTGATTCCAACGCTTGCGCACCTCGAAGACCAACGCGTTGTACCAGGAATTGCCGTCGCTGCTCTTGAGTTCGATGGTCGAGAAGGCGGTGTTCTGGCGCGGCGCGCCCGCCGGGAAGAAGGGCGTGCCGTCGGCGCGTATCTGCGGGACGGCGATGTTCACGTCGTTGCTGCGCAGGAGGTGTACGCCGCGCGAACCGGCGTAGCCGAGCGTGACGACGGTCTGCCACGGCAGTTCGCGCTGGAGGTTCAGGTTGTAGACATTCAGATACGGGTTGTCGAGGTTGAACTGGATGGGGCGAATTGAATTAGCGAAGGCGCACGAGAGCGGCGCGACGGGGAAGGCGGGGCGGCAAGGGCTGGTCGGCGTAAAGCCGATGGCGATGCGCGGCGTGGCGGGCGGGTTCGTCACCGTCACGATCAAATTCTGCTGGTTGTTCGTGTTGAAGTAGATGCCGTAGCCGCCGCGCAGAGAAGTCTTGCCGTCGCCGAACACGTCCCACGCGAAGCCGACGCGCGGCGACAGGTTCTTGCGCGTCGGGTTCTGGTAGAGCAAGCCCGTGGTGGGCGCGCGGTCGGTGAAAACCTCCGGCAGGGCGGAATCGCGCCCTCGCAGATCGACGGGCATGGTTGTCGTCTCGTAGCGCAAGCCCGCGTTGAGCGTGAGCCGTTCGTGGAGGCGGAAACTATCCTGCACGTAACCGGCGAAGAGTGTGAAACGCCAGTAGCGGTCGAGCGCGCCGCTCGCAGGCAGGCCGATGAAACTCTGCGGGGTGTTCGACACGAAATTCCTGAGGTTGGAGAACGTCCATGTGCCGAGCGAGAAGGTCGGGTTATACATATTGTCCTGATAACGCTCGACGAGGCCGCCGAACTTCAGGATGTGTCGGCCGCGCGTGTGCACCATGCCGTGCTCGAAACTGAAAACGTTCTGCGTGAGGCGTAGATTGGCCGACGACTGCGGGCCGAAGCGCGGGATGCCGCCGATGTCTATGTTGCCGATGAGGGTGCGCCCCGGTATGAAGGGCGTGAGCGCCTGCGTCGTGTTGGACTCGACATCCTGACCGATGCGTGTGCGGCCGAAGCCGAAGCGGAAAGTGTGGAGCGTGCGCGCCGACTGGATGAAGCGGTGCTCGGCGGTGAAAAACTGGTTGCGCGAAAGAAAGGCGCGCGGGAACTGCGGGAAGTCCGTGGGCCGCGCCTGATCGGCGTCGTCGAAAGTGTAGCGCGCGAAGAACTGGTGGCGGTCGTTGAGGTTGAAATCGGCGCGGCCCTGAAGGAAGTGCTGCGTGATCTGCTCGTTGAAGCCGAAGTTGTAGGCGGCGAGGTTGCCGCCGAGGTTCGGGCCGTTGGGCAGCGGAAACTCGTCGAGGAAGGCTCGAACCTGCGGGTGGACGGGGCCGAGCGCGCCGGCGCGCGCGCCGAGGTCGGGCACAACGGTGGAAATCGTCTTGCCGAGCCGTTCGCGCAGCGACTCGTAGTTGAAGAAGAAGAAAGTTTTGTCTTTGCGGATAGGGCCGCCGATTGAGCCGCCGAACTGGTTGCGCTTGAATTCGGGCTTGCGCGGCGTGTCGAAAAAGTTGCGCGCGTCGAAGTTGTCGTTGCGGTGAAATTCGTAGAGCGAGCCGTGCCAGTCGTTCGTGCCCGACTTCGAGACGGCGTTGATCTGGCCGCCCGAGTTGCGCCCGAACTCCGCGCTGTAGGCGTTCGTCTCCACGCGAAACTCGCGTATGCCCTCGATGCCTAGAACCGTGCCCGCCGCGCTGCCCGCCGGGCCGTTCGTGAAATCGTTTTGCGGCGTGCCGTCAATCAGGTAGACGTTCGAGCGCGGGTCTTGCCCGTTGACGCTGACGCCCAGCCCGTGCGCCACGGCCGAGCCGCCGTCGCGGTGCGGGAAGGCGATGACGCCCGGTTGCAGGAGCGCGAGATCTGTATAGTTGCGCCCGTTTAAGGGCAACTCGCGGATGGCATCTTCGCTGACGAGATAGCTCAACTCGGAAGTTTGCGTGTTGACGAGTTCGCCGCTGGCCGTCACCTCAACCTGCGTGTCTATCGAGGCCACTTCCAGCGCGATGTCGAGCACGGCCGCTTCGCCGATAGCGAGGCGCAGTTGCTCGCGCACGAATGGCCTGAAACCCTCGCGCGCCGCGCGTATCTCGTAACTTCCCACGGGCATGCCGGGGAAGATGAACCGCCCCTCGCCATCGCTCGTGGCCGTGCGGGTGAATCCCGTTTCGAGGTTTCGCGCCCTGACCTCGACGCCGACGAGCACGCCGCCCTGCGCATCTTTGATCTCGCCCGTGATGGTGGCGTCGGTTTGCTGCGCCGGGGCGAGCCCCGTGAGGCAGAGGACGAAACTTGTCAGGAGGATGAAGCGTAAAATGTTACTGAAGTGCAAAATTGAAAATTTCATGGGAACAGCTATGAGACGTTTCCTGGTTTGAATGAAGACTCCGGCGGTCTGGGGTCGCTGGAACCATTCTAATCATTACTCTTGACCTGTCGCAATCGTCTGCGACACTATACAGGTGTTACGTCTGACGCGGCCTCGTGGTTTCTTCCGAAAATCCGTCCGGCCATTTACGAAAAACTGAATGAAACGACTTTTGCTGACTCTCGTCGTCATCGCACTCTACGTCTCGCATCAGGACGTGTGGAACTGGCGCAGGGCGTACCCGCTGGCCTTCGGCTTCATTCCCGTCGGTCTGTGGTATCACGCCCTGTTCGTCGTCGCCGCCGCGCTCGTGATGTGGATGCTCGTCACTTACGCGTGGCCGTCGCACCTCGAAGAAGAGGTTGAGGGGCGCGCGACGAAGAAGGAGGACGCGCGTTGATCCCGGCCATCGTCGTCTTTATTTATCTCGCCGTCGTCGTCTACATCGGCATCTTCGCCTTCCGCCAGGCGACGGGCAAAGAAAAGGCCGAAGACTATTTTCTCGCCAATCGCTCGCTCGGCCCCTTCGTCTTCCTGCTCTCCCTGTTCGGGACGAACATGACGGCCTTCGCCATCCTCGGCTCGTCGGGGCACGCCTTCAATAACGGCATCGTCACGTTCGGCCTGATGGCGACCTCGTCCGCGCTCGTCATCCCGCTCACGATCTTTCTGTGCGGCACGCGCATCTGGGCTCTCGGCAAGAAGCACGGCTTCATGACGCCCGTGCAGATATTTCGCGACCGCTGGGAATGCGGGCACATCGGCACGGTCATTTTCTTCGTGCAGGCCGCGCTGCTCGTCCCTTACATCATCATCGGCGTGATGGGCGGCGGCACTACCCTGAACGTCATCAGCGGCGGACTTGTCCCTTTCTGGTTCGGCGGGGCAATCGTCGCGCTCGTCGTGATGAGCTACGTCTTCTTCGGCGGGATGCGTGGCACGGCGTGGGTCAACACGTTCCAGACGATCCTGTTTCTCGTCTTCGGCGCAATCGCCGTCACGGTCATCGGCGCGGGGATGGGCGGCTTCAAGTCGGCGGTGAACGCGCTGCTCGCCTCGCCCGCGACCGCGCCGCTCTTAACGCGCGAACGCATCTCGCCCTACTACTTTTTCAGCTACACCTTCATCCCGCTCTCGGCCATCGCCTTCCCGCACATCGCCATCTTCTGCCTGACGGCGCGCAAGATGGCGCAGTTTAAAAAGACGGTCATCTTCTACCCGATC
>DATCWB010000089.1:0-2423 GCA_036566625.1 Pyrinomonadaceae bacterium
GCCGGAGCGCGGTGAAGTCGTCGAAGAAATAGTGTTCGGCGTTGCGCTCGTTGAAGCCGTGCGGCGAGGCGGCGCGTGCCGAAGGCCCTCGTCCCTGATTGATCGTCGGCCAGCCGTCCGCGCCCCATTGAATCTGATCAACGAGCGCCTGCCTTCCGACGTAGACGAAATCTTTCGCGTCCATCGCGTGATACATCATGTAGTCGCGCCCGCGCCCGTCGCTGACGACCGTGCCGTGGCCGGGGCACTTCCACGCGTCGTTGCCGCGCATGATCGGGTTCGCCGGGTTCTTCTCCCACGGCCCCAGGAGTTTGCGCGCGCGCGCGACGCCGATCATGTAGTTGCACTGGCGGTCGCAGCAGAAGTTGCCCGAGTAGAACATGTAGAAATAGTCGCCGCGCCTGACGACGGCCGGGCCTTCGACCAGATCGCCGTAAGGCAGCGAGGCGTGTTTCTCCCACGCCTGATCGTTGCGAATCAACTCCTGCTTCTCACCGATTAAGCGCGTGCCGTCGGGCGAAAGTCGCTGCGCCCAGATGGGCGTCGGCACGCTGCGGCTGTTGCCGTCCTCTTTCCACAAAAGATACCGCTGCCCGTTTTCGTCGCGGATGGGGAAGCCGTCAATCGAGCCGACTTCCTGGCAGACGAGCGGGCCGTGATCCGTGTACGGCCCCTGCGGACGCCGCGCCGTGGCGACGGCGACGCAGAGCGGCCCGTCCTTTTTCTTCGCCGTGTAATAGATGTAGAAGCGACCGCGATCCTCGGCGATTTCCGGCGCCCAGTAGTTGCCGACCGACCACGCGGGACGCTTCTGGAAGACCGCGCCGACCACGCGCCAGTTGACGAGATCGCGCGAATGCATGATGGGAAACTCCGGCGCCCACTCGGAAGAGGTGGCCGTCGCCCAGTAATCCTGACCGACGCGAATCACCGAAGGATCGGGATAATCGCCCGCGAGCGCGGGGTTCGTGTAACTCGCGCGCGCCTGCGCCGCCGCGCTCCCCGCGAAGGCCGCGCAGAGCGCGACGAAGAAGGCCGCGCGGCACAACACGAGTCTCACGGCGCGCGCGCGCGACAAGGATTTGAGTTCTGTTTTTTGCATCTTCAGATTGCCCCTCGTTCCAGACAAAAATGGCCTTTGGCTCGGATTAAACAACAAGACTCACCAACACGGACACAGCGGACACGGAGAACAACCTCTTGATATTTCAAATTTGAAATTGTCTTCCGCTTTTCCCTGTGCCTCCCCGCGCGCTCTCTGTGCCTGCGGTGGCGAAGGCTTTATTACCATCCGATTTAGTAACAATCGCTTTAACGATCTCCCACGCGCGTTGCGCCGCCCTGCGTGCTTGTGCCGGCGTTCATCCGGCTGCCTTCGGCGAGGCGCGGCGGCACGCGCCCGGTCGAGGCGCGGGCGACGAGACGTGTCGCGACGTGGATGTCCGTCCCCTCGTGCTCCGAATGCTCGATGCTGACGATGAGCGCTTCGACGGCGGAGCGGCCGAGTTCTTCGCGCGGCAGACTCACGGTGGTCAGCGGCGGCGCGGCAAGCTGTGCGAACGCGATGTCGTCGAAGCCGACCACCGACACGTCGCGCGGCACTTCGACGCCGCACTCGCGAAACTCCTGCATCACTCCGAGCGCCATCATGTCGTTGGCGGCGACTACGGCGGTCGGCATCTCTTCCCCGCGTTCCATCAACGCACGCGCCGCGCGCCGCCCGCCGTCGAGTTTGAAATCGCCGTCGTACACTTGCGGCTCGGCCGCCGGCAGGTGACGAGCGAGCGAGGCGCGGAAAGCGTCGAGCCTTTTGACGGCCGAACGCAGGTGGCGCGGCCCGCCGACGAAAGCGATCTCGCGATGCCCGAGCGCGACGAGGTGCGCGATGGCCTCTTCGATCCCCGTGTCGTAGTCCACGACGATGTTGTTCATGCACTGCCCCGCGCTCCCCAGATCGAGGAAGACGACGCAGACGCGCTGCCGCGCCAGTTCGCCGACGAGCGCGGTGTCCATCTCCGAAGTCATCAGCGCGACGCCCGCCACTTTGCGCTCGATGAGACGCTGCACGTAGCTCGAAGTGCGCTCGGCCTCGTAGTTCGTGTTCGACAGGATCAGATCGTAGCCGCGCTCGAAGGCCGCCCGCTCGATTGATTTGACGAGTTCGGGAAAAAACGGGTTCGAGATGTCAGAGATGATCAGGCCGAGCGTGTTGCTGCGCCCGGAGGCGAGTTGGCGCGCGTGCGCGTTCGGGTAATAGCCGCACTGCTCGATGGCGCGCAGCACACGCTCGCGCGTCTCGTCAGTTACCCGCCTCGTCTTGTTGATGACGTGCGAGACGGTCGCCGTCGAAACGCCCGCCTCCCGCGCCACGTCTTTGATACGCATATGTGTGAGTGATGAGTGGCGAGTGGCGGGTGACGAGT
>DATCWB010000090.1:0-2443 GCA_036566625.1 Pyrinomonadaceae bacterium
TTGAGCGCGGGCAACGACAGCAGCGACACCTCGAACGACGGAGGCTCGAACACGAGCGACGATTCCTCGGACGCGGACAGCTCAGACTCGTCGGGCGACGACACGGGCACGAGCACCGACACGGATTTGACCGACGCGCTCGGCGGCGACGACTCTTCGGACGACTCTTCGGATTCCGACAGCTCAGACGATTCCGGCACGACGGAGATCAGGATCGACACCAAGTACGATTAAGCGTTTGATGGCCGCTTTATGAACGGTGAGGTCGCAGCCAGCAGCTTAAGCCGACTTTTGGAACCGCACACGGCGGAGGAGTTCCTCGCCTCCTCCTGGGGTCAGACGTACAGGCACATACCGGGGCGGCGGGGGAAGTTCGCACACCTGCTTCCGTGGGAGCGTCTGAACGACATCCTCCGGCAGCATCGCCTCGACTTCCCGCGCCTGCGCCTGATGCGCGAAGGCCGCGCCCTCCCCGTCAACTCATACCTCCGCCACGGCACGGCTGCGCGCAACCGGCAACCGATCCCGCGTCTCCAACCCGTCAAATTCACAGGCCAACTGCGCGCGGGCGCAACACTCGTGCTCGACGCCGTTGACGAACTTCACGAGCCGCTAGAAGAGTTGGCCGCCGAGTTGGAACGCTTGTTCCGCGAGCGCATCCAGATCAACTCTTACGCCGGCTGGCACACCTCGCGCGGGTTCGACCTGCACTGGGACGACCACGACGTTTTCATCTTGCAGGTGACGGGGCGCAAGCGTTGGAGAGTGTACGGCGAGACGCGCCCGCACCCGCTCGCGGGGGACACGGACAACCCGAAGCCTGAGAACGCGCCCCTCTGGGAAGCCACGCTCGAAGACGGCGACCTGCTCTACATCCCGCGCGGCTGGTGGCACGTCGCCGAACCGCTCGAAGAGCCGACGCTCCACCTGACGGTCGGCATACACAAACGCACCGGCCTCGATCTCCTGACGTGGCTCACGGGGCGTCTGCGCGCGAGCGAAATCGTCCGCCGAGACCTGCCGCGTTTCGCTTCGCCCGCCGAGCGCGCCGCGCACATGCGCCGGCTGAGAGAAGAGTTGCTCGCCGCGTGGGACGATAATTCGCTCGAACGATATTTCGACGAACTCGACGCGATGGCCGAGCCGCGCGTACGCCTCAACCTGCCGTGGGGAGCGACGGCCGACGCCGTGCCGTCCGGCGAAAACGTGCGCGTGCGTCTGCTCGCGCCTCGCCCGCTCGATCTGAAGGTCGCGGGCGGCGTCGTCGAATTCTCCTGTCACAAAAAGCGTTGGCGATTCGCGGCCGGCGCGCTCGTCGTTCTCGGTCGCCTGGCGGACGGGCGCGCGTGTTCCGTCGCCGAACTATGCGAAGCGGCGCAGCAAGGGGAAGCACGGCTCGACGAACGAACCGTGCGCGCCCTGCTCGGCGAGTTGATGCGGCACGGCCTCGTCGCCGTCGTCACCACGGACTGAAGCCCTGCGTCCAAGTTCTCCGGTCAAATGATGAGCCGACCCTTCTTCTATTGCTCCGACCTGTCGCGCGCCTCCGATGAGCGCAGTTTCGGCACGGCCTCGGTCGGCGAGGTGTGGCTGCTCGTCGAATACCGCGAGGCGTGGGGCGCGCATGCGCTCGAAGACAGCGCGCTCCCGGCGGAAGTTAAGCGTCACCTGAACAAATTCTGCAAGACCGTGCCGCGCGCGCGCATCCTGTTCATCAAGCAGGAGCGCGTGCGCCCCGAACCGCTCAGTTGCTTCATCGTGCGTTGCCGCGAAAGCGCGCCGTCAATCGAGCGTTTCGAGTTGTCCGCCTACGATGAGTTGTTAAGGTTCGATCTGTGCGCGCTGGCGGGGGGCGAATCACTCGACGGCGGTGTGCGGCTGGACGCCCCGCTATACCTCGTCTGTACGCACGGCAAGCGCGACAAGTGTTGCGCGAAGTTCGGCTATGCGCTTTATAAATCTTTGCGTGAAGGCGAATCGGCGGGCGAGCGCGTCTGGCAATCTTCGCACGTCGGCGGCGACAGGTTCGCGGCCAACCTCGTCTGCTTCCCGCACGGACTCTTTTACGCGCATGTGACGGAAGGCGCGGGGCGTCGGATCGTGGAGCAGTATGAACGACGGCAACTCGTGCTTGAAGGCTACCGCGGGCGCGCCTGTTATTCCTACCCGGTGCAGGCCGCCGAGTTCTTCATTCGCACGGAGGCGAGCCTCAGCGCGCTCGACGAATTGCACTACCGGCGACACACGCGCACCGGCGAGAGAAGTTGGCGCGTCAGCTTCGCCGGGACGGGCACGCGCGGCCAGGTTCACGAGGTACACGTCGCCGCGCGCCCGTCCGAGTTTCATAACTACATCACCTGCCAGTCGGCCGAAGAAGCGCGGGTAATTCAGTACGTGCTGGAAGATTATCGCGCGACCTAGAAGCGGTTTCAGGTTTCAAATT
>DATCWB010000091.1:0-5710 GCA_036566625.1 Pyrinomonadaceae bacterium
GTCTTCCGAGGAGCCAGAACCCTTTGGCTGTGATTAGCGTGCGGAAGACTTAGCCGCGAACTTTTTTGATGTCCGAGCCGAGTTCGACTTTGAACTCGTTTTTCGAGACCTGCGCGTTGCGCTGCACGTTCATCAGGCGCACGGTCGTCGCGTCGCCATTCTTCTCCACTACCTTGGTCTGGACGGGCATGCCGTTGCCGTCCACCCAGAGCTCGGCGTAGCTGTAGCGCGCGCCGCCTTTCGGGACGAGTTTGATGTGCGTGGTCTGCACGCCGCCCCAGAGCGTTTCGTCGTACACGTTCTGCGCGTCGTAGGCGCTCGTCAACTGCGACTTGGTCGCGTCGAGGCCGAAGCCGAGCACGCTCGACACTTTGTTGCGGTTCGAGTTGGCCTCGCCGACGTAGGCCATCTTGAGGCGCGGACGGAAAAGCGTGTACTTGCCGTCGGCGACCGCGAGCGTCTCCTGCTGCGGGCGCTGCCAGTCAACCCTGACGAAAGCGTTCTTGCCCGCGCCCGGCAAATAAATCACCGTGCCGGACTGCTTATCGCTGTCCCTCAGTTGGGCGTTGTACTTCTCCATGCTGATCGCGGCGCGCATGCTGCGCAGATCGCGGCGATTGCGCTCCATCTTGGAGAAAATGGAACTGACCAGACCCGCGCTCTGCGCGTTGGTCTTCGGGGGGACGACCGAAAATGCGACAATGGCTGTTAAAACTACTGCGAGGCCAAGCGTCAAGTATCTCTTCATGCAAACTCCTTCAAAAATTAGGGGAACTTCATTAGCGCCCGGCTGAAAATCCGGGCGATTATAAAGAAAGCCTATTCGATGTCAACCTCGTAGGCGACCACTCTGCCGCCCGCGTCCGTTAGGGCGCGCATCCCTTTCACCCGCACATCGGCGCGATTCGTGACACTTTGCACGCGCCTTTTAACCTCATCTGTGCCGGGATTTGCCGGAGAATCTTCCGGCCAGACAAGCAACAAACGCGTCGCCGTCGTAGAGCCACTTTGATGCGATTCGCGGTGGCCGCGTTCGCTGTTTTCAAACCAATTTCCGGGCGTTAAAAAGATAAACGCGAGGATGAGGACGCACAACACGTCATATTGCCATGTACTGCGTCCATACGACCAGAAAAACAGCTTGTGGAGGAACTTCAAAACCGCCTCACCGTCCGTCTCACCACCCGAATCCGAAAAAAGGGGTTGCCATAAAAGCAACAGGTGGCAAAGACAAAAGCGCACGCCCTTGTCCGTGTCACCTGCTACCGCCGGAGATTATACCTGTAAACCCGTGTTTGGCGCAACAATTTGTCCGTCGCGCATCTGCACGATGCGGCGGCACATGGCGGCGGCCTCCGGGTTGTGCGTGATCATGATGATGGTCTGGTTGAAGCGGTAGTTCATCTCCTGAAACATGTTGAGGACGATGGCGGAGTTTTCCGAGTCGAGATTTCCGGTCGGCTCGTCGGCGAGGATGATGGCCGGGCGGTTGACGATGGCGCGCGCCAGGGCGACGCGCTGCTGCTCGCCGCCGGAGAGTTCGAGCGGCTTGTGGTGCATCTTGTCTTCAAGTTTCAGGAGGCTCAAGACCTCGCGCCGCCGGTCTGCGTTGTCGCTGCCGCCCGCACCGCCCGCGTGAATGCGTTCGGCGAGCCGGAGGTTGCCTTCGGCCGTCAGCGTGGGGAAGAGGTTGAAGCGTTGGAAGACAAACCCGATCTTGCGCCGCCGGATGTCTGTGCGTTTGGCGTCGGAGGCGGCCGTCATGTCTTCGCCGTCGAGCACGATGCGCCCGCCCGAAGGCGTGAGCAGGCCGCCGAGCAGGTGCAGGAGCGTTGACTTGCCGCACCCGGAAGGCCCCATGATCGCGAGAAACTCGCCCTCTTCCAAATCCAGAGAGACACCCCTCAGCGCAGCCACGTCCACGCTGCCGACGCGATACATCTTTTCGACATTTTCAGCTTGCAGGATCGTTTTCATAAGAGAACAGTGACAAGTGACGAGTGACAAGTGACGAGCAAGAATCAAGACAAGTTTAAAGACAGACTTTCTGCTGTTTTAACTTGTCACCCGTCACTCGTCACTTGCCACCGTACTTATCATTCGTGCGACAAGGCACTGACCGGATCGAGATTCGCCGCGCGCACGGCCGGGTAGAGCGCGCCGAGCACGCCGCCGCCGACGCCAATGAGCGCGGCCACCAGAGCCCAACGCCAGCCATACTCGAAGAGCAACCCGTAGGTGCGATTGATCAGGTAGCCCGCGACGAACGAGACCGCGAAGCCCGCGACGAGGCCGAGCAGGCTGATGACGAAAGCCTCGCGCTCGATCACCGAAACGATGTAGCCGCGCGACGCGCCGAGCGCCTTGAGCATCCCGATCTCGCGCGTCCGCTCCGTGATCGTCGTGTACATCGCCAGCATCACGACGAGCGCGCTGACTATCGCCGACAACCCGACGAGCGCGCGCAGGAAGACGCCCAGATAAGGAATGGTCTTCTCGATATTCGTGATGATGTCGCGCGTGAACTGTATCTTGTTGCCCTGCGTCGAAGCTTGAGCCTCGATGTTTCGCACCACGGCGAGCGGGTCAACGCCCTCGCGGGTTTTGACGAGAATGTACGAACACTTCTCCGGCGCTTCGAGCGCGTCCTGCATCGCCCCGAGCGACATCTTCACGCGCGCGCCCGATTCCGGGGCGTAGACGCCGACAATCCTGTAAGGCTTGCCGCCGAAGAGCGCGAGCGTGCCGCCGACGCCCAGGTTGCCGTTGCGCGCCTTCGTCTCGTCGATCACGATCTCGTCCACGGCCGTCGGCGCGCGCCCGTCCACCAGACGCATTTCGTTCATCGCGGCGAAGGCGTCCCATTCAACCCCCTCCACCTGCTCGAAGCCGAAGCCGCGCCCGCCCTGAAACACGTAGCGAATGATGGGGACGGCCTGCGCGACGCCCTCGACCTTCAACAACTCGTCCGCGTACTTCGTGCTCAAATTCGCCGTCGAAGTCGTCAACTCCATCCCACCGGGTCGGGTAAAGATGATCTCGGCGCGAATGTTCGACGAACGCCGCTGCAAGTCGTTCGACATGCCGCGCGACAGCCCCGTGAACAGCATCACCAGACAGACGCCGAGCGCGACCCCGGCGATGCTGACGAGCGCGCGCAACGGACGCTGGCGAATGTTATTGGCGACGAGGCTCTCCATAGTTCGAGTGACAAGTGACAGGTGACAAGTGACGAGATACGGACAGGCAGTTTTAACTTGTCACTCGTCACCTGTCACTCGTCACTGTTTTTGTCACTGTTTTCTGGCATCCAGATCAACTTCGGGCAGGTTAGATTTGTTTTCCAGCGCGAACACGTCGGCCGGCCACGGCTGATCGACTTTGACGGCTTCGGGCACTTGATAGCTGATGCGCAGCGAGTAGCGATCCTGCGGGCGCGTGATTTCGATGTCGGCCGGGAGCGTGTATTTCGTGGTCTCGCCGAAACTCTTCTGGTTGCGATAAATCACGTCGGTCGTCAACTCGCCGTTCTGGCCGAACGTTTGCAGCCGCGACAGGCTGAGTTCGCCGAAGCGATCAAACCAGAAGCGGCGCAACAGGCGCGCGCGCCCGTCGCCCTCGGGCGCGAGTTCGTCCAACTGGTAATAACCGCGCACCACGCGCGCGCCCCGCTTCGCGTTCGGCCGCGTGTCAATATCTTCGGCGAACGCCTCGCTGCGCACGTAGACCAGGTTCGCGCCCGTCGCCGGGCTGACGGGGCGCACGAGCAGCGCGTCCGTGAAGTGTTGCGGGCGCAGGCCGGAGAAGGCGGAAGCGGCGCGCTGCTGCATCTGGGCCGTCTTCTTCTGGTCGCCTTTGCCGCAATCAACCTCCGCGCCGCTCTCTATCCTTTGATAAGTCGCCGTGTTCGTCCCCTTGAGGAAACGCCGCCACTTGTCGTCGCCCTGCAACACGGCGACGCGAAAACGTTCGCCGTCGGATGTCATCTCGGCGATCTTGACGCTGAACGGCCCGTTAATGACGAGGTAGATCTTGCCGTCGCGTTGCAGGATCACGTCGCCCTCGGCCGTGCGATATTTCTCGGTGACGCCGCACTGCGCGAACGACGTATCAAGAAACTGTATGTCAATCTTGCCGCGCAGGGATTGCACCTGCGCCATGCGATTCACCACCTCGATGAGTTCGCCGGGCGCGGCCTCTTTGAGCGGGGCGAGCAGCGGCGGCACGGTGACCTTGCTCTTGTAGAATCTTGAGCAACCGCTTGCGCCCGCGAGCGACACCAGTCCCAGGATTAATGCCAGCGCGTAGCCCTTCTTGCGCGAGCCTGCCCGATTTGAGTTTGAACCGTTCATCGAAAAGTGTCAGACGCCGACGCCGGGCGAAGCATCCGATCCGGCAAAATTCCCTTGAAAATTTAATAGGCGAACCTAACAAAGCGCTCCGCCCTTGTCAACGCGCAACGCCGGCGGAAAACATTAAAGGGAAAGGGGAAAAGGATAAAGGGAGAACGAAAAGCGGCGCAAAGCGGAGCGTCGTCTTCACCTTTACCCCTTGCCCCTTCCCCTTTTTCCCGCCTCAAGTCTCATCCAAAACGAGCGGCGGCCGGTCGAATCTCTGGCGGATGCGGTTGACGGTGCGCAGCACTTTGGGGCGGCTCACGAGCTTGAGTTCAAGCCGCCGCTTGCCCGGAAAATCGAGCAGCATCACGCCCAGCAGGATCGTCAACACGCCCTGTCCCGGCACGCCCGGCAAAGACATCACGACGCCGAAAACCACCAGCACCGCGCCCAGTAAATTCTTCAGGACGATGCCGCCCCAGCGCAGCACCGGGTGGCGTTCAGCCCAGAACTCGCGCCCGTGTTCCGCCTTGAAATAGGTATCGGGCAGCTTGATGAGCACGACGACCGTCACGGCGATGCTCACCACGAAGGTGACGACCGAGAACACGACTATCCAGACGACGCCGCGCCCCGTCAGGCCGAGCGAGTTCGTCAGTTCTTTTAACCAGTCGAGCATTCATTCTCCGAACGCCGCCGCCCGTTCCCTCTCAACGCAACGCTTCATGCGCCGCGACGAGCGCGCCGAACATTTCCGCGACCACCTCTCCCGCCGCGCCTTCCAAACCGAAGTCGCGCTCGCGCGCACCCTCCCAGAACTCTCCCAGTTCGCGCGCCCCCGCGCGCTCGAACACTAGAGCCTGCGCCAGCAAGTCAACGATGTCGGCCGCTTTCACCAGACGCGCCTCCAAACTCTCGCGCCGCTCGTAATCCTCGTGCAGCGCGCCGTATTCCGCGCCGCGCCGCGCGCCGAGCGCGCGCACCATGTCGTCGAACGCGGCGCGCTCCGCCGACGCGCGCGCCTCCGCGCCATAGTACAAGGCCATCGTGCGCGGCATGTCGCCCGTGCGCGCCTCGGCCAGATCGTGCAACAGCGCGACGCGCAACACGCGCTCGACATCCACCTCCACACCGCGCGCACGCACCTCATCCGCCAGCAGCATCGCCGTGAACGCCACGCCGTAGCTGTGCGCCGCCACCGACTCCGCGCCCGGCGCAAGCCCGCGCAACACCCAGCCCGTCCGGTCGAGCCGCTTCAGGCGTTGGAGTTCCAGTAAGGTTGATAACATATTAGAGCAGTGACGAGTGACAAGTGACGAGTGACGAGCTGGAATCAAGGCAAGTTGAAAGACAAGGTTTTTGTTTTAACTTGT
>DATCWB010000092.1:0-7245 GCA_036566625.1 Pyrinomonadaceae bacterium
GGAAACGTGAACGATGAATAAAAACCGCAAAGCAGTTTTCTTCCTCTTCATCATTCTGCATTCATCGTTCATCGTTTTGTTGGTTATCGCGCAAGCGATAATCATGCCCGGCTGCGGCGCGCGGCGCACGCCCGACCTCGAACGCATATTTGCCCCGGCGCGCGCGCGCAAAGACAAAACGCCCGTCATCGTTATCCCCGGCATACTCGGCTCGCAACTGATGAACCGGCGCACGCGCGAGGTGGTCTGGCCTTCGGCTTTTCGCTCCTCGACCGACGGCCTGAGCCTGCCGACCTCGCCCGACCTCGCCTCGAACCGCGACGAACTCGTCGCCGAGCGCATCGTGGAAACGGCCAAACTAGCGCGCCTCGCCCCGGACATTTACGTCTATTACGAACTCTTGAACGCTCTGCGTCGCTTCGGCAACTACCGCGACGGCGACTGGGACAACCCGCCGCCGGAGGGCGACCGCGACACCTTCTACGTCTTCCCCTACGACTGGCGGCGCGACAACGTCGAGTCGGCGCAACTGCTTTTTCAACGCATCGAGGAGTTGAAACGCAAACTCGGTCGTCCCGACCTGCGCTTCAACATCGTGGCGCATTCGATGGGCGGCCTCGTCGCGCGCTACGCGGCGATGTACGGCGACGCGGACTTGCCCGAAGGCGACGCCGCGCCGCAGCCCGCGTGGGCGGGCGCGCGCCACATCAAAAAAATCTTCATGTTCGGCACGCCCAACGAGGGCACGATGGAGGCGTTCGCCACGCTGCTGGAAGGCTACTCGATCAACGAGGGCTTGCGCCGCCGCATTCGCCTGCTCAACAAGCTCTCGCGCGAAGACGCCGTGACCATCCCCTCGATCTACCAACTGCTGCCGCACCCCGAAGCCGTGCGCTTTCTGGATCAAAACCTCGCGCCGCTCGAACTCGATTTTTACGACCCGGCCGTGTGGCGCAAGTACAAGTGGTCGCCGATCAACGACGACGAGTTTCGCGCGCGCTACCAGCGGGGCGAGGTGCGCGACGAGGAAGGCGCGCCCCACCGCGCCACGCTCGCCGAGCTCGACGCCTATTTCGCCGCCGCCCTCGCGCGCGCGCGCCGCTTCCACGCAGCCCTCGACGCGCACGCTCCGGCCGATACGGCCGGAACTTCCCCCGTCGCGCTCTACGTCTTCGGCGGCGACTGCGAAGAGACTCTGAACGCGCCCGTCATCCTGCGCGACGAACGGCGCGGTCGCTGGCGCACCCTCACAGAGCCGCGCGAGTTGCGCGATACGCAGGGGCGCAAGCTCAAACGCAGGGATGTCATCCGCGCGATGTACGAACCGGGCGACGGGCGCGTCACGCGACGCTCGCTCTTGGGCGAGAGGCTCGACGCTCCGCGCCGCAGCCCCTTCTTCGACACGCCGCTCCCCATCGCCTACGGCGTCTTCGCCTGCGACCTCCACAGCGAACTCCAAAACAACAAGACGCTGCAAGACAACGCCCTCACTTTGTTGATTAACGAAGTGATGAACTAGAAGTAAAGATGAACGCGGAACGCGGAACTGAAAGCGAGTTGCCTTCGGTTCCGCGTTCCGCGTTCCTACTTCATCGTTTCCCTATTCGGTTATTCGGCGAGTTGAAGACGCGCTTCGGCGAGCGAGCGGCGGAAGATTCGTGCGGCCGCGTCGATTTGTTCGGGCGTGTGCGTCGCCATGACCTGAAAGCGGAAGCGCGCCCGGCCGCGCGCGACGGCCGGGTATTCGACCATGTTGGCGATGAGGCCGTTGGCTTCGAGCGCGCGGGCGGTCAACTTCGCGAGCCGTTCGTCGCCGACTCCGACCGGGACAATCGGCGAAGGCTGGCCGTAGCATTCCAGCCCTTCAGCCTCGAACGCCGCGCGGAGCTGCCGTATGTTGCCGAGCGAGCGCGCGCGCAAACTCTCGCCTTCGGGCGAGCGAACGATGCGCAGGGCTTCGTAAACGACGCCGGCCTGGACGGGTGAGAGCGCGTTGGAGAAGGCGTGCGAGCCGCCGTAGATGCTGACGAAGTGGCGAACCGATGCGTCGTGCGTGGCGAGGAACCCGCCGTTGCTGGAAAAGGTTTTCGAGAACGCGCCCATCACGAGGTCAACTTTGCCGAGCATGCCCTGCAAGCCGAGTTGACCCGTCCCTCGCGGCCCCGAAGCTCCGAGGTCGTGCGCCACGTCAACGAGCAGGACGGCGTCGAACTCGCGGCAGGTCTCTTGCAGGGATGCGATGTCGGGGCTGTCCGAGTCCATCGAGAAGATGCCTTCCGTCACGACGAGAATCGCGTTCGCGGCATCCTTCGCCCTGATCTTCGAGAGCTTACGGCGGGCGTCCGCCACGTCGTTGTGACGGAAGAAGGTGTGCTTGTCGGTGGCGGCGCGCGCGCCCTGCATGAGACAGGCGTGGGAGTTCTGATCGAGGACGACGTGATCGTTGGGGCGCACGAGTCCGACGATGGTTCCGAAGCCCGCCGCCCAGCCCGTGGGGAACAGGAGGACTTGTTCGGTCTGCATGTGCTCGGCGAGCGCGGCTTCGAGACGGCGCGACAGGCTGGAGTTGCCCTGCAAGATGGCGGAGGCCGCGCTGTGCGGCCCGAAGTCGGAGAGAGCGCGGATGGCGGCCTCGTGGATCGAGTCGTGCGAGGCGAGGCCGAGGTAATCCTGCGAGCCGAAGTTCGCGCCTTCGACTACGCGGCCGTTCAAGCTTTTGATGCGCGCTTCGGTCGCGGGCGAAGTTTCGAGCGAACGGCTGTAAGGCCATGTGCCGAATTCGATGCGCCGTTCGAGCCACGCGCCGAGCGGCCTGGTGCGTTCGGTCAGGTGCGCGCCCTTCGGGTGTGTGAACATGCCGAGGTGTTTGGTGAAGGCATCGGTTTCGAGGATTGAGGCGATGTTTGAATTAGGGGACATGGGGGATTAGTTCCTTTCACTGTGGGGTTGAAAAATCAATGAGAGTTGCTTCGGGGGTCGGTCAGGTTATAGAGAGGCACGACCCGTGGTTAACGAAACGGCCGCGTGTGGGACACACTTTCAATCCTCCCGGCACGCGCGCCGGACTGACGGCAGGCGGCGCGCAGGGAACTCTCATGCGCGGGAGACGGATCGAGAGACGGACGACGGCGGACAGGAACCGGCTGCGACCAGGACTCGATTACGAGCGGCCGTAAGGCGTCACGTCGTTCTTAAATTGTCATTGGTGTGTCGTCAGGTCAGAAGAGTGATTGCGGCGCTGACGTTCCACTTGAAGCGCGTGCGAGAGTAAGTGAGGCGCGCGTGGATGTCAAACAAAATACCGGATGCGCGCTCGCGTTCGCCGGACAATTAGGCGAAACGCGACTTCGGAGGCTTGAGAGTTAGGGACGCGGGGCGCAGGAGGGAGCACGCCCCGTGCCCCGCAAGCTTTTTCACGCACCGGCGAGCGCGAGTTGCTGGACGCGGCCGACGACATCGGCGAGGGCAACGTCCGTGGATTCTTTCGCGGCGCGGTCGAAGAGTTCGACTATGCCCTCGGTGGTTTTCTTGCCGACGGTGATGCGGTAGGGGATGCCGATGAGGTCTGCGTCTTTGAACTTGACGCCCGCGCGTTCGTCCCGGTCGTCGAGCAGGACTTCGAGACCGGCGGCGCGCAATTCACGGTAGAGTTGCTCGCCCGCGTCTCGCAGTTCCGTCTGTTTGACGTTGGTGATGGTGACAACCACGTCGAAGGGCGCAATCCGGCGCGGCCAGATGATGCCGTCCTCGTCGTGGTGGAGTTCGATGGCGGCGGCCATGATGCGCTCGATGCCGATGCCGTAGCTGCCCATCACGATAGGCGTTTCCTTGCCGTTCTGGTCGAGCACCGTCGCACCCATAGACTTGGAATACTTCGTGCCGAGTTTGAAGATGTGGCCGACTTCGAGCGACTTCGAGACTTCGAGCGCGCCCGCGTCGCAATTGGGACACGCTTCGCCGGACTGCACCGTCCGCAGATCAGTCCAGAGGTCAACCGGAATGTCGCGCTCGATGTCTACGCCGCGCAGGTGGTGCTCGTCCTTGTTCGCGCCCGTCGTCATGTTGCTGCGGTTCTTCAAGGCGTGATCGGCTGCGATGCGAAGCTCGCGCCCGGCGGACTTCGCCCTCTGCTTCATGCCGACACCCCCGAGGCTTCCTGCGCCCGCGCCCATCAGGTCGCGTATCTCTTCGGGGTGCGCGGGGCGCACTTCGGTCGCGCCGAGCGCGTCGGCGAGTTTCGTCTCGTGCAGTTGGTGATCGCCGCGCAGGAGCGCGAGCGCGGGAAAGTTCTCGCCCGCCTCATTCGTGGCGATGTAGACCAGCGTCTTGATCTGCCGGTCTGCCGCCGCGCCGCCGGGGAATGAGATCAAATCCTCGATGGTGCGGACGCCGGGCGTGGGAAATTCTTCGGGAGCGCTACCCGCCGACGGTTCGTCAATGACGATGGTCAGTTGCGAAGTCGCTTTCTCTAAATTCGCGGCGTAGCCACAGGCCTCGCAGGTCGCGATCAGGTCTTCGCCCGCGTCGGTCTTGACCATGAACTCGCTCGAAGCCGAGCCGCCCATCGCGCCCGACGAGGCTTCGACGATTGAAAACTTGAGGCCGCAACGCGTGAAGATTTTGATGTAGGCTTCGCGCTGATCCTCGAACGACTTGTCGAGTCCCGCGCTGTCAACGTCGAACGAGTAGGCGTCCTTCATGATGAACTGGCGGACGCGAAGCACCCCGGATTTGGGGCGCGCTTCGTCGCGAAACTTCGTCTGTATCTGATACCAGATTTGCGGCAGTTGCTTGTAAGAGCGCAGTTCGTGGCGGGCGATGCCGGTGAAGATTTCCTCGTGCGTCATGCCGAGGCAGAGGTCTGCGCCCTTGCGATCCTTGAGGCGAAACATGTTGTCGCCCATCACCGTCCAGCGTCCGGTCTCCTCCCAGATTTCGCGTGGGTTTAAGGCGGGGAGGAAAAACTCCTGCCCGCCGATGGCGTCCATCTCCTCGCGCACGACAGCCATGATGCGGCGCATGACGAGCCACGAGAGCGGGAGATAGGAATAGATGCCGGCGGCGAGTTGGCGTACCATACCGGCGCGCAGGAGCAGGCGGTGCGAGACGACTTCGGCATCGGCCGGGACTTCGCGCAGAGTGGGGATGAAAAAGTTTGACCAGCGCATGAAAGTTGTTTCCATTCTCCTTAAATAGAAAAAGTGCGACGGTAGATGAACGGGCATTGTCGCGCAAGCCGCGCGCGCAACGCAAACGCCGGGGCGTGCGCCCGCCTTACCGGAACACACGCGCGCAAGCACAATTGACCCGCCGCCGCTGACGTGCAGAAGAGTGTTCGGGGTAGGACAAAGTATATGAGCGAAAAACTGCGTGTATCTTTCAACAGCCCGCAATGCGGCTGGATGTCGTTCGAGTTGAGAGCGGGCGACGAGAGCGTTGCCGAGACCGTCTCTTACACGCCCTACGATTCGTTAGTTGATCTCATCAACGCGCTCATCAAAATCCTCGCCGGCGAGGACACGCAAGTGATGGTCAGGTGGGCGCACAACCCGGACGAGCTGGACTTTGTGTTCAGCGCGGGCGGCGACGAGGTCAGGCTGGAAGTGGACTGGTATCGAGACCACCTGCGCGCCGAAGGCGCGGGCGAGCGCCTGTTCTCGTTTACGGGGTCGCGGCTCGAAGTGTGTCGTCCCTTCTGGAAGGCGCTCAGGGATTTGCGGGGCGACGTGGAGGTCGATGAATTCGCCCGCAACTGGCGGCGGGAATTCCCCGAACGGGAGTTGGGCTGGCTCACAGAGGGCATCGGGGCGCACGAGCAAAAAGGGGCGCGGGGCGTGGAGACCGCCGACCGCTGAAAGTCGTTTGCGCCGCTGCGAAAGCGTGAGGTAACATCCGCGACGCAAGCGAACAGTGTTCATCACATACCAATCCGCATCCCCGAGGAGAGAACCCATGACCGACCGCCGTCGCCACAACGCGCCGCTCGCCGAAGTTGATCCCGAAATCAGCCGTACCATCGATAACGAAGTCGCGCGGCAGGCCGAGGGGCTTGAACTCATCGCGTCGGAGAATTTCGTGAGCGAGGCCGTGCTCGAAGCGATGGGGTCGGTCTTCACGAACAAGTACGCGGAAGGGTATCCGGGTAAGCGTTACTACGGCGGCTGCGAGTTCGCGGACGTGGTCGAGCAGACGGCGATCGACCGCGCGAAAGAGTTGTTCGGCGCGGAACACGCCAACGTCCAGCCGCATTCGGGCGCGCAGGCGAACATGTCAGTCTATCTCGCGGCCATCAACTACGGCGATCAGATTCTCGGCATGAACCTCTCGCACGGCGGCCATCTCACGCACGGCCACCCGATGAACTTCTCCGGCATCAGCTACAAGGTCGCCGATTACGGCGTCTCGCCCGGCACCGAGCAGATCGATTACGACGATCTCGCGCGACGCGCCGAAGAACACCGCCCACGGATGATCGTCTGCGGCGCGTCGGCCTACCCGCGCACCATTGATTTCGCGCGCATCGGCGAGATCGCGCGCTCTGTGGGCGCGCGCGTGATGGCCGACATCGCGCACATCGCCGGGCCGGTCGCTGCGGGTCTGCACCCTTCGCCCGTGCCGCACGCCGATTACGTCACGACCACCACGCACAAGACGCTGCGCGGCCCGCGCGGCGGCCTCATACTGTGCCGCGAGGAACACGCGGCCGAGGTGAATAAGAAATTGTTCCCCGGCGTGCAGGGCGGCCCGCTCGTCCACATCATCGCGGCGAAGGCCGTCGCCTTCCGGGAGGCTTTGCAGGAGGACTTCAAAGATTACCAGCGCCGCGTGCTCGCCAACGCCAATGCGCTCGCCGCCTCCTTGCAGGGGCACGGCTTGCGCATCGTCTCCGGCGGGACGGACAACCACCTGCTGCTCGTCGACGTCTTCCTCGAAGGGCGCGGCATCACCGGCAAGGACGCCGAGAAGGCGCTCGACGCCGCCGGCATCACCGTCAACAAGAACACGATCCCGTTCGACACCAACAAGCCCTTCGTCACCTCCGGCATCCGCATCGGCACGCCCGCGCTGACCACGCGCGGCATGGGCGAAGACGAGATGCTCACGGTCGCGCGCCTCATCTCCGAGATCATCCACGCCCCGCAGTCCGACGAGGTGCGCCGCCAAGTGAAGCTCGACGTGGCCGAACTCTCCGCGCGCTTCCCGCTCTACCCGAAGCGCCTGAAGCCTCTGCCCGAAGCCGAAGCC
>DATCWB010000093.1:0-4158 GCA_036566625.1 Pyrinomonadaceae bacterium
CGCGGCATGATTTTACCTTTCTCGCCAGTGCTTCCTGATAGGAAGGTAGCGTGGATCACATCTTCTCTGGTAAGAGCGGGGCACTGAAAAGGTGGTCTGCCGCTCAGTCGAGAGTTGCTTGCTTCAACTCTTCGATCAGGCGATCACAGCGACCTTCGAACTTGCCCCAGGCTTCCACCGTGTTTCCGTCCACCTTTTTTCCGTCCACCATTTTATCGTAACGCTCGAAACCATTCACCCAGTTGTCCCGCTCTACGTAGCGCATTCGATCCCACCACACAATCATCTGTTCCAACCAGCTCTGCCATATTCTCGTATGACGATGATAGTTGGAGAGTCCGCTTCTCCAAAACCAGTGGAAGTCTTGCTGCCCGTTATCAGGATTGCTCCCGATCCTGACAAGATTGTCGTGCTTCACCCTGCTTATCCGGCGGGGACGCGGGTCGTCATCTCTTCCGGAGCTGAAATCTATGGTAAGTATGCTGGTCGGCAGTTCGGGATCATCCAGCTTGCGCACCGGCAACCCGAGTCCTTTTTGCAGACGGGTGTGATTCGCGCGGCGACTGGTTAAGAGGTCTAGAGCACGCTCTGCCAAGCGCCCCGACCGACTGCCCCCGGCAGCGGCGAGAAACCAGTCGCCGCGCACCGAGAAATGTCCGGGCAGACCGACCGGAACTATCGGGTCATCGAACGAAAGGTCTTCAGTCACCTGGCAGGCCGTCTTATACCAATGCCGCACCGCCACCGCCGTAGGATTAGGTTCCAGCGATCTGAGCGTTCCGGCCTTGACCGATTTTGCCAGCACGTCGAAATTGAGAACCTCGACAAGCAGGAGCCATGCCCTGAAAAGCTCTCCCCTGTAGTCTGTCAGCCATTCGATCAGCCCTCTGGACTTGGTATCGAGACGCCAGCGGCGCTTGGTCACATGCCGTTTCAAGTCCTCGGGTCCTTGCTCAACGCTCTCATAGATTTCCGACGCCCATATTTCCAGAATCAAGCTCGACAGCGTTTGCGCAGATGCGCCGTGGATGTCGAATGCGGTGACCGGCGTCAGGTCGCTATAAGCCTGTTTGCGGGCTAACTCATAGCAAGCTTCCAGAAAGACCCGCCATGACGGGCGTGGTGCGCTGACTTCCCCCCCCCGACCTTTCGCGGCCTTCGGCAATCCGTCCCATACGGCTTTAACAGTCTTATTTTCACTGTTGCTTTCATTCCAGATGGAAAGTTCTATATGTTCCGCTTCTTCCCACACGCGGACTTTGCAGAGGAGGAATCCGAAGTCCCACATGAACGGGACACGGTCTACAGATTCTTTCAACTTCTGCATCTCTTCGTTCGGCTCTTTATTAAGTTCCTCATCCAGGTGCTCGTCCAACTCGGGCTTATAACCGTGATAGACGAACTCGTACCGGCGGCGGTGCTTATCATCCTTCCGCACCCTCTCTTGCTCTTCCGGATTACCGCTATTCGTAGTGGTCTTCTGAAAAAGCCTGAACGGGTCAACCGCCCACTCGCGCTTCCATTTTTCTCCGGCGGGCATCTCCTCCCCGCTCTTCTCGGCGGTCGTGGCGTTGAGATATTTCCACTGCGGACGAAACGTGCCCGCGCGGCGCAGGCTGGGAGACAGCGGCATCATCCAGAACTCATCAACCTGGAAGATCAACGTATGATCCAGGCGGGTATCGCGCTGGAGGTAACACATATCGCGGAATTCGTCGTAGTTATTACTCGGAATGCCCACTATTACCTTGCCCGTGCCGCCCGGTTGAGTATTCCAGAGGGGCATGAACAAACTGGCATAGCGCAGGTTCTCCTCCTCAATATAAGCCTTGAAGGCAGGCGCTTCCTCGAACAACCAGACTTCTAGTTGGATCGGGTGCGGCTCGCCTTTTTCGATTCCGCTATACAGTTCGAAGTGAGGGTCTACGACGAGCGGGAGCGACTCCGGCCCCGACGTAGACTGGATGCCACGCCGCAACTCTCTGATGTAGGCCGGAGTGTCGCCTGAGATCGGCGGGATTACGGCGACCGCGACACGGTCTTCGCCGTAAAAGGGGAATCGCCAGGTATAAATACGATTATCGACCAGCGACCGCAACTCGCTATGCAGCGGGCTGGCGACCGTCGTGTCCGGCCTACCCGGCTGCGTATCAATAAGGAGCGTGGTGACGCCCTCTTGTCCGAGATAGAAGACTATGAACCGCGATAACAGGGGTTCTTCACGGATTTCGATGTAGGTGTCTTTGAGAATACTGAAGTCGTCGATGACGACCCTGATGCCCTGCGACTGCTCGGCCAGTTCGAGCAACGTATCGGCCTGCTTACCTCCATGCAGGATGTTGCGCGCCTCTTCAACCGCGCGTTGCAAGATGTGAATTAAAACTGCCGAGGGGAGGTCGTGAATCTCCAGACGGCGGCAGATCGTGTATTGCTCCATCAGTATTCTCAGCGCCGCAATCGAGCCCATCTCCTCATACTCTTTCAACTTCGGCACTTTCCTAATGAGCCATGGAAGAAATTCGCGCACCAGCTTCTGCGCGTCTATATCCTGCGTCGTCAGTAAGACGGGGACTCCGTCATTGGCGTGTCTGGGCGGACCGACCATCCACGCCGCGGCTTTGACCAGAGGGTCTACTTCGATTCTTCCGTCCTCGGGCCATGCGTCTATTTCTTCGATGAACCTTCTGCCGGTGCTGTCGTCGCTCTTAACAACCCCGGCATTGTTGATGCGATAGAGCGCCTTGCAATGCCGGATGACGTTATCCGGCACCCACGTTTCAGCGAATTCGCTGTGTTTCGCCTTTTCCGCCATCTCCGAGATGGCTCTTCTTCGTTCCTCGACTGAGGATGCTTTTCTTCCGTCGAGGCGGTTCCCGGTGGACGGAAGGAACTTCCCAAGAACCTCAAGCCGGGGGTCGCCCGGCGACTTCTTATCGAGCTGTACGAGTTCGTGCAGGGTCTCGGCGAATCTCGAGGCGTACTCTCTGAAACAGCGGCTCAGGAAGGCGACGCCGAGCGGCCCTTTCTGGGTTTCGGGGTTGCCGATGAGCGCCGTCGTCGTGCTGCAACGCAGTCCGCGTTGATCGTCTCCCCCCTGCCGTTTGAAGTTCTCGTTTCCCCTTTCGAGCAGGTCGTCGAGGTAGCGGATACCAAAGCCTGCGTATCGTTCCGAAGGCTCTGGCGGGCGGCCTTTACCGGCGGTCATCGCCTTACGATAGCTGTGATGGAGAGAATGGCAGATGTGTAGATAACTTTGATGGTAGGGGCGGCCGGCGGTGCGGGGTTGTTCGCCCACGTCAGGCACATTCTCGATAGGAGGGTCATCGGGGTTCTCCTGCTGTCCCGTCGTCGCGCCTATGCCGGAGCGAATCAGGTAAGCGTGCTGGCCGCGAACGTGGGAGTGGCCGCGCGCTTTCTCAATCTCCACAGTTCGCCTGACGTAGTCCCTCACGAGCACGCTGCGCAGCCTGATTACTACGTCGGTGACGAACTCCTCCGGCAATCGCTCCCCCTCTTTCGGCTCCTCGACGATGAACAGCGTATGGCACTTATCGCCCGCCGACCGTAGCACCTGTGCGATGCGTGAGCGTCGTTCCCGCACCAGCCCGAAGGCATCGCGCTCTCCGACCAGCGTCTCGAATCCCTCGACGGAATCTATCACCACCAGGTGGCGCGGCTCGTGCGCCTTGGGTTTTTCCAGAACGGAGAGGACGCGGTTCACAAAGCCCCAGTCATCTCCGACCGTGGCCGAAGCCAGGTCTACAAAATAAACCGCCGTGTCGCTCTCCCCGCCCATCAAATATTCCGACAGGGGCTTGCCGCCTCTCGACCCTTTGAGTGGCGAGCAGGGGGTTAACTCGACCTGCGTATTCCGTTCCGGCTCTCTCTTTTCAAAAGGGACTTTTCTGAGGTCAGGCACATCGAGGGCGAAATCAGTCCAGACCTTGAATGCCATTCCGAACTTCAGGTCAGTTGAGATGTAGAGAACCTTCTGACTGGTCATCCCGACGCGCGCACAGTCGGCGACATAACGCGCGGCCAGATGTAAACCCAGAATTGATTTCCCCGTACCATCAGGGCCGCTGATGCAAACGCTGACGCTGGAATTTAATGTGCCGGTGGAGCCGTCATTATCGGGCAGGCGTATCCCCTTGCTTT
>DATCWB010000094.1:0-25825 GCA_036566625.1 Pyrinomonadaceae bacterium
TCCATCATCTCCGACGGCGCGACGATGTCCGCGCCCGCCTCCGCCTGGCTCACGGCCGTCTGCGCCAGAAGCTCCAGCGTCTCGTCGTTCAACAACTCGCCCTCGCGCACCACTCCGCAATGCCCGTGCGAGGTGTATTCGCACAGGCACGTGTCGGCGATGACGATCATCTCCGGCACGGCGCGACGCACCGCGCGGATCGCCGCCTGCACCACGCCGTCCGCGGCATACGCGCCCGTCGCCGTCTCGTCTTTCGTCTCCGGCAGCCCGAACAAAATGATCGCCCTGACGCCCAGGTCGAAAGCCCTCGACGCCTCGCCGACCACCTCGTCCACCGACAAATTAAAAACCCCCGGCATCGAAGAAATCTCGCGCCTCACGCCCTCGCCCGCGCACGCGAACAAAGGCAGCACCAAATCCTCGCGCGCCAGCCGCGCCTCGCGCACCAGCGCGCGCAAAGCCTCACGCCGCCGCAGTCTCCTCGGACGATGAACCAACTCAGGCATCCGCAATTCCTCTCTCCGCCGGCCAGTTTTGCCGCAACCGCTCGCCGCCACCAGCCATCGGCTTCAACCTCTCCCCCAACTCAACAATTCGCCCTGATAATACGTGCAGCCGCCACTCGCAAGCAAACCTCACCACCCGCAACACCACCCACTTGACCTTTCAACCACGCCCCCTATAATGTTTCTTCCAACCGTGGCGGGGTAGCTCAGGTGGTTAGAGCGTGGGATTCATAACCCCAAGGTCGGGAGTTCAAGTCTCCCCCCCGCTACCATTCATCTCTCGCCGTTTTAAGGATGTACAATTACAAAGAACCCGGGGCTAATCGCATCTTCATCGTGATGACGTGTAGATGACGTGATTAACCCACTTTCCGCTTGAACTCAATCGCATCTCGCACCTTACGGGAGAGTCTGTCAACTGCATCTTGCGTCGTCTCAGGCGTTGCATAAGTGTACCTGCGAAGCCATCTTGAGGCTTGAGACTGTCCCGGAAGCGCCACCCGCACGCACTCATCCGCCCCCCTTTCAGCAAGGCAGTAGATAACATCCCCTGACAAGCCGAATTGAGCCGGATGGGCGAGCGCGCACCCGCCTCTCCGAACGCTCACGCAAGGGGCGGCTAGATTGCGCTTTAACCTCTGACTACCAGGAGTTTTATTTCAGCAACCGCGTAAGCCAATGCATGATATTTAGTGCTAACTGTCGATTGTCTGTGTTTGGATAGTTCATCCCGAACGCGCGTCCCTTATTATCTATTTGCGCCGACAGCATGCCCGCTTCGCCTAAAACAATTACTCGCCCTTTACCGAAACCCATCGCAATGCCCTGCGTCCGCCCCGCGGCAGGAGTTGTCGCTTTATTCGGAGGGAAAGTATCAACCGCGGTATCGGGCAAGGTGAGAAAGGCTACGCTATCCTTCGCCCCCTTGAGCGATTGACCGGTAAAAGTAACCACGCGATTGACGCGCTCAAGGGAATTTCGCCCGTTGGTAATCGGATGATTGGCGAGCATCTTGTTATCGCGTGAAAATAAAATGTCGCCCAATTCCTTATCCGTGCTGGAGGGCTCGTCCGTATATCCTTTGCTCATGTCCACGCCGAAACGCCTGGCGAGAATTTCAGCCGACGCCCCCATCGGGGCGTGATCGGCAATGAACAATAATGCCCCACCCCCACGCACCCAATCGCGCACCGTGTCACATTCTTCATCAGTGAATGCCGGACTGGCACGCTGTCCGCGAGGACCCGTCGCGTTAACTATTACTAAAACATCATAACCGGCAAGCGTACCGGGCTGAAACTTCTCCTTATTAGGAACAATCAAGTAGCCATCGTTTGTAACCAAGTCGGCGAAGGGTTTGTAAAGACCGGATGCCGTGTGGACGTTGTTGTGAGCTTCATCAAAAAGCACTCTGGGGTGTTTTTTGGTGTATGCGGGATTAGAAACGCGTGCGTCGAAGTTGGGGTCGGCTTGCTGCGCCGGAATAATTTGTGCGCTGAACTTTCCTTTCCACACACCGGCCACATCTTGCACAGCAGTAGATTCGGGCCGGGACAGGCTCCAGGTGCCCGTTGCGATTCTTTGACCCTTTTCTAATGCTTCGAGCGCGCCGCCAAGTTTATTATCGGCAAGTTTCCCGGCGAACCGCACCTCGGCGCCGCCAATTTCTGCCGAGAAAGATATATCGCCGTCGCCGACTTTGAGGTTTCGCACAGGATTTGTGAATACCCGTCCGCCGGCATGGAATTTCGCTTCAGCTTTCCAACCCGTCCCTTCACGAGTTAATGCCAATTCCATTTCGACCGATGAGAAAGGCGACTGACTGAGGCCGGGAGAAGCAGAAACAAAAAGCAGTGTGAAAAGAATCAAAAGCATGGGAACCGAACGAGTGAAAGTTTTACGCATAATAATTTACCTTACAGCATCTTAAATTTTTGAGGATACGCACGCGAGCACATGTCTCGCACGTGAAATCAACGCTGATTTGCGGTCGGCTGCATGTCGTTCGTTAGCCGTCGCGGTTGAGGTAATTGCATTCTTAATCTGATGAATACCATGCCGCCGCGAGCAGCCCCACCAACGCCCCGATGATAACAAACACCGGAGCGCCAAAGAGCGTCAGCACGTTATAGGGGTTCGGGCGCGTTAGCTGTTCGTAGAGGTAGTACAGGCATGTGAAGGCGAGTCCGCCGAGCATGCCGCAACCCGCGCCCCACAACGCCGTCCGCCATCCGCTTCGCTCCTCGCCCATAGCCTTCTCATCATAACCCGGCTTCGAGTCGCCGCGACACAGACTCGGCTAACGCCGGAATCCAGGGCGGCGAGCGAATGCGCCCAACCTCACTTGCACACGCAACATGGCAGGTCAGGTACGTTATCCCGCCGTCTGCCCGAATGACTTGTCGGGCGGCGTTGTGGATCGCACACGCCTGTCTATCTCCGGGCGCGTCGTGTAAAGCCATCTAGTCGCAGTTCGGGACGCCCATGAAACAGGGAAGCTGATCCATCAGCAAGCCTCCCCACGTCATTGCGACGAGAGTCAAAAAGGCGACTCTGAGCAAGAGATTAATGGGATTCGCCCTGACGCTGTTTCCCGCTCGCACGGTTCGCACTATCGGCACAAGCGCGACGACGAATGCCGTCGGTAAGAGCCACAACAGGCCGAATAATAGAATCAGGCCGGGGGCATTCTGCCTGTTTATGGTCTGATTCAGAGATTCGAGGATCACGAACGGCAGCACGAGGGTAAGGCCGATGAGCGCCGCCCATTTCAGGCTCAGGGCGATATTGTTCGTCGAGGTCTCATCTTGCAGAACACTTCGCATTGGCACGCCTCCTTATCTTTTGCGAATGATGCTCTAACTTAAACGGTTTGTCTATCACCGCATCGGATTCAACGATAGCCGCGCAACGCTAATTAGACCGCAGCGCGTTTTCTGAGAAATGCTGCGCCTTACGGTCTAACATACCTCACAGCCGGGAATTACCGCAGTTCAACGGTCTAATCCCCCAAAGCGGGCTGTGACCGAATGACCTGTGCAGATGATCCATTCCCGCCGGGAATTTCGCGTTAAGAGGTAGACAGACTTCCGGGCACGTGTGTCCGAATTAGAGAGGAGTTTTGTATGAGCAAGAAGCTGCACCTGATGATTATTCCACTGATTCTTGTCGGCTCGACACTGGGCGGGGCGATCTCAAGCAAACTCCTGAGCGCGACGCCTGTCCTGGCGCGGCAGGCCGATGAGCCGAGCAGCCGCCAGCAGTGGGAGTATTGCGCGCTGTCTAAGGCGGCTTACGTTAACGCGAGCCGGGAAGGCTACTGGATCATCTATTTCCGCGACACAGGCGCTCAGGTAGTGGACGTGCAATCCTCCGCGACCGACGGGCACGGAGCCTCTATGGCGAAGGCCATCACCAGACTCGGCGCTGAGGGCTGGGAGATGGTCGGGCAGGGGCAACTCGACGTGAGGCCGGGGGCGACTAACGCTCTATACTTCAAGAGGCAGAAATAGCCACCGGCTGCAAAGGCGCGAGTCGTTAAAGGGCGGGCCGGAGCAGGGCACTTAAAGTTGAACAATTCACTCGGCACGGATGGAACTCATGAGGGGCGACACGCTTCAAGCTCGAACTCTTGAGCGAGCCTCGGAGACAGTATGAAAAGCATCAGACTCATCAAGATTACGAGCGCGCTCAGGGAAACTCTTGAGAATGACCCCCAACACTTCGAGGCGCAGCACGATGCCAGACTCGGGGCTGCGACTGATCTGGTGCGCCAGGTCGTGGAGCAAACCCTGACCAACGTTGACGGCGGAAGCGACGAATCGCCGTGGGGCTGTCACCTTGCCGTGGATGACGACTTGCGGGCGGTGATCGGCACCTGCGGTTTCAAATATCCTCCGGCGGGAGAAGCCACCGTCGAGATCGCGTACTTCACCTTCCCTGAATACGAAGGGAAAGGGTACGCCACGGCGATGGCGGGCAAACTCATCGAGGCGGCGAGCCGTTCGCCCGAGGTCAGGCGGATCACCGCCCGTACGCTTCCCGAGCCTAACGCCTCGACGAGGGTGTTGAAGAAGGTTGGCATGGGTTTCGCGGGAGAGGTCGTCGACCCCGAAGACGGGCGCGTGTGGGAGTGGGAGATAACGAGCAATTCTTAATCTATTTGCCTGGGCGCGGCGCATGTAGATAGCTCGGCCGAGACGGCACAAGGCGCTCGCTTAAGACGCCGCCGGCAGGGATTGAAAATAGTTGCCACGCGGCGCGCGTCTGCCGCTTTCGGAGCGATCATCATGCAACTACTGTTCTTACTTCTGCTCCTCGTCATTCCCTACCTGATAATCACTTTGACGAGCCGTTGGGTTTCCCGGTTGAATATTGCCTCGACGGCGCGCGCCAGGGTCGGCCTCTCAGTCTTCTTCGCTTTCACGTCCATCGGTCATTTCATCAGAACCGAAGAGATGTCCGAAATGCTGCCGCCGTTCGTCCCATACCGCAGGGGGCTGATTTACCTGACCGGCGTGCTGGAACTGCTTGGGGCGACAGGCGTGTGGATTCCGCGTCTGATGAGAGTGACGGGGCTGTGCCTCATCTTAATGCTCATCGGGGTTCTCCCGTCTAACATTTATTCGGCTGTCAATCGCGTCGAGTTCGGCGGTCATGACGCCGGTCCGGCTTACCTGCTGTTGAGAGTGCCGTTCCAACTCTTCGTCATCTGCTGGACATATTACGCGACCGAACAAAGATGGTTCGCCGGGCGGCAGCAGGGCAGACCGCTCATCAAGACGTAGGCCGGCAAACTATGTTGAGAAGTGGTTGAGAAATTTATAATGAGGGCTGCGCGGTGGCACTTGCTGGCGTCCGTATCATTTAGCCGCATGAGATTACGGGTCAAGATTTGCTGCATCGACAGCGTCGAAGAAGCCGCTCTGGCCGTCAGTTACGGCGCGGACGCGCTCGGTCTGGTTTCGGAAATGCCGTCAGGCCCCGGAGTCATCTCTGATGAACGGGCGCGTGAGATCGCCGCGAGCGCGCCTCCCGCCGTCGCATCGTTCCTGCTGACGAGCAGGCAGAGCGCTTCGAGCATCATCGAGCAGCAACGCTACGTCCGAAGTAACGCGTTGCAGATTGTTGACCGGCTGTCACACGGGACTTACCGGGATTTACGCGATGCTCTGCCGGGCATCGGCCTGGTGCAGGTCATACACGTTCAGGATGAAGAATCTCTCGAAGAGGCGCTGCGAGTCGCGCCGGAGACGGACGCGATCCTGTTGGATTCAGGCGATCAGCGTCTCTCCGTTAAGTTGCTCGGAGGCACGGGGCGCACACACGATTGGGCGATCAGCCGCCGCATCGTCGAGCGAGTGAAGAAGCCCGTCTTTCTCGCCGGAGGTTTGAAGCCGGAGAACGTGCGCGACGCTGTCGAACGGGTCGCACCGTTCGGAGTGGATGTTTGTAGCGGGGTGCGAACGGACGGCAAATTAGACGAGCGCAAGTTGTCAGCTTTCTTTGAACAAATTGATAGCTTTAGATAGCGCTTCGTTTCTTCTTCTGCCCGTCGGTGACAGAACTACGTCATCCCGTTTGATTCGCCGCAGTATTAAGAAACTCTGCCCTGCATGGAGACCAACCATCGTTATGAAAGTGTATCAACCGGAAGACATGAACTCGGCATTCGCGGAAGCGTTTAATTCCGGAGACATCGAAAATCTCATGGCACTGTATGAGCCGAGCGCGGTTCTGGTTCCCGTGCCGGGCCGGGTGGTCGAAGGAAGTCAGGCTATCCGGGCTGCGCTACAAGAGTTGCTTGCGCTCAAGGGATATATGCATTCCGAAAATCAATACGCGCTCGTGCATGGCGACATCGCGCTGCTGCGCGCGAAAGTTCACTTAGCCGGAAGCGCACCGGGCGGCAATCGCTTGGAAATAAACAACCACACGACAGAGGTAGTGAGACGGCAAACGGACGGAAGCTGGCTTTACATCTTAGACCACCCTTACGGCGCCGATCCTCTGAACGACTAAAGATAGGAGATGAATTCGGCACGAAGGTCATGAGCCGTCTAACCTCCTGCGTCTACCTCGTCTATCTGAAGCCCGACCGGATGCTTCTTTCCAGAAAGCAATATTCCGATTGGCGCGAGATTCAGGATGAGTATGAAAGTTACCTGACCTCCGTGGGGTCATTTTCGGTAGAGGAGTTGGCGGGTTTTCTATCGGAAGAGTACGGGAACGATGAGGAGAAGTGGGGCTTCTCCGTTGAAGAGATACGAAGCTTCATGGAATCGGACACGGTAGTGAAGACACTTACTCAGGGAGCGTATCAAGTGCACCAGCGCTCAAACCAAGAGGAGGGGCAAGGAATCAACCTTGCCCCTCCTCTTTTTTGCTTCTACTTCTATCCGGCAGGCGAGACGACTTTCAGGGATGGGCGCGAGGCCGCGCTCTGCGCTCGCCTAACTATGCGCCCGTCGTCTCGGTCGCTGTTCCCGTCTTTGTGCCTCCGGTCGCTGTTCCCGTCTTTGTGTCTCCGGTCGAGGTTCCCGTCCCGGTCGTCGTATCCTGCGTTGCCGGGTTGGTGGCGGTCGCCGTGTTCGTCGCCGTAGTGTCGCCGGTCGCAGTGGCAGTGCCGGTTGCAGTTCCGCCGTTTGCCGTTCCCGTGGCGGTCGCGGTGTTGGTCGCAGTCAGCGCGCCCGTCGCGGTGGCCGTATTGGTCGCCGTACCGTCGACAGTCTGAGGGTTGGTGGCCGTCGCCGTGTTGGTGGCCGTGACCGCGCCCGTACCGGTCGCCGTGGCAGTTCTCGTCCTGCCGGTCGCCGTCCGGGTGCCGGTCACAGTGCCCGTGTTGGTGGCCGTGCCGGTTCCCCCTCCGGTTCCGGTCGCCGTCGCCGTCGCCGTGCGATCCTGCGTCAACGGGTCTGTGGCGGTGGCGGTGTTCGTGGCGGTATTGACGCCGGTCGCCGTCGCCGTGTTGGTGGCCGTGCCGTCCGTGGCTGTGAGTCTGGTGCCCGTAGCTGTTCTGGTCGCGGTGGCCGTCAGCGTGTTGTTACCCGTGGCCGTGCCGGTGCTGGTCGCCGTCGCGTCCTGAGTGCGGGGGTTGGTGGCCGTGCCGGTGTTGGTCGCAGTGTTGACGCCGGTCGCGGTGGCCGTCCCGGTGGCGGTGGCATCATTATTATCACCACCCTTGTTCTTGCCGGCCTGTTTGCCCTTGTTACCCCTGCGGCCATTACCGGCGGCCGTAGCGGTGGCGGTGGCCGTCGCCGTGTTGGCGCCCGTTCCCGTTCCCGTCTGGGTGGCAGTGCGGTCGCCGGTTTTAAGATTAGTGGCGGTCGCCGTGTTGGTCGCCGTCACCCCTCCCGTGCCGGTGGCCGTGCCGGTGGCGGTTCGACCGTTGAGCGTCCCCGTGCCGGTTGCCGTCGCCACTCCCGTGCCGGTGTTCGTTCCGGTGGCATCATTAGTGCCCGGATCGGTGGCGGTGGCCGTCGCCGTGTTAACGCCCGTTCCGGTCCCCGTCGCCGTGTTGTCTACGTCCTCATCGTCGTCAGAGCCGCCCTTTGAGGAAGAAGCAACCAGATCGTCATCATCTTCGGCAAATACATTTAACGCTCCGGCCGAAAGTCCCACCATCAATGTGGCGAACACAGCGCCGAGCCGAACGCCGAACGAGCGCTTGCCCACCTCCGCGCCGGGCGATTCATCCTCGATGAGTCGTAGGTAGACCGAGGACGGTGATTTTTTCGCGCCGTCAGCGTTTTCAAATAAACTTTCCGCGTCGGCGTCCGCCGGAGAGCGGCGGCCGAGTAATCTATTAACACTGAGCATCGTGATATTCTCCCTGTGGTTTACTACTGTTTCGCGTTCGGTGCTCCGTCAAGCTGTTGTCAGGTGAGCTTTCCGCTAATCAACGAACGTGTATACCGCGCCGCGAGGCTTTAAGCCTGGGCGAAATTGACGCGACCAATGGCTCAAGCGCGCTGGCAACGTCAGAGGCTGCCGGTCGCTCGGCCGAATTCTTCGCGAGCATGCTCGAAATCAACTCCTGCAAAGCCGTGGGAACGTATCGCGGGAGCGGTTTTGGCTCCTCGACTAATTGAGGGAAACGCAGAGTTCGGTCTTTGCTCTTAGCATCGCCGCGTGGAAAAGGAGTTTCGCCTGTGACCGCGTGATAAAGCGTGGCTCCAAGCCCCCACACGTCAGCGGCGTGCCCGATGCCGCCGGGGTGTGCGGCCGGGTCGCATTGCTCGGGCGGCATGTAAGGGTCGGTGCCGATAGAATGGCGAAGCCGGGCGGCGCTCTCGAAACTCTGTGCGATGCTCAGGTCGATCAGGCGGGGCGGAACTCCCATCACGATGTTACTGGGCTTAACGTCGAGGTGGACGAACCCCTCGTTTGCCATGTATTGGAGGACGGCCGCGACGTGGAGGGCGAGCGGCAGCAGTTGATCCAGGGGGATGGTCGTTTGCTGCTTGATCAGGCGGCGCAGGGTGGGGCCTTCCAGATGCTCAAGCATCACGTGCGGGTAAGGGCCGTCGAGCGCGGCGTCGAAACAGCGCACGAGACAAGGGTGGGCGAGCCCTCGCAGCACTTCGACTTCGCGCCGAAGCTCATTGAGCGCGTGCGCGTCTTCGGCCTGGTCGGGTCTCAGGATTTTTGTGACCGTAATCGCAAAAAGTCGGTCGTCCCAGGTCAGGAAGACTTCGTAACGGTTCCCGCCCGAGAGTCTTTTCAGAATCGAGCGACCTTCGGCTATCTGCGCCCCCGCTTCGAGATTCCAGCTTACCTTTTCGGCTTTCTGCTGTTTACTAGATTCCGACCCCTGTTGACCGCCTTCATCCGTCGCAGGGAGAGACGCCCCTTCGCTTCCCGCGACGCCCGTCTGAACGGAACGCCCGAAAGGCCAACGGCCACGGAGCCACGATGAACTCTTAGTAACTGGAGAGGAGGACACCTCTAACCTCTAGTTAGACCGCAGTTGTACGAATATTCTTTTGCTTCGAAGAGTTATGGCTAAAGCTGGGCAAGAAGGCGCGTAAGAATCCGTCGTCCTCATGCTGCCAACCACCTGCTTTAGGGAGAGGATGAACTTTACGTTACATTTGAGAATTCGTGTATTGTATTTCTGTTACATCTTTCTCTATAAAGTGATGTCGAGTACCGGCGAGTTTTTGAAAAGACCTCATCACCGCAGACGAAGTTCTGGTTTCGAGGAAGTACGGCCGATGGATGTGCGGTCGGCCTCGCAGGCCGAGGCTACTGAAATTTCATGCAGCGTTCCCGTCCGGCGCACGCGCTGGACGAGTTTCTGGATCGGGGTCGCGGCAGTAATCATCGCCGCTCTGTCGGCGGCGTTGTCAGTGTTTGCGGTTGGCGGGTTGCTGATGTGGTTGAGGGTTGACTTCGACGGCTTCTGGGTCGTCTTTATGTTCGGCTTGCTCTGGTTCGGCCTTTTCTTCCTGAGCTACCCCCTGCAACGGCGTTATGCGCGCTCGCGGGATTTGCGGCATCCGGGTATAAGTTTTGCCGACGGCAAACTGACCGTGCCGGTGGCGCGGGATTTTATTCTGCGCTTCGACCTCGATGAGCCGCATGAATTAATGTTCGGCTGGTATGAGCATGTGATGACGAGTGCGGGCGGGGCGACCAAAAATTCGCGCGCGGTTTGGACGCATGCGGTGTTGTCGCAGGCCGGGCAGCAGTTATTCCTCATCGCGGAAGATGCCATACGCGAGGCGCAGTCCTCCCGCTGGCCGAAAACCCCGGACGCTTCGACGCAGACCATGCCCCGCGTGCAACTCTGGGCGAGCGACCTCGTCGAATTGGTCGAAGCCATGCGGACGCGTGTGCGCCCGACTGCGACCGAACGACATTTTTGAGAACGGACGGAGCTATCACAACATGTTGCAAATACTGACTGCTTATAGTGAAGGGCGCGCGAACGCCGATGACGTGATGCGCGCGCTCGTGAGTCATCGCGGTTGGCTCGTGCCGGCTTCACTCGTCGCGCAAAGCGGCGAACAGGCCGGTGTCGTTGACAACATCACGATGTACGGCGCGGAGACGCGATTGCCGCCCGGCGAGTTGTGGATTTTCACAGACCGCGAGGCCGCCGACCTTGCGCAGGCGGCGGGCGCGTCGCTCGGCGCATACGCGGGCGGCATCGCCGGAACAAAACTGTTTCGCAGCATCGACCCGGACACGAAAACCGTGCGCGTCAATCCCTACTCGCCGCGCGAACGCACGTGGATATTTTCGGAAGGCTCCGCCACCGGGGCAGGCAGGATTTGGGCGGACGCAATCACACTCGAAGAGAATTTCGAGCGGTGGCGGCAGACGGGCAACCCTGACAAAACGGCTGTCGGCAGCTATCGCGCCTTCCTTGTGTTCAACCACTCGTCCGGCCCCGTGATCACTCTGCCCAACCAGGGCGGGATGTCCAACCCGGCGGCGGCCTTCACCGCGCCGGATTGCGCCGACATGTTTTTGTCTAAGCTCGGCGAGGAACAGCGCGCATCGCTGCGACAAGCCGTGGCCGGTGGGGAAGCGTTGATGGAAGGCGCGACACGGTTAGGTATTGACGGCCTGCTTTTCAACCCTTTCGGCCCCGGCGTGACTTACGCGTTTCCGTTTAATGATCTCGGCACGGATGAAGCAAAACCGAGTCGCATCCTCATGGTGATGCTGGCCGACGGGTTGCGTCTGCCTTCGGGGTTCGTCGCCGAGTCGCCCTACCGTTGCCTGGTATATTGCAAAGTTCCCGGCAACTGGCTGGAAGGCGATACCCCGGAGTCGGACGAACTCTGGCTCAAAGGGGTATCGCTGCGACCCGACAAACTTGAAGGACTCTTCGAGGGGATGTACGGCGAAACGTGGCGGGGCGGCAACTCGGACAATTCGCAATACGTCGTCGAAGTGGGCGGCGCGCGTCTTCTCAACCCCCGGCGCGAAGCCGAGAGGCCATGGGAGCAGGACGACCCCGGCGACAAGCGTCTACGCTACTTCTACTTCGCCGCCGAACCCGGCGGACAATTCAAACCCGTCTCGCCCGCAGAGCTTTGAATCGTCCCGGTTGGTGCGTCGAAGGGGAGACGAGCCGAGGATGACCGGCTTTGAACGGCTGCCGGGCTTGTGCCGGCCGGCTCGACGATTCGCCCGCACGCGTATTTAAACTCCGCCACCAACGAGGCGGCGGCGCGCATTCTCAGACATCGACCGAGTTCGCGCTCGAAAGGATCAAAGTGCGGGTTGCCTCAGGATTTCGGCCAAGGCTCGCAGCCGGGCCGAGTCTGCCGCACTTTTCGACAGGCCGGCGCTCTTCTCCAACGACGGCGCGAGGCCTTTGAGTTTTCCCATCTCTCTCTGATTCAGGCGTGAACTCTCTGCTTTTTGAATCGCCTGCCGCAGGGCGGCGATTCGGCCGGTAGGCAGAGCTTGCGAACGCTCAAGCTGATCGACGTATGCCTTCGCTACGACCAACCTTCTCGGCCACTCGATTTTCTCCTGGTTCTGCACATTCAATTCAGCCACCCGAATTGTTTTCGCGGCGTCGATCTCGTTCTGCGTCAGATGCTGCGTCGGAGTCAACTCCAGGATATCGAGGCCGCGCGCGATCTCCGACGAGTAGATGTGGCCGTTGTACCAATAGGCAGACCAGGAGCCGCCGAGTATGAGCATGTTCGGATCGATAGGCCCCCGGTCGAAATAGGCAATCTCAACCGGACGGGCGGGGTCGGTGAAGTCCATGAGGGAGATGCCGCCCTGATACCATGCCTGCACCTTGATGTCGCGGCCGGGAACCGGAAGGAGCGAGCCGTTGTGCGCAACACAGTTCTCACTGTCGCCCTGCGCGGCCGGCAACTTGTAGTAGCTCGCGAAGTTCAGCTTGTTCCCCGACAGGCGGAAAATTGCGTTGGCTCCCCATACGTTCGGATCGTTCGGGCGGCAGCGCGCACCGAGTCCGCCGCCCCACTCGTCGGTGAACACAACTTTTTTTCCATCATTGGAAAACGAGGCCGAGTGCCAGTACGCATAGTTCGGATCGTTTACGGCGTCCACGCGCTTTGGATTGACCGGGTCTTTGATGTCCAGCAGAATTCCGTTTCCCGAGCACGCGCCCGCCGCGAGTCCGATGGCCGAGTACACGGTAATGTCGTGGCACTGGTCGGTGGGCGACGGCTTTTCCAATCCGTTCTTGCCGTGTGTGCCGCCGTTATTCAGGCCGGCCAGAGCGCCCGTCCTCGGGTCCATAAACACGCGGGGACTCGACACTACCCGAGCATTTTGCGGCGCAGCCAATGGCACCTTGATCACCTCAATGCGAAAGAGGGCGGTGTTGGGGTCTTTGTCCGGGGTCTCCCCCGAGCACCCGGCCAACTCTTCGCTCTGACGGACAAAAGATGTCCCCGAGACGTAGATGTAGACGTTGTTCTTGTCATTCGGATCGACTACGAGGGTATGCGTGTGCGAGCCGCGGCAGGTTTGCACCGCCCCCACCTGCTTCGGATTCCTGATGTCGGAGATGTCGAAAATCCTCACCCCGCGAAAACGATCTTTTTGCGCCGCCGGCAGCGTTTGCTTGTTCTCTTGTCCCGCGGCGGGCGCAGGCTCGGGCGGAAAACCCTGTGAACTGCAATCCAGACGGCCGTTCGGCATCTCCACCGACATGAAGAGCAGGTTCTTGTAAACCGACACGTCGCCCTGCCCGCCCGGACACACCATCGAAGTCAGCAGTCTGGTCTTCGCCGGATCGGAGATGTCATAGATGCTGACGCCGTAAAAGTTTCCCTGAAACAGGTGATTGCCCTGGAACGCCATGTCCGAGTTGGCGAAAGCGAGTTGAGCCATCACCAGTTGGAGAGGCTTCGGCATCTTCGAGGCGTCGCCGACGCCAAGGAGGCCGAGCGTCTTCTGCACTTTCGGATTATCAGGATCGTCGGAGCCGAGTTGGAACGCGTCCGGCTTTTTGAGCAGCATGAGGTGCTTCATGCCCGACGCCGCTTCACCCGCCTCGTAGATTCCCGGCGACAGTTTCGCGCGCGGGTCGCCTGTAGCCGAACCCGTCATCCACGCCGGTAGCGGCGGAGCCGATTCAGGGGCAAACGGATTCCCGCCGCCCTGGTCGGCGGGTTTGGCTTCCGGCGTCTGCGTGGGCGAAGGCTGCGGTGACGGCGTGGCCGTTTGTGCCGGTGTCCAGGCTGCAAAACACGAGCACAAAACAAGGGAAGCTATTAGTAAACGGAAAGCGATATTGTGTCCTCGGCTCATCGTTTCTCCTCTACGGATTTTTCACCCAGCATGGTTTGCATAATCCTGATCTCGGCGCGTTGTCCGCTATCGACATCCGTTGCGAAATTGAACAGTTCGGCGTCCTGCCCCGCGCCGGCCGTATCGAATAAATCCTTGACCATGATCAACGCACCCGTATGGTGCTGAATCATTCCGGCCAGAAACAGACGGTCAAACTCCGCGCCCTTTGCTTTTCTTAAGGCGTCCATCTGCTTCGGGGTAAGCATCCCGGGCATGTGCATGTGATGGCTCGACATGTCATGGCCTGACATGTCGTGGCCGTGCATTTCCGGCATCGGCGGCGACAAAGGCTCTCCCCTGATTTCGAGCCACCGTTTCATAAACTTTATTTCGTCTGACTGTGATTGGCTGATGCGCGCCCCGAGCAACCGGACATCCTTGTTCTCCGTATGCGACTGGATCAGAGCCGTCATCTCAACCGCCTGGGCGTGGTGCATGATCATGCCCTGCATGAACTCCACGTCTTTCGGCGAACGTGGCGGCAATGTCGCCCTCGTCGTCGGCGGCAGTGTGCGGGTCGGCTGTCCCGGCGCACCGGGCTGCACCACAACCGGCGGCGCAGGAGACTCAGCCTGCTGTGCGCACACCGGCAGCGATAAGAAGCATATGAGAGCGACGGCGGCCACAAGCCCGCTCCGAGACGCGGCGATACTGACGGCTGAACGCAGTTTCAGCATGGCGCTGAAAGTAAACGACCGGGTCGGCGTTGATTGATCGAGCATTGGGCGGTGATTTTACCACAAATAAGACGGGCGCTAACTCATCGGAGGGGCGTCCGCGAAGTGCGTCGCTCGGGCTGCGCGTATCTTTTTCGCCGCGCTTAAATTAGAATCGCGCTTGCCTCGCAAGCTCTCGTCAGGACGGTTCGCATGCTGAACAAAACTTTTCGCTCTCGCAGGACAAACTCGCGCAGGAAGATGTCGAAGTTAAGGAAGGCAAGCGGCGCTCTGTTGAGCGCGCCGCTCGTTGCGCTGTTCGCGTTGACGGCTTCGACAGGTGCGGCGGCGGTCGCCGAAGACTGGCCGCAGTTTCGCGGACTGAACGGGAGCGGCGTTTCCGTCTCGACCGGGCTGCCGGAAGTGTTCGGCCCTGAGAAGAACGTGGTCTGGAAGACGCCGCTGCCGCCCGGCCATTCTTCGCCCGTGCTGACGCGAGACCGCGTGTTCGTCACCGCTTATGAAAAGGAAAAAGCAAGCGGCAGTCAACAAGCAGCGGGTGGCGCTAAGGGGAAGGCGGGCGAGAAGAATCATAAGCTGCTGGTCATCTGTCTCGACCGCCAGACGGGAAAGCTGCTGTGGCAGCGAGAAGTGCTGCGCTCGCGCGAGGGGCGTTTGCAGAACGTCAACGACCCGGCCTCTCCCAGCCCCGTCACGGACGGCACGAATGTCTACGTCTTTTTCCAGGAGTTCGGTCTGGTTTCTTACGACCGCGCCGGTAAGGAACGTTGGCGGCTTCCGCTCGGGCCGTTCAATATGTTCTACGGGTTCGGGGCGTCTCCCATTCTCGTCGATGACAAAGTGATCCTGCCCGTCGATCAGGACAGTCCCGGTTCATACCTGATCGCGGTGGATAAAACGAGCGGGCGCGTGCGTTGGAAGGTTGACCGCCCCGCGGTCATTTCGGGTTACTCGACGCCGATTATTTACCAACCGAAGCAGGGGCCAAAGCAGATCGTCGTTCCCGAGTCGTTCCAACTCTCGGCCTACTCGGTCGCGGACGGCAAAAGAGTCTGGTGGGTGCGTGGCCTGGCGTGCGAGATGAAATCTATTGCCAGCAGCGACGGGGAATATGTGTACATCAACGGGTGGGGCTTCCCGCAGAATCAACCCGGAAATCAAATCAGCACGATTCCCTTTGAAGACGCGTGGGCGAGATACGATAAGAATAACGATAAGTTGATCGCGAAGTCGGAGGTGGCGGGCGCGGAGAAGATGGACAAGATGTTGACGGAAGCCTTCGAGGCATTCGACATGGATCGCGACGAGAAGTTGAACGCGAAGGACTGGGAAGTGTTTCGCGGCATGATGGCTTCGGAGAACGGCCTGCTCGCGATCAAACTGGGGGGACAGGGCGATCAAACGGCGACCGCGATTCGCTGGCGTTACCAGAGACCCGTGCCGCAGGTTCCCTCGACACTTCTCTACCAGGGCGTCCTGTATATGGTCAACGACAGCGGGATTATGCTCTCGTTCGATCCGGCGACCGGCAAGGTCATCAAGCAAGGCCGCCTGCAAGGTGCGATTGATAAATACTTCGCCTCGCCGGTGGCGGCCGACGGCAAGGTGTTTCTGGTCGGCCAGGGCGGTCAGGTGTCCGTGTTGAAGGCCGCGGGCGATTGGCAGGTGCTCGCCGTCAATGAGTTGGACGACGAGGTCTTCGCCACACCGGCAATCGCAGACGGCCGGGTTTACATCAGGACTCGCAGCGCGCTTTATAGTTTCGGCAAATAACTCCTGCTGGTTAGAGAGCCGGAAGCCGGTCTCATAACCCGATTGCTATTCCTGCAACGGCAGACGCGCGCTTACTGCGTTTAAGCCCTTTCATCTTGTGCGGGGCAGCGTGTTCGACGTGCGAACTCTCGATCAGCCCGCAGATGTGCCCCGGCACCTGCCCCACCCTGTCCCATTCTTCGAGTGTGCTTTTCAACTCATTTCGATAGCGGTGCAACTCTTTCAACCTCTCGTCGAGTTCGGCCATGCGCCGCCGGACGATCTCGCGCACATCTGCGCAGGCGCTCTCGCCTTTTCCGGCGTCGCCGATGATCCGACCGATCTCGTCCAGTGAGAAGCCCAGCGCCTGCGCCCGCTTAATGAAAGACAGACGCTCCAAAACATCCTCACCGTAGACGCGGTAGCCGCTGTAGGTGCGCGAAGGTTTGTCGAGAAGGCCGCTCTTTTCGTAGAACCTGAGCGCCTCGATGCCGACGCCGCTCCTCTTTGAGACATCGCCGATCCTCAGCATCCGCCGCCCTTCTTCCTCGCCCACCAATTTCATGGCTCTCTTCAACTCACGCATACCATCGCCCCTTTCCTCGCATAAGGCTTCAACTTTAAAGTCAGCGCCTCGACTACGGAGCCAATAGTTAAAATTCCTGTTACCGAAAATATCGGTTACGGCGAGGGCGTGCGCCATAAATCCGGCAGCCCTCGCCGCACCCGCTACTTCACGCTGCGACCGGCTCGCCCGTGCGCTCGACCTCGCGGCCGAGTCCCTTCCACTCCTCCAGTCCGCCCTCGTACGCCCTCACGTTCGTGTAGCCGAGCGTCTGTAGCTTCTCGGCCGCGTAGCCGCTCTGCGGGCAGTGCGGCCCGGCGCAGTAGACGACGATCTCCGCATCCTTCGTCAGGTTCGACTCGTGCGCCTCGCGCCCCACCCGTTCGAGCGGCACGCGGCGCGAGCCGGGGATCAACTCCCCGTTGAAGTACTCGTCCGTCAGGACATTCCAGAATTGCAGGTTGCCGTTCTCGCGCAGCCGCCCGTCGAGTTCGGCGGTCGAAATCGTGTTCACCTTAGACATTGCTGTTTTCTCCTTTACTCTTCGTTTTTCTTGCCGGCCTGTTGAAGGCCGGTTGGCCTCTGAATCGCTCTCCGATGCCGCCTGCCGGCGGCCTGTTCTTGGCCTTCCGCCTCGCTTGCCGGTCGGAGTCAACGTTGAACTTCTCCCGGCGCTCCTAACTGCAAAATTAGTAAGTTTGCCCTCCATCAAGTCCGTCTCACACGGCTTGCGAAGATAATCCTTACAAGGACTATCCGGTTAAAATTTTTTAAACTGCCTTCTCGCGCGCCTCCTCCAGCAACTGTATCAAAGTCCTGAGCTTGCGCTCGCCCAAATGCTTCAGCAGACCCTCGGTCAGTTTCAGGCTGGGCTGGTCGAGCTCATTCACGAGTTTGAGTCCTTCGGGTGTGGCACGGGTGACGATGACGCGGCGGTCTTTCTCCTGCCGCTCCCGCTTCACCAGGCCGCGATCTTCCAACCTATCAAGGAGCTTCGTGACATCCGGGTCGCGCGCGATCATGCGCTCGCTGATCTCGCGGCAGATCAGCCCTTCGGGTTCCGCGCCACGCAGGATGCGCAGCACATTGTACTGAGGGAGCGTGACCTCATAAGCCCTTAAGAGTTCGGTCTCTCTTCTGACGAATGCCTCGGCCGTCCTGAGCACATTAAGAAACGCCTCGTCCTCAAGGCTCCCGAACGGCTTCGTCTGTTTGATCTCTTCCCGCAGTTTGACCATCACGGGAATAGAATACTCCTTGCAAGGAATATCTGTCAACCACTATTTTTGCGCGGGATGGAGAGGGCTATGCCGCAAAGATTAATTTGATACGAAAAGGTTCTTTGAGCGATTTTCCCCGGGCAGCCATCCTGAACGGCGAAGAGACAAGCCTCGGCTGTTCCGGCTCGTTAGGGCTTCGCCTCAAAAATAAGATTGAACGGCGTTTCGGTGGCGCGGCGAAAGTGCTTGAAGCCTCCGGCCTTAACAACCTCGCGCATCCTGGCCTCGCCCGCCTGCGCTCCGAGTGCGAGACCTACTTCCTGTGACAGGGAAGCCGGTGTACAGAGCAGCGTCGAAGCGGAATAATAGATGCGTCCGACCGGATTCAGATTATCTTCCACTCGATCCCCCGCAAACGGCTCGACGATCATCCATGTGCCATCAGGGGCGAGTGATTCTCTGACGTGTGCGGCTGCCCCGACGGGGTCGCCCATGTCATGCAGGCAATCGAAGAACGTGACGAAATCGTAGTTTTCTCCCGGGTAGTCTTTAGCTTTAGCCACCGCGAACTCCACCCGATCAGCCACCCCCGCCTCCGACGCCTTTTGCCGCGCCATCTCGATGGACTTATCATGATAATCGAAACCGACGAAGGTAGAAGCGGGGAAGGCTTGCGCCATCAGAATGGTCGAAGCGCCGAGGCCGCACCCGACATCTGCGACTTTCGCCCCGGCCTTGAGTTTGGCCTCGACTCCGTCAAAAGCAGGAATCCATGAGTTGATCAGATTGGCGGCATAACCGGGGCGGAAAAACAGTTCAGTCCCACGAAACAATCCGTGATCGTGCTGATGCCAGCCGAAGCCCTCCCCGGTGCGAAACGCTTCGGTAATCTTCGGCACGGCTCTCAGCGCGGAGACGGCCAGCAAAAAGGCGCCGGGTAGATATGCCGGACTCTGTTCGTCGGCGAGCGCGAAGGCCTGCTCCGCGGTGAGAAAGTAACGCTGAGTCTCTGCATCATACTCGACGTAACCGCCCGCCGCCTGCGAGCAAAGCCACTCGCGCACGTAACGCTCGGTCGTATTGGTTCGTTCGGCCAATTCGGCGGAAGTAAGAGGTTGCTCTGCCTCGGCCAGCGCCTTGTAAAGGCCGAGGCTTTCTCCGATAACAACCAGACCGGCATGGAATGCGGCACCGAAGTCTGCGACGAACTTTCCTAATAAATGATTCAAATTTTCTTCATTGATAGACATCCGACTCTCTCCTCTGGCGAGCAGGTAATCAAGCGGGATGCTTTTTATACCAACGTGGCTCAAGCGTCAACAGTTTCGCCCGGCATTCCTATGCTCGTTAAGAGGAGTAACTGACGCCGGTGCTGCGCGTGAATCAATTCAAAGATGCTGAGTGTGCCGCGCTTCTGCGCTCCTACTCTCTTTTACCCTTATTACCCGCCGCCCGCCCCGGCTTAGCTGTCTTCTCCCCGCTCGCCAGTCTCAACACGTCGCCCGGTTGGCATTTGAGACCGCTGCAAATCTTCATCAGCGTCTCGAAGTTGATGCCGAGCGCCTTACCCTTCTTGAGTCGCCACAACGTCGTGTGGCTGATGCCCGTCTCTTTCGCCAGCCAGTAGAAAGTCCGACCCTGCTCTTCCAGCAGCTTGTCGAGTAACACCTCGATCATGATGCGCCTCCGTCCGTCGGGATCATGCGTGTGTGTTTTACGAGATATATCATATCCGCACTATAACATATATAAGATATATCCCACATTTGACATATACCAACTCGTGTCGTAAGGTGGGTATGAAACGAGACCAGCTCACTCCTTCTCAGCCCGTCTGGAATCCTCCGGATTATCTGAAGCCACCAGCTCAACTTCCAGGGAGAATAGACAGTGGGATTATTCGACAAGATGTCCGGACAGGGCGCTCAATGAAGCGCCCGCGCGACGCGCCGGCTGATCATATCCGCTGCAAAATTTCCGGCTTATATATAGAGAGGATAATCCATGAACACTGACGAAGGAAGAGAGCAGAAAACTCACATCGTAGTCGATACTCCGAACGAGCATCGGGAGGTTATGACCCGGCGAACCGAAACCGCCCCGGACCGGTCTGGCCCCTCGACCGGGACGATAGCCCTCTTCGCGATTGCGGCGATAGCGGTGATCGGCATCGTCGTCTATATGATCAGCAACAGGAACGCGGAACGGGCTGCCGACAGGAACGCGAACCTGACCGCCGCGACGATCAACAGTAACCAGCAAACCCAACCGCCCACAACGATTATTCAGCAACCGGCGGCACAGCCGCAGCAGGCTCCGGTCATTATTCAACAGGCTCCCGCGCAGCAGCAGCAACCACCCGTGATAATTCAGCAAGCCGCCCCGCAACCCGCGCGAGACGGCACGAGCGCGGACGCAAACGCGCAAGAGGCTGCGATCCAAAAGCTGAGTGAGAACGATGGGATGGCCTTAGTGACGATTAAGGTGAGCCGGGGCACGGCAACCCTGAGCGGGTCTGCGACATCGCCAACCCTCAAGTCTCAGGTCGAGCGAATAGTGAGAAGGGTGCGGGGCGTCACCGCAGTCGATAACCAGATCACAGTCTCCAGTTTATAGAAACCGGCAAGCCGGACTACGACCGCAACACATTTCCGATCTCAGGAGGATCAACATCATGTCTATCGCACGCATCACGGAAATCAGTTCCACATCAGGGAAAAGTTTTGAGGACGCCATACAAAGCGGCGTCGCCCGCGCCACTCAAACGCTGCGCAACGTTCGTAGCGCGTGGGTGAAAGAACAGCAGATTAGAATCGATAACGGCAAAATCGTCGAGTATCAGGTCAATCTCATGATCACTTTTATCTTGGATGAAGGCACGCAATCCGACATCGCATAACTTATAGCTGAAGAAGCCTAATCCCTTGCGCCGGGTAAACGAGAGGCGAGCCGCATCAACACGGCTCGCCTCTCGATTTGTAGACAACGATGAGGCCAACCACAGTCGAACAAAACATTGCCCCGGCAACTGAAATGAAGAAAACTTCAGCCAGCACTGCGGCTTGAATCCTTTGAACCGGCGCGGCGACGGACGCCCCCTAAGCGAGATGCTGAATTGCGAGCGCTCCAAATGCAGGTGTGCGGATGATCCGCCTTTATAACTCCTGTCGCCCATTTTCCGCTCTCGCGTCTCAAGAAACTTCACAAAACAATAGACCTGCGATACTGTTGGGCGGAAGCGCGAGTTCGGATAACCTAGATAACGGGGTGCAGGATGTTCATCGCTTTAAGCCAGTTCACCATCGCCAACAACATGACCGCAGAGGTGAAGGACGCTTTTATCAAGCGCCCTCACCTGGTTGAGGATGCGGCGGGCTTTTTACGTATGGAGGTCATTAGCCCGTTAGACAACAAGGACGAGATTTGGCTGCTGACCTACTGGCGCGATGAAGACAGCTTCAAGGTGTGGCATCACAGCCACCTGTATCACGATTCTCACAAAGGAATTCCGAGAGGCTTGAAACTCGTCCCTCAAAGCGCCCGGCTTCGTTTTTTTGAGCACATCTCCTCGTGAGCCTGAATGGTATGGTGTCGAAACTGAACGAAGCGATAGGCCGGATTCTTGATTCGGAGCGCGCACATCTGGCGGAGGCCGTCACTTCGCGTCAGTACGAAGCGCAGCCGGAACTGGCGGCCAGGTACGGCGAGGCCGGGCGCGCCAGGTGCTTACAGGACGCAAACTATCATCTCTCTTATCTGGCCGATGCCGTCGCCGCATCCAGTCATGCCTTATTCTCCGACTACATCGGTTGGGCGAAAGTGATGCTCGAAGCGCGCGGCGTCCCCGCAGCAGACCTGTCCCGCAACCTCTCGATCATGAGTGAGGTGGTTGGGGAGAGGCTTCCTCCCGAGATGGGGCAGGTGGTTCGAGAGTATTTCGAGGCGGGACTAAACAGGCTGCCCGCTTTGCCGTCCGACCTGCCACCGCTATTTGAAGATGCCGCGCCGCACGGCGATCTGGCCGGGAAGTTTCTGCGTCTCCTGCTGAACGGGGAACGGCATCTTGCGAGCCGCCTGATCCTCGACGCGGTCGATTCCGGCGTGGAAGTGAAAGACATTTACCTGCACGTTTTCCAGCCTTCGCAGCGAGAGATCGGGCGTCTGTGGCAGATGAACCGCGTGAGCGTGGCGCAGGAACACTTCTGCACGGCCGCCACGCAACTCATCATGGCGCAGCTTTACCCGCGAATCTTCCGCACGGAAAAGAACGGCCGGAGGATAGTTGCGACCAGCATCGGCGGAGAACTTCACGAGATCGGCGTCCGCATCATCACCGACTTCTTCGAGATGGAAGGCTGGGACACGTATTACCTCGGAGCCAACTCCCCCACCAGCGCCATCCTTCAAGCGCTCTCGGATCGCAGGGCTGACGTGCTCGCGGTTTCGGCGACCATGACTTTCCACATCCGGGCGGTCGAAAATTTAATCGCCGCCGTTCGCGGGGCGGAGGATTTGAAGGCCGTTAAGATTCTGGTCGGCGGGTATCCTTTCAATGTCGAGCCGGAGTTATGGAAGCGCGTCGGAGCAGACGCCTACGCGGCGGACGCGGCGGACGCAGTGGCGGTGGCTTCCAGTCTATGACTAACAGCGGGAGCGCAATGACGAGTAGAAAAGAAGAGCTGGCCGCCCTTGCCCTGTTGTGCGACACGAATGGCGTCGTGCGGCAGCTTCTTTATGATGGGCTGGACGCCGGGCAAATATCATCCGGGCAGCCGTTTGAGTCCGCATTGGATTTCGAGAGCCGCGAGAAGGGGCGGGCGTTCCTCGATGTCGTGCGGGAAAAGGGGGCGGCTTTTGACTGGGAGTTGAATCTCGCAGTCGGCGAGCGAGTCAGGTCGATCCGCTTCAGCGCGAGTGCCACTGCCGACGGCATATTCATTGCCGGTTCCGCCACTCGCTCGGGCGTCATAAAGGTCTACGAGCAATTCATCCGCGTCGTAGATTGTCCTTTCGTGGACAGCAACGCGAAGGGAGGGCCGGGCAACGCCCCTTCGCAACTGTCCGACGGAGACACAGAGCTTTACAACGAGCTTGCGCGCCTCAACAACGAACTTGTCACAGCCCAGCGCGAAGTGATCAAACGGAACATCGAACTGGAACGGCTCAACGAGGTTAAGAACCAGTTTATCGGAGTCGCCGCCCACGATCTACGTAATCCCCTACAGGTCATAGAGGGTTATAGCCAGATGTTACTTGATCAGCACTTCGGGCAACTCACTCCCGAGCAACACAAGTTCATCTCCGTCATCAGAAAGAACAGCGACTTCATGTTGAATCTGATCACAGACCTTCTGTATATCTCAAAAATCGAGGCCGGTAAGTTACAGCTTGAGTTGAAGGAGACAGACTTGATCGCCCTGCTGGAAAGAAACGTAGAGTTGAACCGGCTCATGGCCGGACAAAAGCAGATCAACATCCTCTTCACACACCGGGAAGATTTACCCGCGTTGGTCATCGACGCGCCCAAGATCGAGCAGGTTTTGAACAACCTCATCAGCAACGGCATTAAATTTTCTCACCCCGGCACTACCGTGGAAGTACGGGCTTCGAGGAGTGAAAAAGAGGTCGTCGTCAGTGTCAGGGACGAAGGTCAGGGCATCCCGGCGAATGAAATCGACCGGCTGTTCATTCCCTTTGAAAATCTCAGCGTCAAGAGCACGGGAGGCGAGCAGAGTACGGGACTCGGCCTGGCAATCGTTAAAAGAATCGTGGAGGGGCACGGGGGTAGAATCTGGGTGGAGAGTGAGACGGGAGCCGGATCAAACTTCAGTTTTTCATTACCCTTTAAGATTGAACCCGTCTGAAACACGGCCGCAAGATTTATGTCAAGGTATATTCCGGTATTGTGCTAAGCTGAAAAAAAATAGCGCAAGCCATAACACCCGCGCTTGAGATCGCCGATAGTGATAAACGAAGGGGGAAAATATCGATGTCAATTTTCAATGCCAAGCCGGGAGCCGCCGGGCAACCTGCCGCACCCGTCGCGGAACAGGGAAACACAGAGCAAATCCATCAATTCCTGGCGCAGTTTGAGGATGCTGCCATCCAATCTATCGAAGACGGCGAGGAGGCGGGGCGCAACGGAAATCCCGAGCTGCAAACGCTCTGTATGCTCTCTTCGGTCGCTTATTCGAATGCCGCTATTATGCTCAGAGAAAAACTTAAAGGATGAGGGTGATCGGCATATGAAGAATATAGATCATGGAAATCTACGCGCGCACCTGCTTGGCTGCCTTGTGCTCATACTGGGAGCGACCTTTATCGGTTGCGGTGGCGGCGGTGGCGGCGCGCCGGTGCAACAACGAGAGCAGCCAGCTTACCCGACACCTGCCGCTCAAACAACGCCGGTCCCGGCAAGCCCGCAAAACCAATCGACGACATCGATCAATAACCGCAACACCGGCTCAGGGCAGACCACCGGCGCGGGAACAAATGGCGGCTACGTGCCACGCGCGCGACAACAACAACCAAGCCCCAGCCCGACGCCAGGCAACGTTAAGGAAAAAACCGGCGGGTATGTTCCACGCGCCCGCAAACCTTAAAAGACATACCGTAAGCAGAACCCGACTCTGACAGTATTTCCGCGCCAATTTAATTCCTGTTGGCTTTACAGTCAGCGACGCGCTGGCATGTTGATGTCGTGCGCGCGAGTCGTCGGTAGGGCTCGCGCCGCCCGCACTGTTTGCAAGGGGCGGCGAACCGAAGCGCCGCGCCGACAGCTTGCCGGCGCTCGGCCGGTCTCTTCCGTCGAGCGCACCCGGTTCCCATCCTTAAATTAGAAGGCGGCATAAAAATGGCATCGAGAATTGCCCGCAACGCGCAAAAGGGTCTGGCTGTGTGTCTTTTGATGTGCAGCCTGATGATTTGCGCATACGCCCAGACATCCACGTTGACGTTTAAAAACAACAAGGCGACGGTGCATAAAATTCTTCAGCCGAGAAGAGAGTCCGACGCACATTTTTATTTGCTCAAACTGCGCAAAGGTCAGATGGTCGATGTTCGGGTCGATGCGGGTGGGGTATTCCTGAGCAAAGAAAATGAGTGTTCTGTGTTTTTCGAGTTGTTCGACGAACAGGGAGAGGCTGTCTTCATCGGCGACGATATGGTGGGCATTGATAAGTGGAAAGGGGAGATCGGGAAAACAGGGAACTATAAAATCAAAGTTGCCATGAATTGTCTGGAGGGGTTTACGGCAAGCCAATTGCGGAAGAAAAAGCCCACCTTCAAATACTCTTTGAACGTTCACCTGAAATGATAGCTCTCGTTCGGACGAAGCCGAAAGATTGTCGGTCGCATCCCGGTCAACGCAAATAAAAATTCCCTTAAAGGAAACACTCATGAAAAACCTGTTGGCGAAACTTGTAATCACATTAACTTATATCTTTGCGGGCACGGCTACGTTAGCCAGCGCGCAGGGCGTGTCGAAATGTTTTCGCGCCGATTGGTTGCAGGGGGAACGCGTCGTCACTATGAGGGTTAACGGGAGCAAGGTGATGGGGACGTTCGTGGTCTCGGGCGGCGGCGAGGATAACACCCCGCCCGATGCGACGTACGAATTCGACGGAACGCTCAAAGGCAACACTTTGACCGTCGCGTTTGCCGGTAACAAGCTGCCCGATGTCGCGCCGTCCGAGATGAAAAGTTTGATCTGGACGTTGGTGAAGTCCGGCGGGAAGGAGTTGTTGAGAATTAAATTCTCCGGCAAAAACTATGACACGAATAAGTACGAAGTCAGCTTCGCCGATT
>DATCWB010000095.1:0-5019 GCA_036566625.1 Pyrinomonadaceae bacterium
CGGGGCGCGGCGATTAACTGCCGCGCCCCGCTTCTGTCTTCAACCTTTACCCCTTCGCCTTTCTTCCCCGCTGGCATGAGCATTGCTAAGTAGTTCGGTGAGATTGACTGCAAAGTCAATCAGCTTGACGCGGCGAGATCGAGATTCAGGTCATGCAGACTTCTTCCCCCCACAACATTCAACGCGGCTTTTCACTGCTGGAGTTGTTAATCGTCGTCGCGATCATCGGCATCGTGGCCGCCCTCGCCGTCCCCAATTTCGTGAACTCCCGGCAGGCCGCGCACAACGCCAGCGCGTTCAGTTCCCTCCGCCTCATTCACTCGGCTCAAATCGCCTACCGCGCCCGCCACGAACGGTTCGGGGATTTGACCGAACTCAAGAACGCCGGGACTCTCACCGATCCTTTGCTCGCCGACGGGCAACGGAGCAACTACAATTTTGTCGTCAACGCCGCCACCCTCAACGCCGACTATTATGAGGTATCGGCAACGCCCAGCGTCGCCCCCTGGCGCTACTATTTCATCGACGCCAGCGGCGTCATCCGCAGTTCGATGGGCGGTGCGGCCGACGCCTCCAGCCCTCCCATCTCCTACTAAATCGGAGCACGCCCTCGCCTCGCGCGCACGCCTTTACGCTCCCCGCGTCGCCGGTCGAGCGACCATTCCCACGCCTCTCTGAATCCGACTTTTGACAAATTTCGTCACCGGCCTCCTGACGAGTTTTGTAAGTTCCCGGCCTCTACGGCTCTCCCCCTCACCCGCACTCCGCTGCGTTTGCACGCCAAAAGCCGCGATTTGCCGCGTTCCCCGGCCGATACCGATGTGGCATGACTCTTGTTTACTAGCTGAGCCAGCACGGCGCGTATGCCTGCAAGATGGCGAACGTTGGCGCGTGAACACTTCTAACTCAACCATTCCCTTTTTGCTTAAGGAGCACACCAAAGAAATGCAACAGAACAAAGGCCAACGCGGCTTCTCACTCATCGAACTCCTGATCGTCGTCGCGATCATCGGCATCATCGCCGCCATCGCCATCCCCAACCTCCTCGCGTCGCGTCGCGCCGCCAACGAAGGTTCCGCCATCGGCTCCGTCCGTTCCCTCAACACGGCCGAGGCGACCTATTTCACCACCGTCGGCGCGAACCTCGAATACGCTGACCTCGATGGCCTCAAAGACGCCGGACTCATTGACGCCGTCCTGTCCGAAGGCACGAAGAGCGGCTACACGTTCACGGTCGACGGCATCCAGGAAGCCAACGCCGAGCAGGCCGCGCAGTACGACGTGACGGCCGTCCCCGGCGGCACGGGCATCACCGCCACCGGCACGCGCAGCTTCTACAGCAACGAGCAGGCTGTCATCTACGGTGTGGCCGGCACGACGCCTCCCGCGCGCGCTGACGACGGTGCTTCCGGCGGCGAAGCGATTCAGTAGTCGTGACACCCTCCAGTAGTTAAGGACAGTTACCAACCCCATACCCGAGGACTTAAAGAACATGCAACAGAATAAGGGCCAACGCGGCTTCTCACTCATCGAACTCCTGATCGTCGTCGCGATCATCGGCATCATCGCCGCCATCGCCATCCCCAACCTCCTCGCGTCGCGTCGCGCCGCCAACGAAGGTTCCGCCATCGCTTCGACGCGCTCCATCAACACGGCCGAGGCGACCTATTTCACCACCGTCGGCGCGAACCTCGAATACGCCGACCTCGATGGCCTCAACGACGCCGGTCTCATTGACGCCGCGCTCGCCAGCACGACGAAGAGCGGCTACACGTTCACGGTCGACGGCATTCAGGAAGCCAACGCCGAGCAGGCCGCGCAGTATGACGTGACGGCCGTCCCCGGCGGCAGCGGCATCACCGCCACCGGCACGCGCAGCTTCTACAGCAACGAGCAGGCCGTCATCTACGGTGTGGCCGGCACGACGCCTCCCGCGCGCTCCGACGACGGTGCTTCCGGCGGCGAAGCGATTCAGTAACCTTAAACAGACCCACGGGCTTCCCCCACAGGACTCTGCGGAGGCGGAATTAAGTTTCCGCTTCCGCAGTTTTACGTGGGAGGGTCATGCGGCAGACCGCCCCGCGTATGATATTCTCAACCGCGTTTGCTCATCCTGACCGGCGCGGTTTCATAACATCTTCGACTAACCCGGACATGTTTTCTGAAGCCATTACCGCAACCGAACGCTTGACCCAGACGACGCCTAACGCCAGCGTGGCAGAACCCGCCTTCCCGGCCGTCGCCGCACCGCCGCCACCGCGCGGCTCGTCGTTGCGCCGCATCTCTTCAATCGCGCGCAACGCCTTTCGCGAAGCCGTGCGCGACCGCGTGCTCTACAACCTGGTCTTCTTCGTTCTCCTGCTGACGGGCGGCGCGATCTTCATCGGCGACCTCTCGGCTTCGCAGGAGGCCAAGATCATCGTCGATATGTCGCTCAGCGCGATGCTGCTGTTCGGCGTCTTCATCGCGATCTTCGTCGGCGTCGGTCTGGTCTACAAAGAGTTGGAGCGGCGCACGGTCTATGCGATCTTCGCCAAGCCCGTGGGACGCGGCGAGTTTCTCGTCGGCAAATATCTCGGCCTGTGCCTGACGCTGGCTGTCAACGTCCTCGTGATGGGAGCGGGCGTCTCGCTCGCGCTGCTCTACGTGCGCGGCGGCTATGACCCGCTCGTCCTCAGCGTGTGGCCGGCGATCATTCTGATCTTCGTCGAGTTGATGATCGTGGTGGCGGTGGCGCTGCTCTTCTCTTCCTTCTCGTCGCCCGCGCTCTCCGCGCTGATGACCTTCGCCGTCTTCGTCATCGGCCACTTCAGCGCGGACATGAAACTGCTCGCCGCCTCGACGGGAACGACCGCCGCAAAAATCCTCTTCGGCGCGCTCTACTACCTGCTCCCGAATCTTTCGCACTACACCGTCATCACCGAAGCGGGGCACGGCCTCAGCCCATCGCCCGCCGCGTTCGCCGTCGCGCTCGCTTACGCCTTCGTCTACATCTCCGTCCTGCTCGCCGCCTCGATCCTCATCTTCAACCGACGCAACTTCAAATGAACGTCACACCGAAGACTGAACAAGGCGACGCGACCCACGTCTCGAAGAGCGACGCCGGGCGCGGCCGTCGTTTCAAGCCGCGCGAGTTCGCGCTCGTCGCCGTCGTCGTCTGCGGACTCGGCGTGGCGGCAGGGCTGGCCCGCTGGTTAGAGTTACGCCGCCCGCCCGTGGCGCAGCAACTTGCGCGCACGCCGGATGAGTTGTACTTGAAGCCCGAGCAGGCGCGCCGGCTCAGTCTCGGCTTCAACGCGCTCGCCGCCGACTGGTACTGGATGCGCACGCTCCAATACGTCGGGCGCAAGGTGACGGCGCACGAGGGCGCGATCCAGATTGACGACCTCAGCGCGCTCAACCTGAAAATCCTCGCGCCCCTCCTTGAGAACGCGACGACGCTCGACCCGCAATTTCTCGCCGCCTACGAGTACGGCGCAATCGTCCTTCCGGCCATTGACGTGGAGGCCGCCATCAAGCTCATCAGGAAAGGCATCGCCGCCAACCCGCAAGCCTGGCGACTCTACTCTTACCTCGGTTACATCTACTGGCAACAGAATCGTTTTCAGGAAGCGAGCGAGGCTTACGCGGCGGCGGCGCGCATTCCCGGCGCGCCGGGGTGGTTGCCCTCGATGTCGGCGCAAATGGCGACCAAAGGCGGCAGCCGCGAAACCGCCCGCGCCATCTACCAGAACATGTACCGGCAGACGGACGACGAGCAGATGAAGAAACTCTCGCTCACGCGCCTGCTCCAACTTCAATCGCTCGACGAAATGGACGCGCTCCGCGCCTTGCTCACCACGCACCGTGCGCGCGTCGGCAGATGCGCGCAGGAGTGGCGCGAAGTCGCGCCCGCCTTGCGCGCCGCGCGCTTTCAAATGGATTCATCCGCCGCGCCGCTCGATCCGTCCGGCGTGCCTTACGTCATCAGGCAGGACAATTGCGAAGTGGAACTCGGGGAGAAGTCGGAGATCATTCGCAAGTATTAAGCGGGATTAATCGCAGCCAACACAGAGGAAGATTCTTTATCATCTCAAATCTCAAAGTTCACATTCTCGAATTCTTCCTCGCGCATTCCTCTGCGGTTAATTCTGAATCGGTGCTTCACGGAGAATAAAATATGGCAGCCGCAATCGAGATCGATAATCTGACGAAAGACTACGAGGTGGGCTTCTGGCGCAAGCGCAAGGTGCGCGCGCTCGACGGCCTCACGCTCGCGGTCGAAGAGGGGGAAATCTTCGGCTTCCTCGGCGCGAACGGCGCGGGCAAGTCCACGACGATGAAACTCCTCATGCGCCTCATCTACCCGACCGCCGGACAAGCGCGCATCGGCGGGCGCGACATCGAAGACATCTCCATGCACGCCTCGATTGGCTATCTCCCCGAACATCCCTACTTCTACGATTACCTCACCGCCCGCGAACTGCTCGAATACTGCGCCGAACTGTTCGGCTACACGCGCCGCGACTGCCGCGCGCGCGCCGCCGCGATGCTCGCCGCCGTGCGACTCGAAGAGAAGAGTTGGGACAAGCAACTGCGCAAGTTCTCGAAGGGGATGCTGCAACGCGTCGGCCTCGCGCAGGCCCTCGTCAACGACCCGTCAATCGTCTTTCTCGACGAACCGATGAGCGGACTCGACCCCGTAGGCCGCCGCGAGGTGCGCGACCTGATCGCTTCTTTGCGCACGCGCGGCACGACCGTCTTCTTCTGCTCGCACATCCTCGCCGACATCGAAGTGCTCTGCGACCGCGCCGCCGTCCTCCAAAGCGGACGGCTCGCACACATCGGCCCGCTCGCGGACTTGCGCCGGGCTGCGGGCGACACGCGCGCGATGGAGATCATCTGCGCGGGTGCGAACCTCGCGGCGTTGAAAGCGGAAGCGTTGAAACTGGCGGGCGCGCGCCTGACGCCGACACCGGGCGGCGCGCGTCTGGAAGTGGCGGGCGAGCGCGACGTAGACGCCGCGCTCGGTGCCCTGCG
>DATCWB010000096.1:0-13880 GCA_036566625.1 Pyrinomonadaceae bacterium
GTCTGCGGCGAGATGCGCTGCGTGGCCGGGGGGGCGGTCGGGTCAGAGGGGCGCGGGCGCGATTGATCTGGGACGGTCTGGCTTTGCCCCGCTCCCGGGGGTCGCGTCGCGTCGCGTTGCGCCGGGGTCGGCTGAGACGGGGCGGGCGTCTGCGCCATCACGACGGCGCAGGTTGCCAGCCACATCAAGGCGGTCTGCAAGGTTGAACGCATGCGATTACTGAACATCAAACCGGAAACTCCTCAACTGAAACTTTGACTGAACTTCCCAACGCGGGCGGGGTCTGCTTAAAACCTTCAAACTCAACGCAGCAGGTCAGTTCACTACTACGACGCCTGTCCGTGGCGAGTTTCAAAATTACGTAATACTAAAGGCAACTCGAAGGCCACGCCGAACGGCCTCTTTTAGCGGGAAGCGCGCCGCCCCAAGCGGCAAACGACCGCGCCTGATTCGCGAAAACGTCAAACGGACATCCCAATATCGTAACACCGCGTTTGCCGCCGCGCCCGGCGGGCGGGGTCGAAAATCGCGGCGCGCGCTGGCTTCCTTGACAGTCGCCGCGCGCGCGCATTATCTTCCCAATCTTATATTGCAACATCATTTTCACGTTAAGAGCGCGAGCATTCCGTTGGGGCACCCTCGCATCGCGTGTCGCGCCCGGCGGCGCATTGACTCAAAGGGAAAAATCCGTCGCTCATAACTTATAACGATGGTCAGGAGGCTGGATTAACATGGCAGTGAAAGTCGGCATCAACGGTTTCGGCCGCATCGGGCGCAATATCCTGCGCACCGCGCTCGGAGATAAAGAGATTGACTTTGTCGCCGTCAACGACATCACGGACACGAAGACGCTCGCGCACCTCTTGAAATACGACTCCGTGCTCGGCAACCTCGAACAGGAGATCACTTCCACCGACAACAGCATCACGGTTGACGGCGACGAGGTGCGCGTCTTCTCCGAGCGCGACCCGGCGTTGATTGACTGGGAGTCGGTCGGCGCGGAAGTCGTCATCGAATCCACCGGCCGCTTCACCAACGCCGAGGACGCGCGCAAACACCTGCGCGGCACGGTCAAAAAAGTGATCATCAGCGCGCCCGCCAAGAACGAGGACATCACCATCGTCCTCGGCGTCAACGGCGACAGTTACGACGCGTCGGCGCACCACGTCATCTCGAACGCCTCCTGCACCACGAACTGCCTCGCGCCCGTCGCCAAAGTGATTCACGAAAATTTCCGCATCAAGACGGCGCAGATGACGACCATCCACTCTTACACGAACGACCAGCAACTGCTCGACCTGCCGCACAAGGATTTGCGCCGCGCCCGCGCCGCCGCCATATCCATGATCCCGACTTCGACGGGCGCGGCCAAGGCCGTCGCGCTCGTCCTGCCCGAACTCAAGGGCAAGTTTGACGGCATCAGCGTGCGCGTCCCGACGCCGAACGTCTCGCTCGTCGATGTGGTGATGGAAGTGGAGCGCGAAACGACGACCGAAGAGGTCAACAACGCACTCAAAAACGCGGCGGGCGAGGAACTCGAAGGCATCCTCGCCTTCTCGACCGAACCGCTCGTCTCCATTGATTTTCGCGGCAATCCGAACTCGTCCATCGTGGACGCAGAGTACACCAAGGTTATCGGCGGCAACCTCGTCAAAGTGCTCGCGTGGTACGACAACGAATGGGGCTACTCCTGCCGCGTCCGCGACCTCGTCAAGTTCATCGCGCAAAAGGGACTGTAAGGCGGTGACGAGTGACGTGTGACGAGTGACAAGTTAATACAGAATACTTGTCTTAATCTCGTCACCCGTCACCCGTCACTCGTCACTGTATTTTATGAAGCTATCAATCAAAGACCTCGACTTGCAGGGCAAGCGCCTCTTTATCCGCGTCGATTTCAACGTGCCGTTGGAGGACGGCGTAGTGGAAGACGACACGCGTGTGCGGGGCGCGCTGCCGACGATCCAATATGCGTTGGAGCAGGGCGCGCGCGTGATTCTCGCCTCGCATCTGGGCAGGCCGAAGGGCGAGCGCGCGGAGAAGTATAGCCTGCGCCCCGTGGCCGCGCACCTCTCGAAGTTGCTCGACAGGGAAGTCGCCTTCGCGGAGGACTGCGTGGGCGAGACGGCGCGGGCGAAAGTTGACGCGCTCTCCGACGGCGACGTGCTGCTGCTGGAAAACCTGCGCTTCCACGCCGAGGAAGAGAAGAACGACGACGCTTTCGCAAAAGAGTTGGCGAGTTTGTGCGACCTGTACGTCAACGACGCCTTCGGCGCAGCGCACCGCGCGCACGCTTCGACCGCCGGGATCACGAAGCACGTCCGGCAGGCCGCCGCCGGGCTACTGATGCAGAAGGAACTCGACTACCTCGGGCGCGTTATCAACGACCCCGAGCACCCGTTCGTCGCCATCCTCGGCGGCGCGAAAGTGTCCGACAAGATCGCGGTCATCGAGGCGCTCATCGAGCGGCGCGTGGACAAACTTCTCATCGGCGGCGCGATGGCCTACACGTTCTTCAAGGCCGAAGGCTTTACGGTCGGCAAATCGCTCGTCGAGGACGACAAGTTGCAGACGGCGCGCGACATTAAAGCGCGCGCCGAGCAGGCGGGCGTGCAGTTGTTGCTCCCGACCGATCATCAGGTGGTTGACAGTTACGAACCGCTGAAGAGCAAGAAGACCATCCCCATCGAATTCACGAACGCCGGTCTGGTCGGCCTCGACATCGGCGTCGAAACCGTCGCGCACTTCTCGCGCGCGCTCGCCGACGCGCGGACGATCATCTGGAACGGCCCGATGGGCGTCTTTGAAGAAAAGGAACTCGGTTTCGACGAGGGCACGATTGGCGTCGCGCGCGCCGTAGCCGACGCCGCCGACAGGGGCGCGACGGTCATCGTCGGCGGCGGCGATTCGGTGGCCGCCATCACGCAGGCCGGGGTGGCCGACCGCATCACACACATCTCCACCGGCGGCGGCGCGACCCTCGAATTTCTCGCGGGCGACGAACTGCCCGGCGTCGCCGCACTAAATGACAAATAGCCGTCTGCCGTCAGCCCTCAGCCCTCAGCTTAAAACTGAGAAGATAAGCTGACGGCTGGGGGCTGACGGCGGATGGCTGACTTATGCGAAAACCTGTCATCGCCGGAAACTGGAAGATGTACAAACTGGTCGCCGATTCGGTTGCGACGGCGATCAGTTTGCGCCCGCTCGTGGCGAACGTGAATCATTGCGAGGTGATCATCGCCCCGCCCTTCACGTCGCTCAAGACCGTCGCCGACCGCCTCGAAGGCTCGAACATACGCATCGCGGGGCAGGACTGCTCGACCGAGGTTAAGCACAGCGCGCACACGGGCGAGATCGCTGCCGACATGCTGAAAGACGTAGGCGCGACGCACGTCATCGTCGGCCACTCGGAGCGGCGGCAGTATTATTTCGAGACCGATTCGTTCGTCAATCAGAAGACGCAGGCGGCGCTCGGGTCGGATTTAACGGTGATCATGTGCGTCGGCGAGACGCTGGCGCAGCGCGAATCGGGGAACGCCGAGCCGGTCGTGCGCGGGCAGGTCGAGGGCGGCTTGCGCGGTTTGACATCCTCCGACCTCGCCCGTATCATCATCGCCTATGAGCCGGTCTGGGCTATCGGCACCGGACACACCGCGACGCCGGAACAAGCGCAGGAAATGCATGCGTTTATCCGGCGCGTTTTCGCGGAGAGGCATTCGCCCGAATTGGCCGACGCGCTTCGCATCCTCTACGGCGGTTCGGTCAAGCCGGACAATATCGCCGGGTTGATGAAACAGACGGACGTTGACGGTGCGCTCGTCGGCGGCGCGAGTCTGGAAGCCGAGACGTTCGCACAGATCGTGCGTTACAATGAGTAAGTTTCAGGTTCCAAGTTTCAAGTTGAAGAATGAGCAATCTTCGAACTTGAAATTTGAAACTTGAAATTCTTTGAACCGAGGATCGTGACTTGTTGACTTATCTTTTATACGGGCTATTCATTCTGTCGTGCATCGTGCTGGTCGTCGCGGTGCTCTTGCAGCCGGGCAAGGCCGACGCGGGCGCGCTATTCACGAGTTCGGTGTCGAGCACGGCCTTCGGGCCTCGCGGCACGCAGACCATCCTCGCGAAGATCACGATTGCCGCCGCCGCGCTTTTCATGCTCATCGCCCTGGTGCTCTCGCTGCCCATCGTCACGGGTTCGCGCTCCGTCGTCGCCGACGAGTCAGATGTGATACCGGCGCAGCCGGCCGCATCACCCGCCGCACCCGCGCCGAACACGAACGCGCCCGCGACGGGTACGACGACGCCGCCGGGCGGCGAAACAACTGCCCCTGCTGCGAACGCGAATGCGCCGGCCGCGAATTCCAACTCCGCAGACGGCAACACGAACAACGCGACGCCGCAGTCGTCGCCGCAGCAGCAGAATAAGTAAGGCTGTAACTCAGTCGTCTCCCCTGATTTCGACGGGGCGGCGAGTGACTTTGACAATTCAATCAGCCGAAGTGGCGGAACTGGTAGACGCGCACGTTTGAGGGGCGTGTGAGGTAACTCGTGGGGGTTCGAGTCCCCCCTTCGGCATCCAAATCAAAAGAGGGCGGCGTTGATATGTCAACGCCGCCCTCTCCCATTTCCGGCGGTTCGTCCGCGCGTCGGCTTTGTCCGCAAACGGAGAGGCTGTTAAACTCTTAACCGTTCAGTTAATTCTTGCGATACGCCGATGCCTTTTACCGCTTTCAAACTCCAACCGAGGACGCAAAGACTGATTCTGGCGGCGACACTCGTCATGCTGTCGTCCGCGACATATCTCGCGCAGTCTGTCGATCTGAACTCGCCGACGCCCGTCGTCTCGAACGAGATCGCCGGGAGCATCGCCCCGCTCGACATCGGCGACGCGCGCTCCACGCGCTTCTTCTACACCTTCAACGGGCTGCCGGGCGACCTCGAACTCACGGTCGAAAGCTACAACCTTGAAGGCGACGTGGACATCTTCCTCGCCGGCAATTTGCGCCCGCTGGCGAAGGTGACGCTCTACGCCGGGGCGAGTTCCACCCGCAGCACGAAGACGATCTACCTGCGTCGCGACGAACCGCTCATTCTGCGCGTGCAGGCGCGCACGCCGAACGACGCGGAAGGGACTTACCGTATCCGTTTCGGCGGCGCGTTCAGACCCGCCGCACGCCTCGCTACAGAGGCGACCGCTCCGGAAGAATCAACCGCCGCGAATCCGTCGCCCGCCGTGGCCGCGACGGGCGCCAACAGGAAAGTAAAACGCGTCACCTCGGTCGGGGCGCGTATCGACGAACCCGTCGTCGAGGTTGCTAAGGAAGAACCGGCGGCGACGCCCGAAGCGACACCTGTGCCGCCTCCGGCCGTGGCGAAGAAGACCCCAACCAATCCCAGACCCGCGAGGACGAGAGCGGGCTCGCGTAGAACTTCCCGCTCAGAGGCGGCGCGCAGGAATCCACCAAACACCGAAGCCCGAAACGACGAAGCCTCGAAGACCGCAGCGACCAACCCCGACGCTGCGGACGACGGAGCGCGTAGAGACACCGGCGCGGCCGAACCATCCGCGCGTCCCGAACGCGCGCGCCCCGTGCGTGTGCCGCGCGCACGCGCCAACAGAAACTCGACCGCGGCGAGAAGAACCGACGACCCGGCGGCGGCCGGGTCAGTTCCCGAGTCACCCGCAGAGACTCCCTCGTCGCCCGCCCCTGCGAGCGTGCGGCTCGTCCTCGTCATGCGCGACGGCGAAACGTTCGAGCGCGACATGGCGGGCATTCGCCGCGTGACGGTCGAAAACGGCGTGCTCATCATCGTCTCGAAGACGGGGAAGACCGAACGGCAGCCGATGAACGCCGTGCTGCGCATGTCGATCGAGCCTTAACGCGACGCCGCGAAACTTGCGCGACGAAAAACATTGAGCGAGCGAATGGCAGAGCGAGAAACTACGGACGGGGAGTTTCAGGTCGAGAGGCGTCGCGGTCGCACGGCGTGGCGCGTCGCGGTCGTATTGCTGGCGGCCGTCGTCGCGCTCGTGTTGTGGGGTCGCGGCGGCGCGTGGTCTGCGCCGGAGCAGTGGCAGGCGGGTGGCGCAAGCCTCTTCACGGCCATCCTCATCATCTTCATCATGGCCGCGAGTTTGACTTGCTGCCTGACGGCCTCTTATTTCCTGATTCTCACTCCGCTCCTGTTTCCGCCTCACCTGTCGACCATTATTACGACGACGGGTTGCGTCGCCGGGGCGGCGGGTGGCTACCTGTTTGCGCGCTTCGTCGGCGGCTCGTGGGGCGAGCGTTTCCGCGACGGGCGCGTGCAGCGTTTCCTGTCAACTCATTCGAGTTTTCTCGCCCTCTTCGGCCTGCGTCTTGCGCCCACGCCGCACGGCGTCGTCAACTACGCGGCGGGTCTCGCGCGCATCTCGCCCGCGCGCTTTCTTCTGGCGACGCTCGTGGCGATGGGTCTCAAATCTTACGTCTACGCGACGGCCGTGCAGACAGCCCTCGGCGCGGGTTCGGCGGCGAATGCCGTGAGCGCGTCCGTGGTGTTGTCGCTCTGCGGCATCGCCGCGCTCTCGCTCGTCGGCCACCTGTTGACCAGACGTTACGCGGCCTTGCGCGTCGCCCCGACTTCAATCCCCGACCGTCTCGGATGAGCGTCGCGCGCATTCGGCGCGTTTCATTCGAGGGTCGAATCTCTTTTTTGACGGACGCGCACGCGAACGCCTCCGCTGCCGCGCGACTGCGTTCCGGGGCGACACCCCCGGCCACGACCAGATGACGAAACGCACCGACACATCAAAAAAACGGATCGCGCAAACTCCACCCCGGCGGCAGGTCTATCCCTTCACGGCCATCGTCGGGCAGGAGGAGTTGAAACTTGGCCTGCTGCTGAACGTCATCTCGCCTTCCATCGGCGGCATGCTCATCATGGGACATCGCGGCACGGGCAAGTCAACCGCCGTGCGCTCGCTGGCCGAACTGTTGCCGCCCCTCTGGAAAGTGCGCGGCTGTCTCTACGGCTGCGACCCGGCGGCGGAATCGAATTTGTGCGCAGACTGCGAGGCGCGCCTCGCCGCGTCGGGCACACTAACGAAGGAGCGCGCGTCCGTCCCGGTTGTCGATCTGCCTCTGAACGCCACGGAGGATCGCGTCGCGGGCTCGATCAACCTGGAACGCGCGATCAGGGAAGGCGTCAAGACTTTCGAGCCGGGGCTGCTCGCCCGCGCGCATCGCGGCTTTCTCTACATAGACGAGGTGAACCTGCTTGAAGACCACCTCGTCGATCTGCTGCTCGACGTGTCAGCTTCGGGGCGCAACCGCGTCGAACGCGAGGGTGTGTCAATCGAGCACCCGTCGGAGTTCGTGCTGGCCGGTTCGGGCAACCCGGAAGAAGGCGAGCTTCGCCCGCAACTGCTCGACCGTTTCGGCCTCTACACGGAGATTCGCACGGCCGCCGATCTTGAAGAACGCATCGAGATCATCGTGCGCCGCGAAGCTTTCGACCGAGACTCGGCCGCCTTCTGCGCCAGGTGGGAGACGGAACAGGCGCGACTCCGCCGCCGTCTCATCCGTGCGCGCGAAGCGTCCGGTAGCGTGCGACTCTCGACGGAACTCGTGCGCGGCATCGCCGAGTTGTGCGGGCGTCTCAGCGTTGACGGGCATCGCGGCGAGTTGACCATAGCGCGCGCGTCGCGTGCGCTGGCCGCATTAGAAAATCGGAAAGAGGTCGCGCCGGAAGACGTGCGCCGCGTGGTCGCGATGGCTCTGCGTCATCGCCTGCGCCGCGACCCGCTCGAACAAACCGGCGGCGGTTCGCAGATCGAACAGGCCGCGCGGGAACTGTTCGGCGCGGGCGATGCTAACGATCCAACGGGCGACGCAAACGAACCGGACGCGCAGGGCGCGCGGCAACGCCACACGAAAAAAACTCCGCCCCCTGCCCCTGTCGAGACGGGCGGGGACAACGAGGGCGGAGGCGTCGAGAGGCACGACCCGCGCCGCACGGACACAGCGCGCGCGCCGCACATGCCGGAAGGTGATGCACGCCCCGCGCCACCGCTCGATGCGAAACTTCCGCCCGACTATTTTGACGGGCAACGCGTCGCGAAGAGGTCGCCCGCAAAGCCCGCTTCCGGCGCGCGGCGTCAGGCAAACTCGCGTTCAAACGCGAGCCACGCGCGCGGGCGTTACTCGCGCGCCGTCGCGCAGCGCGCTGGCGATAACGGTGATTTGAAGATCGCGCTCGACGCGACCCTGCGTGTGGCCGCTGCGTCGCAGATGTCTCGCCGCCGCGCCGGCGCTTCGACCAGCGCGTTTGAAGTGGAGACGGGCGACCTGCGTTACAAACATTTCAGCCGCCGGGTGGGCACGCTCTTTATCTTCGCCGTGGACACTTCGGGCAGCATGGCGCTCAATCGCATCGCGCAGGCGAAGGGCGCGCTGGCGCGTCTGCTCCGCGAGTCTTACGTCAAACGCGACCGCGTCGCGCTCATCACGTTTCGCGAACGCGCGGCGCGCGTGCTGCTCCAACCCAGCCAATCGAGCGCGCGAGCGCGCCGCCTGCTCGACGCTCTCCCCGTCGGCGGCGCAACGCCTCTCACCGCCGGTCTGCTCCGCGCACTCGAAATCGGCGAGCGCGCCGCGCGAGCGGGGACGCCGCACATACGCCTGCTCATCTTCACCGACGGCCGCGCCAACGTGCCGGGCGACGGGCGCGTTGATGCAGACCCCGCGCGCGCGCGGCGACAAATCAAAAGCGAAGTCGAAAAAATCGGCGTCGCCCTGCAACGCGCCGGCGTCGCCTCGGTGGTCGTGGACACGCAGAACCGTTTCACACGCGGCGGCGAAGGATTGGCGCTGGCGCAGGCTCTCTGCGGGCGTTACGTACACTTACCTTCTTTGAAGTGATCGACGAAGGCTTTTCGGGAATCCGGCAAGGGCGGGCAGGCCGTCTCCGCAATTCTCATTTACAAAGCGATTGAACCCCGGTTATTTTATGCGCGCCCGTTGGGTCTCTCCGCCCCACTGCATCAGCCGATTCAAACATGAGCGAGATACGTGAACAACAACGGCTCACTAAAGATGAGCGCGACCGCCGCGTGCTCGAACTGTGCGAGCAGGTGTCGGAGATCGAGCAGCGTCTGATCCCGACCGGGCTGCACGTCTTCGGTCGCGCGTCCGTCGAGGCCGAGCGCGCCGACTTGCTGCGCATGGTCGCCTCGTTCGACAGGCCGGAGACGGGCGCGCGCGCACTCCCACGCATCATCGAAGAGGGCTTAGCCGTCAACGCTTCGTCGCCGTCAAACGATGGCGCGAAGTTGAGCGAGGAAAGTTTGCGTGCGCGCGAACAGGTCGAGACGATAACGCGCGATGCGGTGGAGCGTTTTTTAAGGGACGGCAGCGAGGCCGCCTGTGCGTGGCTGGAGACGACGGCGCGCGTGCCGCCCGTCGAATCGCGGCGCGTCTTCGCGCTGTTGGAAAAGATCGCGGCGCAGTTAGAGGACAATCAGGAGTTGGACGCCCTGGCGCGCGCCCTGCGCGGCGAGTACATCGAGCCGGGGCCGGGCGCGGACATCGTGCAGAACCCCGCCATCCTGCCGACGGGCAGAAACACTCACGCCGTCAACCCTTACGGCGTGCCCTCCGATCTCGCCTACGCGCGCGCCGAGCGCGTCGTCGAACTTTTGCTCGAACGCCACCGCGCCGAGCATGGCCGCTACCCTTCGGCGATGGCGCTCGTCCTCTGGGGACTCGACAACATCAAGACACAGGGCGAGGGCGTGGCGCAAGCCTTGTGGCTGCTCGGCGTGCGACCATTGCGCGACGGGATGAACCGCGTGACCGACGTTGAAGCGATCCCGCTAGAACAACTGGGACGCCCGCGCATCGACGTGGTGATGACCGTCTCGGGCATCTTTCGCGATCTCTTCGGCGCGACGATGGGCTTGCTCGACCGCGCCGTGCACTGCGTCGCCGCGCTCGACGAGCCGCCCGACGCCAACTACGTGCGGCGCAACATTCGCGCGCGGATGGAGGCTGAAGCGTGTCCGTTTGAAGAGGCCGCTCTGCGCGTCTTCTCGAACGCGGCGGGGAATTACGGCACGAACGTCAACTTCATGGTCATGGATTCACAGTGGGAGGCCGACGACACGCTGGCCGAACTCTTCGTCACGCGCAAGTGTTTCGCCTACGGGCGCGATGCGGAGGGGCGCGCGCTCGAAGGGCGCGAGGCGCGAGCCGCTTTCAACGGCGCGCTCGCGCGCGTGGAAGCCACTTATCAGAATATCGATTCGTTCGAGATCGGCATCACGGACGTTGACCATTATTTCGAGTATCTGGGCGGCGTCTCGAAGGCGGTCGAGAAGCAGACGGAGTCGCGCCCGGCCATTTATCTGTCGGACACGCTCTCGCGCGAAGCGAAGGTGCGTTCGGTGGAAGAGACGATCCGCCTTGAGACGCGCACGAAGACGCTCAACCCGAAGTGGTATGAAGGGATGCTCAAGCATGGCTTTCGGGGCGTAGCCGAGATCGAGAGCCACGTTGCCAACACGTTCGGGTGGAGCGCGACCGCCGCCGCGGTTGACGATTGGGTCTACGCCGAAGTGGCGGAGACGTTCGTGCTGGACGAGCGGATGCTCGAACGCCTGCGCGAACTCAACCCGCATTCGGCGCGCGCGCTCGTCGCACGACTGCTCGAAGCCGAGGGGCGCGGTTTCTGGCAGGCCGAGGCGGACGTGGTCGAACGACTGCGCGATATTTTCACCGGCCTCGAAGATCGCATCGAGGGGGTAGCCTGAGCCTGACGGATAAATAAGGAGGGGGAGATGTTTGCTCGCAAGTTATTGAGATACGTGTTCTGTCTGAGTTTGATCTACTGCGGCGGCGCGGGCATCGCGCGGGCGCAAAGCGACGGCAAAGCAGAAGCTCCCGCTGCGATCAGCGGTGAACGGCGGGCGGATATAAAGCGTCTGCTGGACCTGATGGGAGTTATCGCCGATGAGATGAAATCGCTCGATCCGGTGTTTGAGAGTTTGAAACTCAGGTTCACGAACGTTCCGGCTCCCGTCTGGGAAGATTTGAAGAAAGAGTTTAAAGCCGAGTTTACTCCCGAGATGTTCCTGGAAGCCTACCTGCCCATCTACGCGCGGAGGTTCAGCGCGGCGGACGTGAAAGAGTTGATCAAATTTTATGAATCTCCGGCGGGGCGGAAGCTGGTGGAAGCCACGCCGATCATTCGGGAAGAAGCCTACAGCGTCGGTTACGAACGCGGGCTGAAAATCGGTCAACGCATACAGGAACGGCTGCGAGTGAAAGGTTACAGTCCATCCGAAACCTAGAACGCGGTTCAAAACAATTATCCATCTTTCCCTGTGTGCCTCCAGCGCCTTCGCGTGAGATTTGTACTGGCTAAAGCTAATCACTCACGCAGAGGCGCGAAAGACAAGCCGGTGCTCTCGCGATAAGGTTGAAGCTTGAAGATCACAGCCCTCTACGTCGGTTCAAGTCTGCTCGCGCCGCTCAAACAGGCCGAGCGTGAGATCGAGCGCGAGTTTGCGCCCGGCCTGCGCGTGGCGGCCTACAACTTCGGCGCGCCGCTCGACGAAGCGCAGTGGCGAGAGATCGAGCGCGACCTGAGCGGGTCGCAAGTGGTCTTCGTGATCCACGTGACGGACGGCGAGAACGCGGGGCGTCTCATCCCGCTGCTGGAAAAATACAAGGCGACTCATCGCGCCGTCATCGTAATCAACTGCATGCCGGAGTTGATGCGGCGCACGCGCATGGGGCGTCTGCGGTTCGGGCGCGAGACGGCGGGAGGGAGTGAAGGGCAGGGGAAGGCTGAAGGTGGGGCGGGCGAGGGAATGGCGCGGCGTCTGGTGGGGCGCGTCGGGGCGTGGATGGGCGAGCAGGCGCGCGCCCGGCGCGGGCGCAAAGGGTCGAGCCACACACAATACCTGCGTTACATCGAGCGTCTGCCCGCGCTGTTGCGCGTCGTGCCGAATGCCGGACGCCTGCGCGACGCGAAGAATTATCTCTCCATCTTCTGCTATTTCCTGCAACCAACGCCCGCCAACATACGCGCGATGCTGCTCGTCGCGCTCAAGCATTACGCGGCCGACGAACGCTTCCACCGCGTCGAACTCCCGCCGCCCGAATCCATGCCCGCCGTCGCCATCTATCACCCCGACGCCGGTGCGTTGTTCGAATCGTTCGAGGCGTATCGTTCATGGTACGAGCGGCGCGCGGGCACGGGCGGCGTCGTGAGACTCGATCCGCAAAAGACCATCGGCCTGTTGTTGATGCGCCCGCAGATCGTGAGCGGCGCGCACGCGCACTACGACGCGCTCATCCGCGCCGTCGAAGCCGAGGGACTGGCGACCATCCCCGCGATCTCGACCTTCATGGACAACCGCGAGGCGTGCGAGATGTTCTTCGTCGAAAAACGTCCGACGCCCGACGCCCGGCGGCGTTCGCGCGTGAGCCAGATCGTGTCGCTGACGGGGTTCAGCTTCGTCGGCGGCCCGGCGATGAACGACAGCGAGGCGGCCGTCGAATTTTTGCGCGAGTTGAATGTGCCTTTCCGCTCGGCCGTGAGTCTGGACGTGCAGACCATTGAGGCGTGGCGCGATTCGTGGACGGGGCTGAACCCGGTGCAGGCGGGGATGCAGATCGCCATTCCCGAAATTGACGGCGCGACCGAGCCGTTCGTCTACGGCGGCATGTCACAGGCGAGTGCGTCGCCGCTCCCGCTCGCAGACCGTTGCCGGCGCATCGCGCGCCGTCTCGCCAAATGGAATCATTTGCAGACCGCGCCGCGCGCCACGATCAAACTCGCGCTCGTCGCCTTCTGCTTCCCGCCGAACAAAGGCAACGTGGGAACGGCCGCCGACCTCGACGTGTTTCCGAGCGTCTGGGAGATGCTGGGGCGTTTGCGGGCGGAGGGCTACAACGTCGAAGTGCCGGAGAGCGCGGACGAGTTGCGCGAGCGACTTCTCGGCGGCAACGCCGACTCCTACGGCGCGACGACGAACGTGGTTTACCGGATGACTTTGGAAGAATACAGGCGTCTGTGCCCATTCGCGCCGGAGATCGAAATGGAGTGGGGAACTGCGCCGGGCGCGATCAACTCTTTCGGCGGGACGCTTCTCATCCAGGGCTTACAACTCGGCAACGTCTTCGTCGGCGTGCAGCCGACTTTCGGTTATGAAGGCGACCCGATGAAGATGCTGATGGCGCGGGGCGGCACGCCGCACCACGGTTTCGCGGCATTCTATGCGTTCATCGAAAAAGTATTCGGCGCGGATTCGGTGGTACACGTCGGCACGCACGGGGCTTTGGAGTTCATGCCGGGGAAACAGGTGGGGTTGTCGGATAGTTGCTGGCCGGATCGCCTCATCGGCGAGTTGCCGAATCTCTACATCTACAGCGTCAACAACCCGTCGGAAGGCTCAATCGCACGCCGCCGCTCCTACGCCGAGTTGATTTCGTATCTGACGCCGCCCGTCGAAGATGCGGGCGTCTACCGCGACCTCGCTGCGCTCAAGGAACTACTGCTCGCCTACCGGCAGACGACCGACGAGCGCGAGCGCGGGCAACTGTTCGGCTCGATTGAAGAGAAAGCCGCTTCTCTCCACCTCGCTGCCCGGCACGAGTAAGCCTCAGGCACGACCCATCTGCGAAACGTCTTGACAGCAAAGTTCATCTTCTCCTAATCTTGCGCCTCGCAATTGTTAGCAGCATTTCCCAAAGTTATTTAATGGCATTACCCGTCGCGTCAGTGGCTGGCGGACTGTTCGGCCGACGACTGTCAAGACTCGCGGTCGTCTGCCTCGACAGAAACCCGAAGAAACGTCGGTCGCAGACGTTTAGTTATCGCACTCTTTAAAG
>DATCWB010000097.1:0-3008 GCA_036566625.1 Pyrinomonadaceae bacterium
CGAAGCCGAGGAGCTTCGCACGCGACTCGAAGAAGCGGGCGTGGCCGCCGTCTCGCTCGTCGGCGCGCCGCCGGCCGCAAACGGCACACGAGAAACTGTCGCGCGCACGGCTTCGAGCGGCAGGCAACCGGCGGCGACACGCGCACCGAATCAAAAGTCGCCCACGAGCACGCACGCAAACTCAAACGACACCGCATCCGCGAGACGCGCGCCGTCCAATTCTCCGACACGGAACGGCCTGCGGCTCGCTTCACGCACGACGCTTCCGGCGCGCGGCTTGGTCGTCTACGCGAGCGGCGCGTCGCCGCTCTTAGACTCGCGCGCGCCCGTCACCTTCGCGCCGACGGCGGCTAACGCGCCGCTGCGCTTCAACGAGAAGCCTTATCGCGGCCGTCTCGAAGTGTTCACGAACCTGAACGGCTCGCTCACGGTCGTCAACGTCCTCGGCCTCGAAGATTACGTGCGCGGCGTCGTGCCGAACGAGCTTTCGCCCGGCGGCTACGGCGCGCTCGAAGCTTTGAAGGCGCAGGCCGTCGCGGCGCGCACTTACGCCGTCAGCAATCGCGGCCAGTTCAACGCCGCCGGTTTCGATCTCCTGCCGACGATCCGCTCGCAGGTTTACGGCGGACTTTCCACGGAACACCCGCTCTCCACGCGCGCCGTGGAAGAGACGCGCGGCATGATCGCCACCTATCGCGGCGAGCCGATCAACGCGCTCTATACTTCCACCTGCGGCGGGCGCACCGAGCACGCCGAGAACATCTTCAACGGCGAGTCGGTCCCATACCTGCGCGGGCGCGAATGCAGCGCGCACCCCGCGCACGCCACCCTCGCGCAGACGCTCATTCAAACCACACGCGAGCCGGGTTCCCTGCGCGCGCCCGAACACGCCGCCAGCGCGCGTGAGAGCGCGTTGCTCGCCGTCCACGGCTTCCGTTTCACGTCCCGACTCAGCGACGAGTGGCTCGCCGCCGCCGTCTCCGCCGAAGAGGTGCGCGCTTTGCTCGAAGTCGCGGCGCGGCTCGCGCGCCGACCCGCGCCCCCGTTCGTCAACAACGACGCGACGCGCCCGCCCGGTTTCAGTTCCGCGCTCATGCTCGCGCTCGACGGCGAGAGCCGCGCAGACGTTCTGCTCTCCGCAGACGACGTGAACTACCTTCTCGCCTTCCGCGACGCCGCAGACATCCCCGCGCAGCATCGCGCCGACGTGGCGATGCTCCTACGCGACGGTCATCTCGCGCTCCACACGGACGCCACGCTCAGGCCGCGCCAGCCCTTGACGCGTGCCCGCGCCATGCACACCGTCGTCCGACTGCTCGAAACGCGCGGTCTCTTTCAGTTGCAGAAGGCGACGGCGCGCCCGCCCGTCGGCGGGGCGTTCGTCGTGCGCGCGGGCAAATCGCCGGAGCGCGCGATGACGCTCGCCCCTGATGCTTATCTCTTCCGCGCTTTCGGCGAGGGACTTTTCCAGACGCGCGGCGCACATGTCGTGGGAGGCGAACCCGTGACGTATCACACGGACGCGCGCGGCACGGTTGACTACCTTGAGTTGCACGCGCCGCCAAAGGGCGCGTCTGCCGAACGCGTCTCGCCTTATACGACCTGGACGACCACGCTCAGCGCGGCGGAGGTTGCCAACCGGCTCGCGCGCCGCACGGGTCGCATCGGCACGCTCGTTGACCTTCGCGTCGTCGCGCGCGGGGTGTCGCGCCGCGCGCTTGATCTGGAGATCACCGGCACGAGCGGCACGGCGCACGTGCGCGGTGGCCGCATCCGTTCCGCCCTCGGCCTGCGCGAACAACTCTTTGTGATTGATCGCAAATATGACGAGGGGGGACGCGTCGCAAGTTTCATCTTCACCGGGCGCGGGTGGGGTCACGGCGTCGGCATGTGTCAGGTCGGCGCATACGGGATGGCGCGCGCGGGTCTCGGCTACGAGCAGATTCTCAAAAACTATTACACGGGAATTGACCTGACGAAGATGTACTGAGCGCAGACGCGACGCCCACAGGCCGCACGCCGAAACACTATGTCGGAGACGCCGACCGAAACCGCCGTCACGCTCTACGTCGTGCCGAATTGCCCGCTCTGCGCAAGCGCGCGGGCGTGGCTCGCGCGCCACCGGATAACTTTTGTCGAGCGCGACGTGCAAAGAGACTTCGGCGCGTTGCGCGCGATGTACCGGTTGACGAGACAAAATCTCGTGCCCGTCTTCGCCCACGGCGGGCGCGCCCTCGTTCGGCCGACCGACAAACAACTGGAAGAATTCCTAGCAAATCGTGAATCGTAAATCGTGAATAGAGAAGACCCGGCTTTATCTATTTACGATTCACGATTTACGGTTCTTGAGCGATTCACGATCCACTTATGCGTTTCTCTCGCGCACAAATTATCGGCGCTCTCGCCCTGCTCGCGATCATCTGGGTCGTGCTCATCTTCCGTCTGTTCAACTCTCCCGCGTGAGTTCTTCATCTCATCAACGACCGATCATAGCCGTCGTCGGCCCGACCGCTTCGGGTAAGAGCGATCTCGGCATCGAGTTGGCATTGTGCTTCGGAGGCGAGATCATCAACTGCGACTCCGTGCAGGTCTATCAGGGCATCGAGATCGCCACCGCCAAAGTGCCGTACGCCGAAAGGCGCGGCGTGCCGCATCACCTGCTCGACTTCGTGCCGCCCGAAGTCAACTACACGGCGGGCGCCTGGGCCGGGGCGGCGGCCGAGAAGATCGCGGAGATCGAAGCGCGCGGGCGCCTCGCCATCCTCGTCGGCGGGACCGGCTTTTACCTGCGCGCGCTCAGGCAGCCTTTCTTTCCGAGTCCGCCGACCGACATGGCCTTGCGCGCGCGCCTGTCGCACATCAGGGAGCGACGCGGCGCGGAACATCTGCATAAAATTCTCGCCCGCCTCGATCCGGTTTCGGCGTCTCGCCTCCAGCCGCGCGATTGGTCGCGCGTGCAGCGCGCGCTCGAAGTGCGCCTGCAAACGGGCGCGCCGCTGTCGCTCCAG
>DATCWB010000098.1:0-9280 GCA_036566625.1 Pyrinomonadaceae bacterium
ACGCTACCTTCGGTAACATTTAACACCAGCAGAAGAAAAGCCACCTTATGTCATCTCCGAACGCTCCATCCACGCCCATCCGAAACCGGGTTTTGAACGCCCTGCCGCCTGAAGAGTTGGAACGCCTCTCGGCTTATTTAGAACCCGTCGAGTTGACGCTCGGGGAAGTTCTGTATCGCCCGAACGAACCCATCACGCACGTCTATTTCCCGAACGTCGGCACGGTCTCAATCGTCTGCCAATTCCAAGACGGCAAGGGCGTCGAAGCGGGGATGGTGGGCAATGAAGGCATGTTCGGCGTGTGCGTTTTTCTGGGGAGCGTCACGTCGCCTCTGCAAGCCGTCGTGCAACTGCCCGGCGACGCGCTGCGCATGCGCGCCGACCTGTTGCGCGAAGAGTTCAAGCGGGGCGAACATCTACAGGATTTACTGCTGCGCTACACGCAAGCCTTCATCATCCAGATCGCGCAGACCGCCGCCTGCAACCGCATTCACCCACTTGACGGGCGGCTGGCGCGCTGGCTCCTGATGTCTCAGGACAGGGCGCACTCCGGCGAGTTGCAACTGACGCACGAATTCATCGCCGTCATGCTCGGAACCCGTCGCGCCGGTGTGAGCGAGGCGGCTGCCAAACTACAGGACGAGGGCATCATCAGGTACAGGCGCGGCCATGTGAGCATCCTCGACCGGCGCGAACTGGAAGGGAAATCGTGCGAATGCTACCCGGTCGTGGCGAAGGAATTCGACCGTCTGCTGGGCGGCAACGGCCACGTCTGGTAGCGGCAAGTGATACCCACGACCGCCTTCGCCACCTTTCCCGGCGACTACCATTTTTCACCTGCCGACGAACGCCTCCCGAACGCGCACGCTGTGCGACTGGTCCACGAAGGGCCTCCCGCGCGAGGTGCGCGATCAACGCCCGCCGTCGTCATCCTCTCGGCGCCCACCCCGAATTAAACTCCCTGCCCGCTCCGCATCAAACAGGCCGGGTGACTGCCGGAATTGTGACATCCGACATCCCCGGTGTGCTATGCTCCGACCGTACATTACCGCTCCGTAAGGGGTATTACTTCTTTCTCGCACTTGTAAAGGTCAACCGTCATGTCTCAGCCCAGCGCCGACCCGCGCCCCGTCAATTCTCTTTTGGCCGCCCTGCCCGAAGCCGAATACCGGCGGCTCGCCGCGCACCTGAAACCGGTGTCGCTCAAGCGTGGTGAAGTCCTGCACGAAGCCGACAGCCCGGCGCAGTACGTCTACTTCCTTGATGAGGGCGTGGCCTCCCTGTCGGTGAGCAGCGAGGAGGGTCAGGAGTTGATGCTGAGCATCGCCGGGGGCGAGAGCATCGTCGGCGAGCGTGCCATCTTCAAAGAAGGCCACTTCATCATTCGCTGCCAAATGCTCACGGACGGGCGCGGCCACAGGATGACGCCCAGAGCGTTCGATGAAGAGTTCAACCGGGGCGAGCGTTTGCACCAGTTGGTGCTCGACCGGATGGAAGCGCGCATCACGGAGACCGCCCAGACCGCGCTCTGCAACCAGATGCACTCGATAGAGCAGCGGCTGGCGCGTTGGCTGCTGACGCTGGCCGACCGCCTGCACTCGGATGAACTGCTCGTCACGCACGAACACATGGCCGACATGGTGGGCGTGCGGCGCGCAGGGATCACGGATGCGGTGGGGACTATGCGCGAGGCCGGGCTGATCGAGGGCGGGCGCGGGACGATCACGATTCTCGACCGCAGGAAGATGGAGGCGCAATCCTGCGAGTGTTACGCCATCATCAGGGAAGCGATCAAGACCTTCTCCTCTTGAAAGCCATATCGGAGAGGCTTGTTGCGCTCTCACGCGGACAGCCTGTCGGCGACAGTCCTCCTGCCGCCGCCCACCGGCTCATCCAACCCGCCGGGGATGGCCTCCGCGTCTCGGAAAGACAAACTCATTTCTGCCTGTGAAGTCCGACCGCCTGCCACATGTACCAACTCGCCACAGAGCGAAAAGGATACCGGCGTAGCTGTCCCCTCATTATGATGTACTATCCTGACGATTTTACCGTCGTACGCGAGAGCTATGAGATTGCAGTTTAACTTCTTTGATGGCAAGGGCGACGCTGCCGCAACCGCGCCGTATCTTCCGGAGGGCTTTCGCTACCGGCCGGAACTGATCGACGCGGCCGAGGAAGACGCGCTGCTCGCGCATGTGCGCGAACTGCCCTTCCGCGAGTTCGAGTTCCACGGCTACACAGGCAAGCGGCGCGTGGTCTCCTTCGGCTGGCAATACGATTTCTCCGCGCGTCATCTCCGCAAAGCCGAAGACATTCCCGAATATCTCCTCGCGCTCAGGGAGGTCGCCGCCACGTTCGCCCGACTCGAAGCGGAGGAGTTTCAACATGTGATGGTCACGGAGTACAGCCCCGGCGCAGGCATCGGGTGGCATCGTGATAAGGGCGTCTTCGGGCAGGTGGTCGGTATCTCACTGCTCAACCCGTGCGTGCTGCGCCTTCGGCGGGCGGTGGGCGAAAGGAAGTGGGAGCGCGTGAACGTGCCGGCCGAGCCGCGCTCCGCCTATTTTTTGAGCGGTCAGGCGAGGTCTGTGTGGGAACACAGCATCCCGCAGGTGGACGCCATGCGCTATTCAATCACCTTCCGCAACCTGCGCTGAGACTGAGCGGTTCGGATGCCCGCCTAAGCTATGCCCAACAATTAGACAGCGGCCTACCACATATCGCGATAACCTGTGAAGTCCAGCCCGAGATGAACAGGCTATTTTGAAACGCTGCGCCAAGCTCATTAGTCATAACGGAGCGCGATCATCGGATCGACCCGCGTCGCCCGCCGCGCCGGGATATAACAGGCCAGCAGTGATACGAACATGAGCAGGAGCGCGATGAGTACATACGTTGCCGGATCGGTCACGGTTATGTCGAACATCAAATTCGACATGATGCGGGTCAGGGCGACGGCGCAGGCGAGACCGACGGCGACGCCGACGAGAACCAGCGTCATGCCCTGTCGGATGATCATCTTCAGCACGTCGCGCGCCTGCGCGCCGAGCGCCATGCGCAGACCAATCTCGTGCGTGCGCTGGCTCACCTGATAGCTCAACACGCCGTAGAGTCCGACCGCCGTCAGCGCGAGCGCGAGGGCGGCGAACGCGCCCATCAGCGTGGCGATGAAACGTTGGTGTGTGAACGATGCGCTCACGACCTCGGTCATCGGCCTGATTTTGGCGACCGGGAGTTGTGGATCGGCCTCACGCAACGCGTCGCGCAAACCCGCGTTCAAGTCAACGGGCGCGGACGTGCGTATAATCCATGAGGTGAGAAACCAGCGGGTGGTGGCGACCGACATCCCGTCGGAGACTTGCGACGCGGGCACGTAGACGGTCGGCGCGGGCGCGAGGTTCGCCCCCTTCTCGCGTATGTCAGCTACCACGCCGACGATCTGACGATATGATTTATCAATGTAAATTTGCGCGCCAAGCGGATCGCGCTCGGGGAACAGGCGTCGCACCAGAGCCTCGTTCACGACCACGACGGCCGGGGCGTTCTGCTTGTCTTCAACGCTCAGACCGCGCCCGCTGCGAAGGTTGATGCCGAGTGTGCGAAAGTAATCGGGATTGATGCCGCGACTCTCGACCGAGGCTCCGCTACGCCCTTCCGGCCCGTCGAGACTCAGGAAATTATTCAGCCCGCGTTCGAGCGGGAGGCTGGAGACTGTGGCGACCGATTCCACTCCGGGGAGCGCTCGCAGTCGCTCCGTCACACGCTGCTGCAAATCCCAGACCTGCGCAGTGGTTCGATATTTCGTCGAGTTGAGCGAGGCCTGCATCGTCGTCAGATTGTTCGGATCAAACCCCAGTTGCACGGCCTGAAGTCTCAGAAAACTTTTGATCAAAAGCCCCGCGCCGACGAGCAGCACGAGCGAGAGCGCAACTTCCGAGACGACGAGCAGAGAGCGCATGCGCGACCCCGCCCCGGTCGTCTCGCCTTTGCCGGCCGCCTCTTTGAGCGCGCCGCTCAGGTTAACGCGCGTCGCCTGCAAGGCCGGGCTGATGCCGAACAAAAGGCTCGTGACCGCCGAGGCGGCGAGGGCGAAAAGAACCGCCTGCGAGTCGAGGCGGACTTCGGCGAGACGCGGTAAACCGTCGGGACTAATCGCCGTGACGAATGGCACAAACCACAGCGCAAGGCACAGCCCCAGAAGGCCGGCAACGAACGAGAGCAACAGGCTCTCGGTCAACAACTGCCTGACGAGTCGTCCACGGCTCGCCCCGAGCGCGAGGCGCACGGCGATCTCTCCGCGTCTGCGCGTCCCGCGTGCGAGCAGCAAATTGGCGACGTTGGCGCAGGCGATCAGCAACACGAAGGCGACGGCCCCCGACAGCAGGTAGAGCACGCGCCCTATGTCGCCGACAACCGCCTGCTGGTACGGGTCGAGATGAACGCCCCGTTCGCGCTCCAGCGCGTGTCCGGGATAGGCGCGTTTGAACTCCGGGAAAAGCGCCGTCGCCTCGGCCTGCGCCGCCTCGCGCGACAGCCCCGGCTTGATGCGCGCGATCATGGAGGTGTTACGCCCCTGATCATTCGGATAGACGACGAGTTGCAAAGCCAGCAACAGATCAACCGGCTCCTCGAACTGAAAGCCGGCGGGAAGCACGCCGACGACCGTGCAACTCCGCCCGTTCAATTCCACCTGCCGCCCGACGGTCGATGCGTCGCCGCCGAAATAGCCCTGCCACAACCCATCGCTGATCACAGTCGCGCAGGGGCCGTTCGGGCGATCTTCCTCCGGCGTGAAGCTGCGTCCGAGTTGCGGATTGACGCCGAGCACGCGCAAAAAACTCTCGGAGACGCGCAAGCCGCGCGCGCGTCTCGGCTCTGCGCCGCCCGCCAGATTGAAGCCCGAGTTAGTCGGCGCGTAACCGGCGGCCTCCTCGAACGAGCGCATGTTCTCTTTCCAGAAGGCTAAGACAGCTGTGCTCAAAGACTCGCCCGACCCATCGGGCAGCAACCAGGAAACCTGCACCAGACGCTCCGGCTCAGGGTAGGGTAGCGGTCGCAGGAGCACTGCGTTGACGACCGAGAAGATCGTCGTATTGGCGCCGATGCCGAGCGCCAGAGTAAGCACGGCGATAAAGGTGAACGCGCGGTGTTTGACGAGCATCCGCGCCCCATACCTGATGTCTTGAATAATCGCTTCCAGCATACCCCCTCCACGAATCTCGTAAGCCACATCTTTAATCCGGCCCACATTGCCGAAGTCCCTGAGCGCGACCCTTCTGGCCTCCGCCGGCGACATCCCCCTCTCGATGTTCGCCTCCGTCTCCAACTCGATGTGGAGGCATAACTCTTCGTCTATGTCCTGGATAACCACGTCGCGTCGAACCAGAGCGCGGAGACGTGCCAGCAGGATGTGGAAGTGTTTCATCGTCGCCTGCTCCTTATGTAGCCTGGCGCATTTTCGTGACGGCCAGCACGAGCCGATCCCAACTTGCCTCCTCGACTTCAAGCTGCCGCCGGCCTGATTTCGTGAGCGTATAAAACTTGGCGCGCCGCCCGGTCTCGTTCGTGTCCCATGCGGAACTTACCCACCCGCGCTGCTCGATTCGGTAGAGCGCCGGGTAGAGTGAACCCTGCTCTACCGTCAACATCTCGCCCGACATCTGCCGGATGCGTTGAATGATGCCGTAGCCGTGCAGGGCGCCCAGAGAGAGCGCTTTGAGGATGAGCATATCGAGTGTGCCCTGCAGCAGGTCTGCGGTTGCTTTGGTCATCGCCTTATCTCCATTTCGACAGACACGGCAAGTCGCCATGCCTAGAATGAAAAGGCATTCTAGGTAAAGAAGCCTAGAACGTCAAGGCTTAAATGAAACGCGGCGATGGAACGGGAAACTCAGGCAGATCGTGTAACACAGTCAGACGGAATCAGTGGTGATTGCGTTTTGTTCTATCAAAGGCGGTGTTGCAAAAATTGCCGTGGGGGTATTATCTCCGAGCGACAAACGGCATAATGCCGCCGCTGAGCCGGAGCTTTAGACCTTTTCGCTTGGGTGACAGTTATGAGTGAATTACGAGCTGCGGGCGTTAGTTTCCGAGAGGCCGGCATCGCTGATTGCCCGGCGGTGGCTAAAGTTCATGTGCAGTCATGGAAAGAATCATTCGCCGGAATCGTACCGCAAACCTTTCTGGATAAGATGTCGGTCGAGAAGCGGGCTAAGGCTTTCGAGAAGAGGTTTCCCGATCCTTTATACAGAATGTATGTTGCCGAAGCGTCGGGGCGTGGGCTGGTCGGGTTCGCGGATTTTGGCGAGGCCAGAGAAAATATTGATGCGTATGACGGTGAGCTTTATGCCGTCTACCTGCTGCCGGAGTTTCAAAGAAAAGGTATCGGCAAGAGGCTCTTTAATCTGGGTGTTGAATTTCTCAGGGCGAGTGGTAAGAGTTCGATGTACCTTTTCGCTTTGGAGGTCAGCCCCTACAGATCGTTCTACGAGAAAATGGGCGGGAAGATTATCGGGAGTAAGCAGATAGAGATCGAAGGCGCGATATATGATGAATTGATATATGGGTGGAAGCATTTAAGCTGAAATCTACAGATGTCGGCAGGACTGACGACGGCAATTATATAGTCGACTCACCCCTTGTGCTTGAAGGCCGCGCTTTTCGCCCTCGGGTGCATGCCGATGTTGGGCGGCGCACGCTGGAGAGCAAACGAACTCACCGGCTATAGCGCACGTTCCATCACGATGTCCCTTTGGGGGTCGGAGCCCAACTGAAAGAAGTGCTCGCCGACCGCGCGAAAGTTCCACTTGCGGTAGAACGCCTGCGCCCGCCCGTTCCGCTCCCACACGCCGAGCCAGATAGTCTCGTGCCCCGCCCACCGCGCCCTGTCTACGCATGCGCGCATCAACGCCTCTCCGACGCCCCTGCCGAGCCATTCCCGCGACACATACAGCCGCACCAGTTCGACGGGCTTAGGGCCTTCGACGCCCTCAGCCGGCTCGCCTGCATGAAGTTGGGCGTAGCCCGCCACAAGCCCGCCCACTTCCGCGATAAAGAAGGTGGAGGCGGGATCGTTCAACTCGGCCGTCTGCCGCGCGGGGTTGAAAGATGCGTTAAGGTAGGCGGCCATATCTTCCGGGCTGTTATCGGCGGCGAACGTATCGGAGAAGGTGCGCGCACCCAACTCCGCCAGCAAGCTTGCATCATCGAGGTTGGCGCGACGAATTATCAGGTCGGGATTTTGACTCATCCATTTATACTCTCATCAATATCGACCTTACACTTCAAGAAGACTCCGCCGATTCCGGTAATCTTTGCCATCCGTAGCCTCCAATTCGTCGAGCCGCCTAACGCTTAAGTAGGCGTACTATTTTACGCCTCTAAAAACGCCCGTTTGGGAGCCTCTGTTTTTATCCCGGCTGAATCGGCGTCTAACACGTACCTGCCGAACGCCCGGCATCACCCGCGACCGGATTGCAACTTACATGAGGGGCGTGCTGATGGAGCGTCGGGTGCATGCCGTTGTTAGGCGGCGTCCCTCGATATGAGCGATTCTGCACCATCAGTTCCCTTTGAGAAAGACTGTCAATTCACGGTTGAATGGTTCGGGCTGTTCCGAATTAAGAAAGTGACTCGCGCTTGCAAAAACAATCTTGCGTGCCGCAGGTATCAATCTCACCACGTTTTCCGCCATTTCTATGGACGAGGTGTCTTTTTCACCTACCAGCAGCAAAGTAGGAGTTGAGACAACTTTCAGCCTTTCAGGAATCGGCTTTCCGTTTTCAAAAATTGGTTTTCCTTTCGGCATTGCGACTTGAGCCTGGGGCGGCAAGTTGCGTGGCGGACCGCTCATGGAAGCCAGTGCCAATTTCTCGACCATCTCCGGATGCTCCAACGCGAAATTTAGCGCCACGCCCGAGCCCATCGAAAGACCTATCAAACTCGCTCGCTTGATCCCGAGATGGTGCATCAGTTGGTATAGGTCATCAACCGGGTGGAAGGGTTGTTCAGTTTTGGAGGAGCGTCCAAAACCTCGCAGATCATAGCGGACAACTTGAAACTGCTGCGACAAATAGTTGAACTGCGCGTCCCACATCTTGGAATCCATGCCGCCGGCATGAAGCAGAATGACGGGCTGACCTTCTCCCTGCAACTCGTAATAAAGCTCACCGCTGCTCACGGGTAATGTGCCTGCGGTAAGTTTGGCGGCGGAAGACGGCACAGTCGCGCTCAACTGAACATTGGTGTTATGAAACACGGCTACGCGCCATTGCCCTTTATCCTTCACCATGATTAGCACGGGGACGGCTTGGGGCGCGGCCGGGAAATCCTCGCCTTTCTTGACCACGCTGGCATCGACGTGAATGACTGCCACTTCATCGCGTAGAAAACGAATGCTGCGGACGATGTAGCGCAGTTTGGTATCTTTATAAAAGGTGCTGAATATCTGCGCATGTCCTCGCTCAATCGCCTCTCGCCCTTTTTGATACAACCCATTCCAGACCGTAAAATCTGCGTCCTCAGTGAAGGCTCTAGCCCAGGCTCGAGCATCGCCGGCAGTCCAGGCATCAGTTAGGCTGGCAATGACGGCTCGAATTGCTTTCTCATCTGCATTACGACTCGAAGCGTCCTGAGCTAAAGTAGCCGAAGACAGAAAAAAGATTGAGCAAACAATTACGCTCAATAGCCTCTTAACCATTCATCTCTACCCCCTTCAATTACAATTATAGCCGTATAACGCCCGGCATCACCCACCCGCACACATCTGCGCAGCCCTTCGATCCTGCGGATCACATCCGAGCTGAATCGAATCGGGTGCATGCCGATGTTAGATGCCGCCGTCAAATTCCGGCGACGACCTTTATAAGATACAAGCTGAGACCGCAGGTCAAAACCATATATGCGAAAAATCCAATCAACGCGAAGTAGGAGTTTTTCTTCCACACTGAAGTAAATACTCCCAAAACAAGGAATAAATGGGTTAGCACAGACAGGAGCGTTATTGAGTCCTTAAGACGATCTAACCGATTAGGCAGGACGTTGTATATGTAAGCGATGGGGGCAGCCAATGCTATGCACACAAGGAAAAATGTAATCATCAGGTAGTCATAAAACTCAAACTTTGGTTTTTCATGCGTTGCAATCATCCATATCCCCGCCAAAGCAAAGGCTATATGAGCTTCGAAAAAAAGAGAGGTCGGCATAATGGCAAGTGTCTCACAAAAACATTGGCTCTAGAAAGAAGCATCTAACGCCCGGCATCACCCGCGCCCCTACACAA
>DATCWB010000099.1:0-3283 GCA_036566625.1 Pyrinomonadaceae bacterium
GGCGGATAACTCCCGCCGTTACGGGTTGGCCGGCGCGGCCTGTGCCTTCGACCCGCCGCCGGCCGCGACGTAGCGTTCGTAGAAGTCGTACACGAACTGCTTCTGCCGCGCGCGCCCGTCGCCGCCGCCGAAGAGGCCGCCTTTGTCGAAGTCGTAGTCCAACATCTCCTTGAAGGCGAGGTGCGCGCTCCAGCCGTCGTGGGTGATGCGGTAGATGGCCGTCAGCGCGCCCGTCCGGTGGCGGCCGCCTTTGCAGTGGACGTAGACAGGCCAGTTCGCCGGGTCGTTGACGAGTTGCAGGAATCGCGCGGTCTCATCTTCGGTGGCCGGGCGGCTGGCTCTGAGCGGGATGTTGACATACTCCATCCCGGCGGCGCGCACCCATTCTGCCGCGTGCCGCTTTTTGTCTTCGCGCAGGTCGATCACGGTCTTGACGCCCAGCTTCTTCAACTCGGCGAAGCCTTCCGCGTCGGGCTGCCCGCCGCGATAGAAGTTCTCGTTTACCCGGCCGAAGTTCTTGATGCCGACTGACGGCACGGCGACGAAGGCCTGCTCTGTCCGAGCGGGGGGCGACGCTTGCGAGGCGTCGCGCGAGTCGTGCGTGATGGCGGCGGTCGCGCCCGCCGCGAGGGCGAGGGCGACCGCCGCAGCGGCGAGCCATGGGCGACGTTTCATCGAGTCCGCCGGGTTGCTCTTGTTTGTCATAAGTTGTCCGTTCACCTCCGGGAAGTTTGACTTGAAGCGACGGCGTTCGCCGCCGGAAGTTGCGTGAGTTGGTTGATGCGCGTGCGCAAGGCCGCGACGTAGCCGTCGCGCGTCGCGGTGTCATACTGGGCGGCGCGGAAGGCGTCGCGCAGTTGCTCGTCGCTCAGGCGCGAGAGTTGTTGCCCCATCCAGCGCGCGTCCTCGACGGGGATGTTGCCTATGACGCGCTCCTTCTGCGCCTGGCTCTTGGCATAGCTGGGGTTGAAAATGGAGGCGAAGAAGCCGCCGCCGCCTTTCGGCTTCGTGTGGAAGTCGAACTTCACCATCCCGTTTTCGACGCCCACGACGAACTTGCTCGTGCGGAAGTCTTCGAGGTTGTTCTTGGAACGTTTGCCGCCCAAGCCCCCAACCTTGCCGAGCGTCGCGCCGATGTCCGAGACGAAGTAGCGCGCCTCGGCCTCGCCGCTCTGTGGGTCTTTGACCGAGAGCACCAGGTTGTTTTCGGGGCGGATGTCGTAGTTGCCGAGCAAAGCCATGAGCACCTTGAGGCCGTTGAACTCGCGCTGCCCGACGAAAGGGTTCTTCTCCCAGTCCCATTGCGACGCGCGCTCTGCATTCTCGCGTCGCGGCTCGAAGCGCGCGCCGCGCACGACGCTGCTGCGCCCTTCGACGAAATTCTGCCCGCGCGACAGGCGCGGCAGATTCTGCACCTCCACGCGGTCGAAGTAATACGACTCTTCGGCGAAGTAGCCCATCGCCCAGACGAGGCGCGTCGCCACCGTCTCGGACTGCGCTTCCTCGCCTAACTTAACGACCCATGACATGCCGCGTGCGTCGCGCACCTTGAACTTCGGCGACGTGCCGAGCCTGTCCTCAGCCACAAAGGTGTAGGGGGCGACAGGCGCGAGATTCGCCGCACACTGCCCCGTGCGCAGGTCGCGCGCGGAGATGTCTCCCGGATCACGCCACGCCACGGGCCTGCCTGCCGCCGTACCCTGCGCCGGCGGCTGCGCCGACGCGGCGGAAAAGAAACCTGCTACCAGAATAAGTGCGAGAATAAAGGTTTTGCGAAACTGCGCTATTGACAACATGATGTGAGAATTCTCCTTTTCAGCAACTAACCGTTTTCTTTTCTACCGCGCCCGCAAAGTCATGTGTCCTGCGACATGCGCCTCACGCGGCCTACATTTAATCCCTGCCTCTATCTACTAAGGCGTAATTCCGACCCGCGCGGGATCACACCCGGCGGAAGAAATAGTTGTTGAAGGCACGAGGCCGCACCTGCCGCCCCGCGCCGGGACTTAAGAACACGTACCTCCGGGCAGCAAAAAAAAGCCCCGTTCAAACGGGGCTGCGCGAGCGATTCTGCTTAAATAGTTAATGCCGGAGGTCGGACTCGAACCGACATGAGGTTGCCCTCGCTAGATTTTGAGTCTAGTGCGTATACCGATTTCGCCACTCCGGCCGGAGAGGAGTTGCATGATAGTTGGTCGCCCGTGGCGGCGTCAACCGTGGTCGCGGGCGTGCCTGGATTTAGCGCGGCGGGCGCGCGGGGGGAAATATTAGTTGTGTGGAGGAGCGCGAATCTGTAAGATAGCTGCGCCCTGCGGGAGATGCGCGCGTCGAAGGGAATTGCGTGCGCGACCCCAATCCCAACCTCAACATTTAAGAATCTTTCAGACGAAGGCGGAAGTGTCTCTATGTTTCCAGCGAGCGACGAGCGCGCCTGCATTTTGATCGCGGACGACGAGCAGGAGATTCGCAACGTTCTCTATGATCTGTTGAGTGAAGATTACGATTGCCAGTTGGTTGCTTCGGCGGAGGCCGCTCTGGCGCGGCTCGGCACGGTGCGCTTCGACGTTGTCGTCAGCGACATCAATATGGAGGGGATGAGCGGCCTTGAGATGATCCCGCATGTGCGCCGGATCGCGCCCGAAGCCGTCGTCATTATGGTGAGCGGCGCGCAGACGGTCGAGAGCGCGATTGAAGCCCTGCGCGCCGGGGCGTTCGACTACGTGACGAAGCCTTTCGACCTGCGCCACGTAGAAGCGGCCGTCAGGCGCGCGCTCGAACACAAGCGGCTGCACGAGGCGAAGCGTCGTTACGAAAATTATCTGGAAGAGTTGGTGGCCGAGCGCACGGCGGAACTCGACCGCACGCTGGCGACGCTCGAAGACTCGTACCGCATGACTTTGAAAGCCCTCGCCGCCGCGCTGGAAACGCGCGACCGCGAGACGCACGGCCATTCGGAGCGCGTCGTCAGTTTCAGCCTGCGGCTGGGGCGCGAGTTGAACCTGACGGGCGAGAACATGCGCTCGCTGGAGTTCGGTGCGCTCTTGCACGACATCGGCAAGATCGGCGTGCCGGACGCGATCCTGCACAAGCCCGCACAGCTCTGCGCGGAGGAATGGGTAAACATGCGCCGTCATCCCCTGCACGGCCAGCAGATTTTGCGCGGCATCGACTTTCTGGAAGGGGCGGCGCGCGTCGTCGGGCAGCACCACGAGAAATGGGACGGGACGGGTTACCCGCAGGGTTTGCGCGCCGAAGAGATCGACCTCAACGCGCGCATCTTCGC
>DATCWB010000100.1:0-31654 GCA_036566625.1 Pyrinomonadaceae bacterium
AGAAGATGCTTGGGCGTAATCTTGTTTCTCTTGGCTGATGTGTCTTCTCTCGTAATAAAGAATCAGTAAACATACACCCGTTATAAGGGCACTCACAAAGATGAAAAATCTAAATGCAAGAAACTCCCTTGTGATAAGTAGGAAAATGAAAAAACCTAAAAACCATAAGCTAAAACCTAGAACAGAGAAATATGGCCTCTGGACACTGTATGTAGCTCTATATCTTCGTATTAGTTTAACTAATCTTGCCCACGATAAAGCTCCCATAAGAAAGATCACAGCGACAACCCCAAGGATGCGTTCATTAGTAATATAAGTTTGAGGCTCACTAAAAAAACGCACCACATTGATAAAAACGCTACGTATAGTTAATGAAGAAGGCAGGAAAGATATAAGAGTGAGAGCTAACAGGAACAGCCAGAGGATGCTAGCTGCGTTACTCTTAAAATAAGTTGCTGTGTGGCGTAAGCGGTTCATAGAATTGGGGTATCGTATAGTTAGCACTTCTTAGTTTTGCAACGTCGTCATTTTCTACTACCTTTCTTTCTTACTCACCTTTTTCGTTGACGGCTTCCCCGTTCTCGGCTTTCTAATCACTTCCACGCAAAATGTTTTAAGTTAGTGGTGAGTGTCAATAGTTAAGGGCGACACGTTGAACGGGCGTCGCCCCTGTTTCTATCTGGACACGAAAGCCTAAGAGGAAACATTACTTAATCTCAAATGTCTTTCTCACTAGCATTTGAGGTTAAGTAATGTTGAATACGTTTATCTGACCAACTATTTCCCCATCCTATGTAACTATTGGGGACATGCATTGTAAGCTTGATAATCCTTAAGATAATGCTGGCGAGCCTTTCATCCGAGATGTCTTTAACAGTCTCTCGCAACTTTCCATCCTGTATTAATTTCAAAACAACTGGCTCTATGCGACTCTGGTAGAATGCGGCGAAACTAGGATATGGTTCTGCAGCATACGTATCCGCTGGGCTTGTTAATAGATAAACACATTGTAGAAAATCAAACTGAACTACGGCGTTAGTAATCTCATCCTTATCTGACATATATAAGTCTGCGATCCATGTATGGGAGTCTATATAATTTATTGCTGGATGTACCCATCCGTTCTCTTTTAACTCTTGCGCTCTTGAAACCATTATTAAGAAGTACCGCGACCAAAAAGTTGTGCGGTAATAATCTTCCCAATCCACCTCTTGCTTGATAAGTGTTTTAGCCTGTTCCCAATGTTCACGATAAACCAGTACCGCACCTAACGCATAAACCCTAATAATAACCTCTTGCCAGACCCACGTTTTGCTTATCGCAGTTTCTCCTCGTTGATCATCTGACGGCGTCTTTTCTGCCCGACGGCATAACAGATACAAAGATTTTTGGAGTGAAGCTAATAATTCCCATTGCTTGTACTCAATGAATACAACTCCCATAGCCGTCAAACTATCAAGGATTGGCACTAGGTAATTATCTTTAATCTCAGAAGACTTGTTTTCATCAATGGACGGCACATCTTTAATGTGCCCGTAGAAGAGGGCGGGAGCGTTTTGTATATATCGGCTCGCAGATATTTGTTTTTCTCTTTCGAGCAATTCAATCGTTTTATTCCGCATTAGCTCCGGTGACAAATAGAATAAAGATTCATCATACGTGTCAGAACTATTTACATTGGTTGAAAATGTCTCCTGTGCATTGGTTATAGCACCTCCAGACAAGATGGCGATTAATCTATCTAACCGTTGAACTAATGCACGTATATCTAATATCTCTTCAGTCCATTGACTCTTCTCGCGTTGACGTATCTCAGACACAATTCGGCGCATATCGCTCTGATCTATGATCATCGTAGATGCGCCTTTCCGCACCACAATGTCCCCTGAGCGGAAAAGCGTTTCGTTCTTGCCCGTAGCGGCATCCCTGTACTGTCCAGCTTGATTAAATATGATCGGCTTATGCTGGCTCGGCGGGATGTAAATAAGAGCAAACTGGTTATCATCAAACTCAGACAGTGAATGTATTTGAAGCTGAATATTTGTTCTCTCGGTAATAAAGCTTTCAACTTGCTGGCGTAGTTTAGAAATATCCAAGCTCCCGCTATCCTCCGGTTTAAGACCTTCAGGCATATAGCGCGGCAAGCTTCCATCCGTCATCTCCCGCACGCCTAACACAATGTATCCTCCATCCGTATTAGCCATAGCTACCACGTCTCTAACAAATTCAATCTTGTCCTTACTTTTCCTCGTAAAACTGCATTCCACTTTGTAGTCAAGACGATCTTCTTCCCCTTGTAAGTTAATCAGGTGAACTAACTTTGCAGCAGACACGTCACCGTCTACGCTAACGCGATGCTTAGGATTTATGGGTTCTTGGCTATTACTTTCTTCTGGTTGTTGTTCGCTAGAGGATTCGCTCACTTCTTTCCACCTCTCTTACTCGCCCTTGAACTCTCAGCTTTAGCCTTCGGTGGTCTGCCGATCTTCGGCTTTCAAATCACGGAGCAACCGATCAAACGCTTTCTCGAAAGAGTCATGGTCTTTCCAGTTGTAAAAGTCAGGGATGAAATACTCGCGTATCTCTACGGCCAAATCCTTGCCGCTATCGGCGTCGAAGCATTCCCACTTTTGAATAGCATCGAAGTCAACTAACTTGATCGGAAATAACTTGCGGCGGTTTTCTTCTCTCTCAGCCTTTCTCGCCCTGCGAATCTCGGTCATCACCCATTCGCTTTTCAAGCTATGTTCGGAGAGTACTAATAACAACTTGTCGTGAACGTGAATGGCGTTAAATATTTGCTCATGTAGTTTCTCTCCGCCTTTCATCTCTTCGGGCGCGTACCAGACGCGCAGCTTCGCATCTCTCATTCGGGAGTAGAGACGGTGAGCAAAATCTTCGTCTTTGTGGCTGTAGCTGATGAAACAGGAGTAGAAGTTTATTGCTTGTTGGATTCCGAAGTGTGAAGGAATAAAGGTAATAAAATCATCCGGCACGCCGCACCCACGTAAGAACGCTTCCGGTATCTTTCCGGCTGATTTATAAAGCGTATCAATGCCGACTGTTGAGGGGAAATAATGCCTGACGGTTTCGAGTCCTTTAGCTTCGCTTAGATCAATTTCTGCTAGCGTAGTATTGCCCATTCTGCTGCTAGTGAAATCCGCGCCGTTAACAATGGAACGATTGAGGCCTGCAAATCGGAGGTCTGTGTCGCTGAGGTTTGCGCGTCTGAGGTCTACGCCTCTGAGGTCTGCGTCGGAGAAATCTGCGCGGATGAGGTATGCATCTCTGAGATATGCGCCATTGAGGTCTGCACACCTCAGGTATGCGTCTCTAAGATATGCACCATTGAGGTCTGCACGCCTGAGGTCTGCACCTTTGAAATCTGCACGCCTGAGGTCTGCGTCTCTAAGGTCTGCGTCCCTAAGGTCTGCATCTCTCAGGCGTGCGTCTCTGAGGCTTGCACCATTGAGGTCTGCGTCTTTGAGGACTACGTCATTGAGGTATGCGCTGTCGAGGCAAGCGGCTCTGAGGTATGCGCCGTTGAGGTCTACGCCGTTGAGGTCTGCACCGACGAGTTGTGGCACCAATATCTCACGATGTTCTTTCCTCCAATTATTCCACACCTTCACCCCCTGTTCCAAAATCTTAAGATGCTCAGGATTAGCCATTGCGGTTAGCTCTGGTGAGGGGTGAGAGGCTTGCTACTTCTTACTGCTTTTCTTCGCTCCCTGCTTACGAATGGTTTCCAGCTTCTTATCGCTCCTTGTATCCCTACCACCTGGATTCCTAACCGTGCCGGGCGGGATTCCATGTTTCTTCTCAAATGCTCCGACAGTCATATCGCCTCTATCTTTGCGCGGCTTTTTTGTTGCCGCTTTCTTAGTAGCCATCTAATTTTACCTTTCTTACTGTTTTCTGCCCCGGTAATTATTTTTTCAAAGTTGCCGTTCCCAAGCTTCAGAAAAATCATTAGCCTGTGAGTGTCGTCAGGCTCTTTGAAAAGCTATTTCTTGCTGTTCGACTTCTCAAACTTATCTTAGGGTTTATAGTCCTTCACAAGTAGCAGAAGAAGGGCTTCGTTCAAAGTTGGAGATTCAGGCACCTGTTGAACTCGTTCGCGCACACCTTGTCTCCCTAAATCAACTGTTCCGTAAACTGCTTTCCATCCTGAAGCAAAACGCAGCACAGTGAAATGGCCGTCGTGCTTCTCCTTTGCAACGCGTTCGACTATCTCTATCAACAATCCAAGTTGTGTGTGTGTAGTTGCCTCGCTCAATTCTCACCGCCTTTCTTACTCACTTTTGAAGCCCCAGCTTTAGCCTTCTGCGGTCTGCCAACTGATTCAGGTATAAAACTCACTACTTCATCCCGCCTTAGAAAGCGGCGACCTCCGATCTCAATAGATGAAAGTTTCTCACGCTTGATCAAGTCCTGTATGGCCGTGTGCGACACGCTACGAATCCGAGCCGCCTCACTAATAGAGATCAGTCCATCGAAATCTTCGTTGGAATCTTTTTTATCTTTTCTCATCTTTTGCTGAAATATACTTGCAGTTTGCAAGGTTATTTCGTATAATACTTGCAACTCGCAAGGGACTATAGCAAAGGGCAAGCAACCCAAGCAAGAACAACAAGGAGACTCAAAGACGATGGTCACCACCGAACAGAAAATCGAAACCTTGAAAAGGACGATCAATCTGATCTCGCGCATCGCCCGTGACATTCAGACCGATGACTACGAAAGCATTGATGCTTTGATGCGCGCCTCCCGCGATGCCTCAAGCGATCTGTTCGAGTTGGAGTTGTCGTTGCAGCCCGCTACGGACGATCTAGCCATCGCCGCCTGAGACGGTAGCGCAGAGCGAGCGGCGTGAGGCATACGCGCGCTCTCGGAAGGGTGAACAATCATGGCCGCACAATTAAAGCAACTCCCACTCATGCCAACGAAAGAACACGAAAGAAATGCGCGCCGCTTTGTGTTTCTGGAAAGTTTATAGCCACGCATATATCAACGAGTTCCCACCAAAGATGAGGAGGACGCTCACGATTTCAGCATCGCTCTATTGTTCAGAATTTTCTTGCAGAGCAGCACAATTGTTGTATATTCCTGCCGGACACACGAAGACTGCGCCGCCTGTGTGCCTCACGGCAGCATACAATCAGCTTGAACTGTTCCGCTGGCTAGAGCAGCGGTATCAGAGTTTGCAGCAAGGTGAGCGCAATCTCCGTCAGGGTATCTTCTTCCAGCACGGGAGCGGCTATATCCGTATAAATTACGCCCTCTGCCTGCGCTGGAGGGGGCGGCGGGGGCGGAGTCTTATCCGTATAAATTACGCCGTCACCGCCAAAGGCGGATGTGGAGAACACAAGCGCCAATACCAGCGCGGCAATAGCGTTTCGATAGCTTTTCATCTCTTCTTTTTCCTCTGAGGTAGTTGGTGAAACCAGTCTCTTCTGGTTTTAATTTGCGGCCTATCCTATTGGTAGGACGTGGCTTAAGCCTGCCTGAAATTTTCCAGCAAGCACAAAGAAAGCGAGTCCTCACATGACTTTAGCCGAAACCTTATTAAAGCAGTTGGAAAATCCTGCGTTGAGCCGTGACGAGCGGGCGCAGATTCAATGCCAAATAGCGGCAGACTTCGAGCACAGAGGCGAGTACGAATCTGCGCGGGACGCGCTCGGCGAATTGTGGCAGGGCGTCGGCAAACGTCCTGCTCTCGAAGGGCTATCCGAATTGATAGCCGCAGAAGTGCTTTTGCGTGTCGGTTCGCTTTCCGGTTGGCTTGGCAGTGTCCAGCAGATTGAGGAAGCGCAAGAAAAGGCCAAAGACCTAATCACCGAAAGTATCACGCGCTTTCAAGCAATAGGAGCGACAACCAGAGTAGTCGCCGCACAATGCGAACTCGGTTTCTGCTACCGCCGAGCCGGGGCATACGATGATGCGCGGGTGGTTTATCAGGAAGCACTCAAGGGGCTAGCCGACATCAGCGAGAAAGAGTTGCGGGCTAAGATATTACTGCGCCTCGCTATCGTTGAATCAATTAGTGGACGTTATAACGATGCACTACACATATTGACAGATGAGACACAGTTCTTTGAAGAAAGCACCAATGATTTCCTCAAAGGAAAGTTTCATAATGACCTCGGTTGTGTACTTACAAATTTAAGCACTGCGGAACATCGCCCAGATTACACCGACCGTGCCATCATTGAATACACCGCAGCTTCCTACCATTTTGAGCAAGCCGAACACACCAGCTATCGCGCCAGTGCCGAGCACAACCTGGGTTATCTACTCTACACCATCGGGCGTTACGAAGAGGCACACGAACACCTGAACGCTGCACGTAGTTTGTTTGCCGACGTGCAGAACAAGGGTCGAATCGCGCAGGTAGATGAAGCTCGCGCCCGCGTTCTATTGGCACAGGGCAGACTGCGCGCCGCCGAGAGTGCGATCCGCGAGGCCGTGCGGGTGCTCTCCAAAGGCGGCGAGCAGGGCTTGTTGGCTGAAGCCCTCACCACGCAAGGCCGCATCCTCTCGAAGCGCGGCAACTTCATCGAATCGGTCAACACGCTCAGACGCGCCGCCGATCTTGCAGAGGAAGCCGGGGCGGTTGAAGATGCCGGACGCGCTTTGCTCTCGTTAATGGAGGAACACACCGACTACATCAACGAGCATGAACTATTAGAGGCATACGAGCGCGCACATAACCTGCTCAAAGAGACGCAGGACGCCGAAACGATCACACGCCTGCGCGCCTGCGCCATCCGTATTGTGTCTGATCGTCGCGCGTCTCTATCACAAAGACGAGTCCGCAGCGTTGTGGATTTCTGGGCGAACTTTGATCTCAACGAGCGGGTACGCACCTACGAAGCTAGATACGTGCGGCGGGCTTTGATAGACGGAGAGGGCAGCGTCACGCGCGCTGCGCGGCTGCTCGGTTTGCGTCATCATGCCACGCTTACGTACATGTTGGATGCCGAACAGGGCAGGCATAAAGACCTCGCTTACTTGCGCACCCCGCCCGAACCTCGCAAGCAGAGCATCATCAACCTCAGTCGTCGTCGCCTGCGCACTAAAGCGCGCACTATAAACATTCTCTGCGTCGAAGATTATCAGGTGGTGGCCGACGCGGTGAAGGAAACCCTAGAGGGCTTAGGCTGGAAGGTCGAACTATGCGCTGACGGGACAGAGGCCATGCGAAAGATTGAAAGCAAAACGCGCTATCACTTGCTCATCCTCGATAATCAGTTGCCCGGCAAGGATGGCTTAGAGCTTGCGCGCCGTGCGCGACAACTTCCACACCGCCGGCGCACGCCGATCATCATGCTATCAGCCAGCAACGTTGAGCAAGATGCATTGCGCGTAGGCGTTAATGCTTTTTTGAGGAAGCCACAAGACATCGGGCGACTTTCAGCGACGGTCATGCGCTTGCTGACTAAAAACAGCACCTTTCAGTGATGCCTTCTGATAGTCTTGAATCCGCGTTTCGCCAACTTTGGCTGATAAAGTAGCCTTTAATACTGCCACTAACAGCATTATGACCTAGTGAGGGAATTGACTACAAATTTTATTGTGAGTTGCAGAGTATTTTGTAGAATTGCACTAATTGATGTGATTCCCACTTCTTCACAATTCGCCCTTAAATGCCTTATCTAACACCGCAGGCAGCATCGCATCGAGTTCGGCGGAGGTTTGCGATTGAAGTTGTTTGAGTGAATCCATTTTGCTGTGAATCACGTTTATATGCGCAAGCACGCGCTCCTGTTTTGAAAGCGGTGGCACAGGTAGCCGTGCGGCACGCAGTCTGCCGAGACTGACGTTGTATTGTCCTGCGGTTGTCCTTGCGAGGTCGAATAGCTGTCCCTCTGTTCGCAAGTGTTTAAGCATTAGTTGCAGGTAATCAGGGCTAACCAAAGATTGGTTGCAGGCTATTCTTATCAGGTAAGACGCAAAAGCGGTTGGCTCATGTAAACCTGATACGACAGCACAACGCCCGATCAACTCTGCGCTTCCGTTTGTGCGAACGATAAGAAGATCGCCTTCGCTGAGAAGCACGCGCCTTGCCTCGGCTTCGGGCACTTCCCCATACTTCAAATTGGTAAAGTTGATCCGTTCTAATGCTACGTTCGGAATGCGTAATACGGGCAGTGCCTCATCTGTTCTGGTACTGGTGCACTTTATTGAAGTGCCATAGCCAGCATTGACGATCAGATCGCCAAGAGATTGAGAGCCATGTTCTTTAGTCAAAGCACTAATGACGGAAGCAAGCTCACGCTGGGAGATTGTATCGGCTTGTAGAGTAGCCTCTTGCCTTAATCTCCGCGCCTCCGCAATTTTCGCGGCGAGTTCTTCAATACGGGTGATGATGCGTTGCTGCTCGATGAGAGAGGGAAGCGGTAGTTTCATTGCCAGAAACTTTTCTTCCTTCAACCGAATGCGGTTCGTTGTGCCGACACTTGCCGCATTGCAGATGTCAATAAAACTCTGCGTCTTGCTTAACCAGTTAAGAAACTTGGGCAGCATCTTTGCTTCATTCAATGAAAAAACCGGAAAATCTGTGCTTACTACTGCGCCGTCGAGCGAGTCTGGAACCAGACCAAGTGCGCCATGCCGCGCATCAATCCGTGATAAAATAAACTGATTCGCACGAGCGACGTTGCGCCATGACGCTGCAATCTCTGACCCTTCTGCCACGCGCCGCTGAACTACGCCCTTGCCCCAAAGTCGAACCGTCACCTCTTTGTATTTGGCCTTTGGCTCTATCGCAATCCACTCTTCGGATTTGCGAAGTAATTCGCCAAGAGGCAAGGTTGTCCAACCATTACTCATCAAACGCCCGCCTCTTGCAAGTCGTATTCAGTCTTAGTCAGAGCATCTTTGATTTCCATCATAATCTCCGCGATGCGCCGCTCCTTCTCTAAGATGTCGTCCGCTAAAGCCTGTGGCGTCATGTGCTCGAAGTCGTTTGCGCCGTTCGGGTTCTTGATGTCGAGGTTGTATACCGGATCGTAAATCGCATCGCCCCGTGCCTTCGCTTCACGCGCCGCCTCGCGTGCCTCCTTTTCAAGCCGCAAATGCTCGGTGCGCTGCATGTCGAGTTCAAGCAGTTGCTTTCTGACGCGCTTCTGTTCTGCGCGGCTTATGCCTCCGATGCGCAACGAAGCCTCTAAACGCCTACCGTCTTCAATTGTCTCGCGTGCGTCGCGTTCGTGTATCTTCGCGCGTTCCTCAGCTTCCCGTCCTGCTTCCCAAAATGGCGTTGCTTCCGCAATCGCCTTTTCATAGATACTACGGAAATCATATTGCCAAGCCTGTTTATTCTCCGTGCGGTTGTCCCACCACTCAATGCACCCAGCAAAATCTTCATCCTTAATCGGCGCGGTCTTGGTGTAGTTTTTGCGTCCTTCGGGTAATGGTTGCTCGTAAAACCAAATCTCGCCGGTCGGTTCACCTTTGGTGAAGAACAGTAAGTTGGTCTTGATTGACGTGTACGGACTGAACACACCGTTCGGCAAGCGCACAATCGTATGTAGGTTGCACTCTTGCAGAAACTTCTCCTTGATGCGCGTCTTCACGCCGCCTTCGCCAAAAAGCGACCCGTCTGGCAGAACGACCGCACCCCGCCCGCCCGGTTTCAATAAATGCGACATCAGCAGTAGAAACAAGTCAGCAGTTTCTTTGGTCTTGAATGCAGTCGGGAAGTTTGAGGTAACGCTGTCTTCCTCAATGCCGCCAAATGGCGGGTTAGTAGTGATTACATCCACGCGGTCGCGATTGCTGAATCCAATGAAAGGCTTCGTGAGCAGATTATCGCGATGTATACCGCGCGGAACTTCTACGCCATGCAGCATCATGTTTGTCGTGCAAAGCAAGTGCGGCAATGGCTTTTTCTCATATCCAATGATGTTGTCTTGCAGCGCACGCCGCGCATCAATGCTCTTAATCTTATCTTTCATGAAATCAAGCGCACCCGCGAGGAAGCCGCCCGTACCGCAGGCCACATCAAGCACGCGCTCGCCGGGACGCGGCTTAATGCGCTCTACAATAAAGCGCGTTACTGGTCTGGGTGTGTAGTATTCGCCCGCGTTACCTGCGGCTTGAAGATCGCGCAAGATGGTTTCGTAGATGTCGTTAAAGTCATGGCGATCTTTGGTGTTATTGAAGTTAATTTCATTTATCTTGTTGATGACTTGTCGGAGTAGCGTGCCGGACTTCATGTAGTTGTAAGCGTCGCGGAAGACTACACCTACGATGAGGCCACGCGGATCACCTGCCGCAAAATCAATCGTCTTCAACTTCTCGAACAACTCATTGTTGACAAATTTTAGCAAGTCATCGCCGGTTAATCCCTTGTTCTCATCGCCTGCCCAATTACGCCAGCGCAATTCCTCAGGTAGCGGCGATTTATATTTGCGGTTGAGTTCGTATTCGCGCTCTTTGTCATCGAAAATTTTCAGAAAAATCATCCAGACGAGTTGCTCAATTCGTTGGGCGTCGCCACTCACGCCTACGTCCTGCCACATAATCTGCTGTATTGATTTAATCGTGCCTTCGACTGAGGCGGGCTGTGCCTGCTTCTTTTTGACAAACAGTGCGGGCGCGTCAGGCTGTGCGGATTTACGCGGCATTGTAGATGTTATCCTCTAATTCTTTAATGGCTTGGTTATACTTCTCTATACCGCCGAAGCTATCAATGATTTCTATGAGCGAGCCAAATTGATTTAGCGGCGGGATATTTAATACCTCGGTGTCTTCTACATTCTTGATACCCTCGTCAGCATATTTCTCAAGCAGTGCTTCCAACACAGCTTTTGCCTTGTTCTCATGCTTCGCAAAGTAGCCCCGTTTGCGGACTTTGTTGGCACGCTCGCGGCGCGTGAGGGGCGGCTTGTCGAAAGCAATATGACAAATCATGTCGAACGGGTCTAACTCTCGGTCAACATCGGATGCCAGATGCGACCACACGACACCAAGTTTTTCGAGTTCCTCAACAATTGCTTGCTTGCGATCAGCTTCGTTCCAAGTTTTGAGAAACGTATCGAGCGAAGCATACTTATTCAAAATTTTCTTGCGTGTGTAATCGCGCAACGATTCGGTAATCAATGTACCGTCGCGGTCGTGATACTCAACGCGCTCGCCAATGATCTCAACAGGCTGATCGTCAATGATGTATTTAACGCGATGCCCTCCACCACCTCCGCTGCCTCCCGTTCCCCCATCGTGTTTATCGGTCGGCTCATCCGGCGGCGTAATTGGATCATTCGTTCCCGGCTCATAAATCTGTTCGGGTTCGCCGTCGAATTGCGGGTTGTAGAACATCTTGGTCGCGTTTTTAAAATCCATTATCGTGAAGAACTGTTTATGATGTTCTTCGTTAATGCGTGTTCCACGTCCGATGATTTGCTTAAACTTCGTCATCGAGTTGATTGTGCTATCGAGGACGATGAGCTTGCAGGTCTGAGCATCAACGCCCGTTGTCATCAACTCTGATGTAGTGACGATAACCGGATATTTATTCTCAGGATTGATGAAATTGTCCAACTCCAACTTGCCTGCACGATCATCGCTTGTGATGCGCATCACGTATTTGCGATTTTCCGCCGTCAGGTCGGCGTTCTCGTTGGCGAGAGCAGAGCGCATGCGCTCTGCGTGGTCTTGGTCTTCACAAAAGACGATGGTTTTAGCGAAGCGGTCGCTTTGTTTGAGGAAGTCGGAAATCCTTTTAGCAACTATCCTTGTGCGTTGCTCGAAGATGATTTCCCGGTCGGTGTCATTGACGTTATAGATTCTGTCAGGAATAAGATTGCCATTACGGTCAACCATCCCCGGCGTCGGTCGCCACTCACCTTCATCTATGTCGAGCCGCACACGGATAATTTTATACGGAGCTAGAAAACCGTCTTCGATGCCTTGCTTGAGTGAATAGGTATAAATCGCCTCCCCGAAATATTCGGTTGTGGAAATATCACTCGTTTCTTTCGGCGTCGCAGTCATACCGATGTGCGTTGCGGCAGAGAAATAATTGAGTATCGCACGCCACGCTGAGTTCTCCGCTGCACTTCCTCTGTGGCACTCATCCACGACAATCAAATCGAAGAAATCCGGCGGAAATTGCTTGTAGATGTTTCGCGCTTCTTCGTGGCCGGAAACGGCTTGATAAAGCGAAAGATAGATTTGGTAAGCCTTATCAACTGTGCGATTCTCAATCTTCGTCATCGCATCGCCGAATGGCTTAAAGTCATTGACACGCGTTTGGTCAATCAGGATGTTACGGTCGGCGAGATACAAAATGCGCTTATTCGCTTTTGACTTCCACAATCGCCAAATGATCTGAAATGCGGTGTATGTCTTACCTGTTCCGGTCGCCATTACGAGGAGAATACGGTTTTGTCCTCTGGTGACCGCCTCAATGGTTTTATTGATTGCGGTGAGTTGGTAGTAGCGCGGAGCTTTGCCGCTAGGGTCAGTGTAGTAATCTTGTGCGAGCGTCTGGCTATGCTCAGGCTTAATCTCTTTCCAAGCTAAGTAACGCCGCCAAAGCTCGTCAGGGGATGGAAACTCATCCAACTTAATTTTTCGCTCGCAATTGCTCTGCGATTTTGTAAAGTCGTGTTCTAAAAAGCCTGTTCCGTTGGAGCTATAAGCAAAGAGAACATCTTGCATTTCAGCGTACTCTAAGGCTTGCGGCATACCTTTGCCGAGAGTATGACGATTATGCTTTGCTTCAACTACGGCGAGCGGCACACCTTGTTTGTAGTACAAAACATAATCAGCAAACTTACCTTCTCCGCGAGACGCTAGATTACCTTTAAGTTTAACTTTCCCGGCAGTCAAAGGTACTTCTTCACGAATTTGCTGTGACTCCCAGCCAGCGTTTCTAATTGCAGGCGTAATGAAACGCGTGCGAACTTCTGTTTCTGTGAGACGTTGTTCCATCTATTTTGCTCCGGTGATGAAACTACATAGCACAAAAATTATAATGCTAACAAAGCAAAATTTTGCCCTGATTTTGGTTCCAATGTGGGACTGAATGTGGGACTAAAAGTTACGGGCAACCTTGTGGCTGCCCGTAACTTGTTCTAACGATTGATGAGCCGAGCAGGACTCGAACCTGCGACCCAGTGGTTAAAAGCCACTTGCTCTACCGACTGAGCTATCGGCCCAAAGTGGAGATGTCAGGCGTGTGCGTCCGCGGTCAAGTGCGGATCAACTCGTCGGGTGAGTTACGTTGAAGGATGATTCTTGCAACGGCCACGCGTGAGAATCATTTTACATACGTTGCGGGTGGCGGGCAAGCGTGCCGCCCGTTATTGTGTTTTGAGCCATGTGTCGAGCGCGGAGCCGGGGTTGAGAATCGTCTGGTCGCGCTCCGGGCCGGTGGAGACGAGGCCGATTTCGACCTCCATCGTGCGCGCGAGGTATTCGACGTAGGCGCGCGCGTTCGGCGGGAGTTGTCCCATCTCGGTGATGCCTTCGGTGGAGGTGTTCCAGCCGGGGAGCGTTGCGTAGACGGGTTCGACGCGTCGCAAGTCCTGCGAGACGGCGGGGAAGGATTCGACCTCGCGACCGTCGAGACGGTAGCCGGTGCAGACCTTGATCTCGTCGAGCGCGTCGAGCACGTCGAGCTTGGTGAGCGCGACGGAGGTGAAGCCGTTGATCTCTGCCGCGTAGCGCGTGGCGAAGGCGTCGAACCAGCCGCAACGGCGCGGGCGACCCGTGGACGCGCCGTACTCGCGCCCGCGCTCGCGGATGAGTTGGCCGAGTTCCTCTTCGCCTGCGAGCATCTCGGTGGGAAAAGGGCCTTCGCCGACGCGCGTCGTGTAGGTGCGAACGATGCCGAGCACGCCCGTGATGCGATGGGGTGCGAGTCCCGTCCCGCTGCTTGCCCCCCCGGCCGTCGTGCTCGAAGAGGTGACGAACGGGTATGTGCCGTGATCCACGTCGAGCAGGGTGGCCTGCGCGCCTTCGATCAGGATGGAACGGCCTTCGCGCGCGGCACGGTTCAGGAAATGCGTGGTGTCTGCGATGAAGGGGGCGAGTCGTTCGACGAGCCGCGAAGTCTCGGCGAAGACCTCTTCAACATCCAGGGCTTGCCCGCCGTAGGCTTCGATGATCCGGTTGGCGTCTTCCAGATTGCGCCCGATGCGCGCGCGCAGGACTTCGGGCACGAGCGCGTCGGCCACGCGGATGCCGCGTCGCCCCGCCTTGTCTTCATAGGCCGGGCCGATGCCGCGCAGCGTCGTCCCGACTTTTTCGTTGCCGAGCCGCTCCTCGCTCGTGTGGTCGAGCGCGCGGTGGTAGGGGAGAATTAAATGCGCGCGCGAACTGACGAGGACGCGTTCGGGCGTGACCTCCAGCCCCTGCGCGGCGAGGCGGTCGGCCTCCTCGAAGAAGGCTTTCGGATCGATGACCATCCCGTTGCCGAGCACGCAGGTCTTGCCGGGATGGATGATGCCGGAAGGGATAAGATGCAGGACGAAGGCGCGCTCGCCGACATAGACGGAGTGGCCGGCATTATGCCCGCCCTGATAACGCGAGACGATGTCGAAGCGTTCGGCCAGCAGGTCAACGATCTTGCCCTTGCCCTCATCGCCCCACTGCGCGCCGATGACAACGATGACTTTAGACATATGAATGGTGACGAGTGACAAGTGACAAGTGACGAGCCGGAATCAAAACAAGTTTTTAGTTTTTAACTTGTCACTCATCACTTGACACACGTCACTGCTTTCTCAGCTTGCTCTCTCCAGCTTGATCGGTTTCTCGATGAAGTAGAAGCTGCATTGGCCGCGCACTTCGTCGAGGTCACGGCGTTCGATGGGAAAGAGACGGCATTGGTTGGGGCGGTCTTCGTAGATACCACAGGTGGAGGTGCCGTCCGTATGCTTCTTGAGGAAGGGGCATTTGAAGAGTATCTCGCAGCATGCCCCGCAGCGGTTGCAGTCGCCGCGCCGGAGCGCGAGCGCGTCGATCACTTCCTGCTTACGGAAGTTTGCGCTGACGAAACGTCGCAACTTGCCTTGCGCCTGGCGGGCGCGAAACCGCGCATCCTCGACGGCGCGCAGGCGTTTCGCTGCCAGCAGTCGGTCCTCCAATAAGCGTCGCTTGCTGCTCTTCGAGGAACGAGCCGTGGTCTTCGGGCGGCTGTTGGTGGTTTGTTTCATCAAGCGTCCGGGAGTCGCACACTAAGAGGCGTTAACGCCCGCAAGCGCGCGTGAACAATCATAAAGACTGTCTGACGACAATCACAGAAACGGCGCGAGACGCTCTTTAACCGCTACCCCGCGCCGTTCCTCGTGACGATAAAACTCAGGCGTTAGCCGCGCCCGTGCCGGCGTTGACGTGCTTGTCAATCATGCGCGAGATAGCTTCCTTGCTCGTCGCGCCCACCACACGCTCCTCCTCTTTGCCGTTCTTGAACAGGATCAACGTCGGGATGCCCTTGATGCCGTATTTCTGCGGCACGTTCGGGTTCTCGTCAACGTTCAACTTGACGACGCGCGCATTCTCGGAGTATTTCTCCGCCACCTGCGCCACCGTCGGAGCGATCATCCGGCAGGGCGCACACCACGCCGCCCAAAAATCCACGAGCACGGGGCGATCCGACTGTAAAACTTCCGCGTCAAAATTGGCGTCGCTGACATCGTTGACAAATTGGCTTTCACTCATGTGGTAAATCTCCTTCTTCCTAACTTGTAATGGCGCGATCCGGATGATTGCGCAAACCTCTCTCGTTTCAATGTCTTCTCTCTGCTAAAAATAGTCTCCCGCGAAGTTTTACCCGTCCGGCCGCTCACATGCGCGCCACGGCGCGGTAAACCTCGACGTACCTGCGCGCGGCCGCGTCCCAGGAATTATCGGCGCGCATCCCGTTCAATTGAATCCGCCGCCAGAGGTCTTTGTCGGCGTAGGCGAACAACGCTTCGTAGATGCTGCCGAGCATGGCGTGCGCCGAGTATTCGCCGAACTTGAAGCCGTTGCCGGTGGAGCGTGCGCGGTCGAAATTCTCCACCGTGTCGTCCAGTCCCCCGGTCGCGCGCACGACCGGCACAGTGCCGTAGCGCATGCTGTACATCTGATTCAAACCGCACGGCTCGTAGAGCGACGGCATGAGAAAGATGTCCGCGCCCGCCTCGATCTGGTGCGCGAGGGGTTCGCCCGCGTAGCCCTTGTAAATCCCGACGCGATGCGGCGCGTGGTCGTGAAACGACTGCAAAAAGTCTTCGTACTCCTGCGCACCCGCGCCGAGCGCGATGAAGAACGCGCCCGTCTCAAGGATGGCGGGGGCGGCCTCTCGGATCAGGTCGTAACCCTTCTGCGCGACGAGCCGCGAGATGATCGCGATGACGGGTCGCTCCGCTTCTTCCGGCAGATGGAATCGGCGCAGCAGGTCGAGCTTACACGCGCGCTTGCCCGTCAGGTCGTCTGCGCTGAAGTTGGCCGCGATGTGTGGGTCGGTCGCCGGATTCCACGCGTCGTAGTCGACGCCGTTCGTAACGCCGATGAGCCTGTCGTGGCGCATGCGCAGCAGCCAGTCGAGACCTGCGCCCTGCGCGGGCGTCTGTATCTCGAAAGAGTAGCGCTGGCTGACGGTCGAGAGCGCATCGGCGAGCATCAAGCCCGCCTTGAGCGCCGACGCCGCGCCCTCCAACAGGAACGCGTCGTGAACCTCGCCCCAACCGAAACCGAAATAGCCCAGATCGCGCGGGTTGAATGCGCCCTGGTAGGCCAGATTATGGATGGAAAAGAGCGAACGCGTCTGCCGGTAAAAATCGTCGTAGGCGCGCCGGGCGCGAAGCTCTGCGACGGCGAACCCACACGGCCAGTCGTTGCCGTGAATAACGTCGGGCGGGCGGCCGAGTCGCTTGAGCAGCGCGAGCGCGGCGCGGCAGAAGAAGGCGTAGCGAGTGTGGTCGTCCGAGTAGCCGTAAACGTTCGGGCGCGCGAAGTATTCCGGCGCATCTATGAGAAAGACCGGTGCGCCCGTCGCCTCTTCACTCAGGAACACGCGGACGTGCCGGTTGCCGCCCGTCCATTCAACTTCCAGATTATCAAAGAGCAATTCGCGCAGCAGGGCGCGATCCGTCTGCTGGTAGAGCGGCATCAGCAGGCTCGCGTCCACCTCGCCCGTGCCGTTGAGAGCCTTCGGGAGCGCGCCCGCCACATCGCCGAGGCCGCCCGTCTTAGCGAACGGCACAGCCTCCGACGATAAGATCGCGACACGCAAAGCCCTTCACCCGACACTCCTCCCGCCCGGAGCGTCCCAACAGTCTGAACTGCAAAGCTTAGGCAGCCATTTTACGCAACTGGCATGACAAGTGACAAGTGACAGGTGACAGGTGACAAGACTAAAACGCCTTTTCTTGTCACCTGTCACCTGTCACTTGTCACTCTTCTCTAGCTCTGCATCGAGGCGAGGAATTCGGCGTTGGACTTGGTTTTGCCGAGCCGTTCCAGCACGACTTCCATCTGCTCGACGGGCGACAGCGGGTTCAGGACGCGGCGCATCACCCAGATGCGCGCGAGGTCTTCCTTGCTGATGAGGAGTTCCTCCTTGCGCGTGCCGGAGCGTTGGATGTCGATGGCGGGGAACAAACGCTTGTCTACGAGGCGGCGGTCGAGGTGAATTTCGCAGTTGCCCGTGCCCTTGAACTCTTCAAAGATCACGTCGTCCATGCGCGAGCCGGTGTCGATCAGGGCGGTGGCGATGATCGTCAGACTCCCGCCCTCTTCGATATTGCGCGCCGCGCCGAAGAAACGCTTCGGACGTTGCAGGGCATTGGCGTCGATACCGCCGGAGAGAATCTTGCCCGAAGGCGGCACGACCGCGTTGTGTGCGCGTGCGAGACGCGTCAGGGAGTCGAGCAGGATGACCACGTCGCGCTTGTGCTCGACGAGCCGCTTGGCCTTCTCGATCACCATGTCGGCGACCTGCACGTGACGCGTCGGCGGTTCGTCGAACGTCGAAGAGATGACTTCGCCGTTGACCGAACGCTGCATGTCCGTGACCTCTTCCGGGCGCTCGTCGATCAGGAGCACGATGAGCGACACTTCCGGATGGTTCTTCGAGATCGAGTTGGCGATGGTCTGGAGCATCATCGTCTTACCCGTGCGCGGCGGCGCGACGATGAGGCCGCGCTGGCCCTTGCCGATGGGCGTGACGAGATCGATGACGCGCGCGGCGAGAATGTCGTTCTCGGTCTCCAGCATCAGACGCTCGTCAGGGTAGAGCGGCGTCAGGTTGTCGAAGAAGACTTTGTCGCGCGTCTCGCCGGGAGCTTCGAAGTTGATGGCCTCGACCTTGATGAGCGCGAAATAACGCTCGCCCTCTTTGGGCGGGCGAATCTGGCCGGAGACAGTATCGCCGGTGCGCAGGTCGAATTTGCGTATCTGCGAGGGCGAGACGTAGATGTCGTCGGGGCCGGGCAGGTAGTTGTATTCGGGCGCGCGCAGGAAGCCGAAGCCGTCGGGCAAAGTTTCCAGCACGCCCTCGGAGAAGATCAGGCCGCTCTTTTCGGTCTGCGCCGCGAGGACTTTGAAGATCAACTCCTGCTTACGCATTCCGGTCGCGCCGGGCACGTCCATGTCTTTGGCGATCTGCGTCAGCTTCGAGATGGACATCTCCTTGAGCGTCGCCAGATTGAAGGCGTCGCCGCTGCCGGAAGGCATGAAATCCTTCTCGGTCACGTCGTCCGGGGGAGTGTCAACGACGGCGGCGGCGGTCGTCGCGCGATTGCCGTTCTCGCTGTTGCCGTTGGTCGTGCTGCCGGCGGCGCTGCTGCTGCTACTGCTGCTTCGTGTGCGTGGTGTACGTTGTGACATTTCTCTTTTCTCTGTTGAGTGCGGCCGCCGTCGTTTGTGCGCGTGAGCCGCCTGTTCTAAACAAGAGTTGTGTCCAACTCTTGTCGCGTTGCTGTCAATGAGATTGAATTGCCGGCGGATTCTGGCCGCGTGTGAATTAAATCCTTAAATGATGTCGGGAATGATGCCTCAGGTGCGCGAGGGCTTACGGCCTGGCGCAGGAGCGGCGATTTTCCGGCGGTTATATTTGCGAGGTGGTTGGCGAATCCTTGCGAACGTCTCGCATCCCGTAAAAGTTCAACGAATTATTTTGTGTGAGCTTTAGTTCTAACCGAAAGGTTAGATGCCGTCAAGCACCCACGGGGTCGCCTCGCGGCGCCAATTCGACTTTTCAACTGGGGGAGTGTGAGACGGTTATGGCCTCTTCGATGGCGCGCCAGACGCGTTCGCGCCCGTGTCCCGTGACGGCGGAGTAAGCGACGACTTCACCGCCGCCCGCCGACGCGCCTAAAATTTCCCGCGCGCGCCCGATATTTTTGCGCAACTCGTTTTGCGAGAGCTTGTCGGATTTCGTCGCAACCGTCAGGTGCGGCTTCGCATAAGCCGTCAGCCATTCACGCAGTTGCAAGTCCAATTTAGAGGGATCGTGACGCGAATCTACGATTTGAATTGATAACACAAGCGGCTCGCGCTTGGCAAGGTAAGTCGTCACAATTTCGCCCCACGACTCGCGAATCGCGCGCGGCACGCGGGCGTAGCCATAGCCCGGGAGGTCTACGAAATGGAAGCGTCGGTTGATGAGGAAAAAGTTGAGCGCCTGCGTCCGGCCGGGCGTCGAAGAGGTGCGCGCCAGTCCTTTGACGCCGAGCAGCGAGTTGATCAAACTCGACTTCCCGACGTTTGAACGGCCGAGGAAGGCCACTTCCGGCAACCCCGTCCGCGGCCAGTCCTGTTCGCTGAACGAACTCTTGACGAATTCGGCGCTCGTAATCTTCATAAGACAGTGACAAGCGACGAGTGACGTGTGACAAGTTAAAAACCGAAATCGTGTTCTTGTTCCGGCTCGTCACTCGTCACTTGTCACCCGTCACTGTTTTTATTACTTCGAGGTCGCGCCGGATGCGGTTTGCGTCGGCTGCTCGTCGGAGGGCGTTTTGGGCGCGGCCGCGGCGGCACGGCGCGCCGCCATGTTTTTCGACATCTCGCGCATCTTGGCGAGGCGCTCCTTGGCGTTCGGCGAGCGCATCACGAGTTGTTCAAGGTGCGTCCACATCTGCGGGCCGAAGGCCGCGCGCAGTTCTTCCATGAACGGCTCGAACTTGGCGTAGTAGAAGAAGTGTTCGCCGTTGGCGTCGCTGAACATCTTCTCGTCAATCGCCCCGTTGTTGACGAGCGAGGCGGCCATGTCCCAGTAAGACATGACCATGCGCAGGTAGGCGTTGTGCTCGCCCGTGGCGACCTCCATGATGTCCTGCACACTTTCGGGGTTGAACCCGGCCATCCAGGCGCGCGCCTTGCGCATCGTCTCTTCGCGGCGCAGATCATAGAGTTTAAGGATCAGGTCTGCGTCTTCATATTTGCCCATGCGGAATTTTCTCCTTCGAGTCTGTGGCGGGGAAGTGAGAAAGGATGAGGGCGGAGGGATGGGAGATGAACAAGAAAAGCATTCAACTGTTTGAGTGCCTTCTATTCATCCCTCGTCCCTCCGCCCTCATCCTTTGGTTAATCTGCCATCGTCGGCGTGCTTTGCGAGGGCGGTTCGGTTGACCAGATGGGCGGCTGCGCCGTGTCCACGGTTGCGCCGTCGGTCGGGCAGGCGTCTTCGAGCGCGAGCGTGAGCACTTCGTCAATGGTCTCGACGAAATGGACGCTGATCGCGGCGCGCACTTCTTCGGGCACTTCCACAAGGTCCTTCTCGTTCTCTTTCGGCAGGATCAGGGTCGTGACGCCGACGCGGTGCGCGGCGAGCATCTTCTCTTTGATACCGCCGACGGGCAACACCTTGCCGCGCAGGGTGATCTCGCCCGTCATCGCCACGTCCTTGCGTATGGGGACGCGCGTCAGCGCGGAGGCCATCGCGGTGGCGAGCGTGACGCCCGCCGAAGGGCCGTCTTTCGGGATCGCGCCTTCGGGAATGTGGACGTGCAGATCGCGCTTGCGAATGTGGTCGAGACTCACGCCGATGCGCTCGGCGCGCGCCTTGATGCAGGTGAGCGCGGCCTGCGCCGACTCCTGCATGACCTCGCCGAGTTTCCCCGTGAGACGCACGCCGCCGCGCCCGTTCGTGAGCGTCGCTTCGATCTGCAAGACCTCGCCACCGACCTCAGTCCACGCAAGCCCGAGCGCGAGGCCGATCTCGCTTTCGGCCGCCGCCTGCTGCTGGCGGAAACGGATGGGGCCGAGCATCTCGCGCACGCGCTCCGGCGTGACGATCTCTTTGAACTCTCCGTCCTTGTTGTCGCCTACGAGCTTCCGCGCGACCTTGCGGCAGCACGAACCGATCTCGCGTTCGAGGTTGCGCACGCCCGCCTCGCGCGTGTACGAGCGGATGATCTCAAGCAAGCCTTCATCCGTAAACTCGACCTGCTCGGCTTTCAGCCCGCTGCCTTCGGCCTGCTTGACGACGAGATGACGGCGCGCGATCTCCAGTTTCTCGCGCTCGGTGTAGCCGGAGAGGCGCAGGATTTCCAGACGGTCTTGCAGCGCGGGCGGGATCGTGTGGAGCACGTTCGCCGTCGCGATGAAGAAGACTTTGGAGAGATCATACTCAACGTCGAGATAATGATCCTGAAACGAATTGTTCTGTTCGGGGTCTAACACTTCGAGCAAGGCCGAAGATGGGTCGCCGCGGAAATCCGCGCCGAGTTTGTCCACTTCGTCCAGGAGGATGCAGGGGTTGGTCGTGCCGGCCTTCTTCATCATCTGGATGATCTGGCCGGGCAGCGCGCCGATGTAGGTGCGACGGTGGCCGCGTATCTCGGCCTCGTCGCGCACGCCGCCGAGAGAGAGGCGCACGAACTTTCTGCCCGTCGCGCGCGCGATGGATTTGCCGAGGGAGGTTTTGCCCACGCCCGGCGGGCCGACGAAACAGAGGATAGAGCCTTTCGGATTTTTGACGAGTTGGCGCACGGCCAGATGTTCGAGGATGCGATCCTTGATCTTCTCAAGCCCGTGGTGGTCTTCGTTCAAAATCTCCTCGGCCTTGCCCAGGTCTTTGATCTCTTTCGACTTCTGCTTCCAGGGCACGCTCAGCAGCCAGTCGATGTAGGTGCGCGAGACCGTGCCCTCGGCAGACATCGGCGGCATCGCTTCGAGACGGTGGAGTTCCTGCATGGCCTTCTCTTTGGCCTCGTCCGACATGCCCGCCTCTTCGATCTTCTTGCGCAAATCCTCGACCTCGGCCTTCTCGTCCTTGCGCCCGAGTTCCTTGTGGATCGCCTTGATCTGCTCGTTCAGGTAATACTCTTTCTGCGCTTTCTCCATCTGCCGTTTGACGCGCGCCTGAATCGTGCGGTCGAGTTGTCGCTTGTCAACTTCGGTCTCAAGGATTTCGACCAGCCGCTGCATGCGCCCGTGGACGGAGAAGATTTCCAGCAAGCCCTGCTTATCTTCGACCGCGATGCGCAACTGCGAGGCGAGCGCGTCGGTCAGGTGCGAGGGGTCCTGGTTGCGCATGGCCTGTTGCAGCGCGTCGGTCTGCGCTTCGGGCGCGAGGCGCAGGTGTTGTTCGATGAGTTGGTGGATGCGCTGCGTGAGGGCTTCGATGCGCTGGCCGGATTCGAGCGCGGAGGGCGCGCGGCGCACGGTGGCCGTGAACGCGCCGTTGTCGTTATCCACGCGGATCGTCGTCGCGCGCTCGCGCCCCTCGACAACCACTTTCGTCTGCCCGTTCTCCAACTTCTGCGCTTGCAGGATGCGCGCGATTGTTCCGACGCCGTAAATCTCCGCGGGCACGGGTTCGTCAATCGAAGCGTCGTGCTGCGTGGCGAGGAAGATCGTGCGGTCGGAGGCGAGCGCCTGTTCGAGCGCGCGGATCGAGCCGGGGCGACCGATCTTGAAGGCGACCTTCGTGAACGGGAAGATCACGACATCGCGGATCGGAACCATCGGGTAGCTGATGATGTCTGAAGGAGTGCGGTCTGAATATTCTTCCATAAAACTGCCACTTCTTTCGCCGGAAAACTGCGTAAACGTGAAGGGCGAGCCGCTTGCTGCCGCTCGCCCCGTATCGCGAACTAAACTGAATTGTAAAACATTTCGCCGACGCGCGCCACCGGCCAAAAATTCGGGTCGCCGCGCCTATTGCTCCGAGCTTTCGCGCATGATCTCGCGCAGTTGTTTGACGCGCTCGACCGTCACTTTCGCCAGACAGAAACTGAACACCATCGGGTAGATCGAGCCGCCCTTGTTGCCGACGCTCTCGTAATCGCAGTGCGCGTCGCGAAACTTGATCCACGCGAGTTGCGCGGCGCGAAGTTTGACGCGCTCCGCAGTCCCGGCGTCTTTCATCAACTCCCTGTAGACCTTGTTCAACTCGGCGTCGGCCTTATCGCGCGCGCGGGCGGCGCACTGATTTAACTCGAACTGCGTATTCGAGCCAAGGCAGGGGTCTTCGCGGTCAGCGTCGTCCTGATCATCTTGCGTCGCCGTCGCCGGAGGTGTTTGTGCCGCGGGCTTCGTCGCCTCCTGCGCCACCGTGCCCGTACAAAAAACAACGAGCAGGAGTGCGAACACTCCTGCTCCGAATTTCTTCGACATCAATCAGTCTTCCTTTCGCCCGGGCGGGGAAGAGAATCAAACTCCGGCGCGCGCGCTCAGGCGGCCGCGTCGTCCACGCCCGTCAGGGCTTCGCCCGGCACGGCGCGGCGGCGTTCGACCATCTCGCTGGTGATGACGAACTCCTTGATGCGCTTCTGCGAGGGGAGTGTGTACATCGAATCCAGCAGCAACTCTTCCATGATCATCATCAGGCCGCGCGCGCCCACCTTGCGTTCGACCGCCTGGCGCGCGATGGCCTTCAGCGCGTCGTCCGTGAAGCGCAGCTTGACGTTGTCGTACTCAAACTTCTTCTGGTACTGCTTGACGAGCGCGTTCTTCGGCTCGGTCAGGATGCGCATGAGCGCGTCCTCGTCGAGTTCGTTCAGGACGCCGAGCACGGGAAGGCGACCGACGAACTCCGGGATCAACCCGAAACGCACCAAATCTTCCGGCTGCGCCGTCGCCATCGCCTCGGCATAGCGCTCTTTGCTGTCTTTGACCTCGGCGCGGAAGCCGAACGACTTGTTGCGCATGCGCCGCTCGATCACCTTCTCCAAACCGACGAACGCGCCGCCGCAGATGAAGAGAATGTTGGTGGTGTCGATCGGGAAGAACTCCTGATGCGGGTGTTTGCGTCCGCCCTGCGGCGGGACGTTGGCGACCGTGCCTTCGAGGATTTTCAAGAGAGCCTGCTGCACGCCCTCGCCCGACACGTCGCGCGTGATCGAGGGGTTCTCGTCCTTGCGGCAAATCTTGTCAACTTCGTCAATATAGATGATGCCCTGCTGCGCGCGCTCCACGTCGCCGTTGGCGGCCTGCAACAACTTGAGGATGATGTTCTCCACGTCCTCGCCGACATAGCCCGCTTCCGTCAGCGTCGTCGCATCGACGATGGTGAAGGGGACGGAGAGCATGCGCGCGAGCGTCTGCGCGAGGAGCGTCTTGCCCGTGCCGGTCGGCCCCATCAGCAGGATGTTCGACTTCTGAATCTCCACGTCCGAGCGGCGGCGCGCGATCTCGATGCGCTTGTAGTGCTGGTAGACGGCGACGGCCAGACGCTTCTTCGTCTCGTCCTGCCCGATGACGTACTCGTCTAAGAAATTTTTGATCTCGGAGGGTTTGGGGAGCGGCGGCCGGGTGGCGACGGCCTCGGCCTGCTGGTCGTCGGTGATGATCTCGTTGCAGATGTCAATACACTCGTTACAGATGTAGACGGTGGGGCCGGCAATGAGTTTCTTCACTTCGTTCTGCGACTTGCCGCAGAACGAACAGCGCAACGTGTCATCGGTTCGACGTACCATAGGCTTTTAGGGGACTCCGTGCTTTCGAGGTTCAATCCAGCTACTGACTTGTCAAGTGACTTAAAACGGGCGGGCTTAACTGTTTCGTGTCCTGACTGCCCGCGAACGGTGACGCGTTTGGGGCGCGCGCTTCGGCTGCCGGGAAACTACTGTAGCATAAATGACCGGCGCGTTGATCTCTGAAATCAAACGCGCCGGTCAAAAATTTACTCGCGGTGCGTGATCACTTCGTCAATCAGCCCGTACTCTTTGGCCTGCACGGCGGACATGATGCGGTCGCGCTCCACGTCGCGCTCGATCTGTTCGTAGGATTGGCCGGAGTGTTTGGCGAGGATGTTAGAGGTCAATTCGCGCATGCGAATGATCTCTTCGGCCATGATGCGGATGTCCGTGGCCTGTCCTTCCGCGCCGCCCGAGGGCTGGTGAATGAGGATGCGCGAGTTGGGCAGCGCGAAGCGTTTGCCCTTCGCGCCCGCCGCCAGCAGGAGCGCGGCCATCGAGGCGCACTGCCCGACGCAGAGCGTCGAAACGTCTGCGCGGATGAACTGCATCGTGTCGTAGATCGCCATCCCGGCCGTGATCGAACCGCCCGGCGAATTGATGTAGAGCGAGATATCTTTCTCCGGGTCTTCCGCTTCGAGGAAGATCAACTGCGCGACGATCAAGTTCGCGATCTGATCATCAATCGGCGTCGAGATGAAGATGATGTTGTCTTTGAGCAGGCGCGAGTAGATGTCGAAGGCGCGTTCGCCCCGCGACGTTTGCTCGACCACCATTGGGACTAAAGCCATAAACTTGAAACTCCAAACTCCGAAAACCTACTGCCAGGTTAAAAAATCAATGACCGACTCGCTCGGCTCGCGTCAGCTTTGAGCCTCGCCGGACTGAGCTGCACCGCCCTCGTCGTCCTCACCCGTCGGCTCGCTTGCGGTCGCGGCGGGCGGCGCGTCTTCGCGCCATTCCTCTTCGCTCACGCGCGCCGTTTCGATGAGCAGATCCAGCGCCTTGCGGTGGCGCAATCTGTCGGCGATGCTACGTTCGCCTCCCTGCTTTGTCAAGGCAGCGCGCACCTGCTCTACGGACTGGCGCGCGCCCTCGGCGATCACTTCGATCTCGCGCTCGATCTCCTCGTCGGTCGGCTCGATCTCTTCGGCGTCGGCGATGCGTTCGAGCAGGATCGAGCCGCGCAAATCTTCCGTGGCCTGCGCCTCCAGCATGCCCTGCAAATTCTCCCAGTCCAACTCCTGATTGCGCGGGTCCATCCCGCGCTGCATCATGTCGCGCACGGTTGACTCCAGGAGCCTGCGCGCCTGACTCTTGACGAGCGATTCGGGCACTTCAACCTCGTGCGCCTCGATGAGCTTCCCCATCACCTCGTCGCGCAGACGGTGTTCCGACTCAAGGCGCGCGCGCTCCGTCAGGTTCTCGCGCAACTTCGCGCGCAGGGTTTCGAGCGAATCAACCTCTTCGCCGAACGTCTTCGCCCACTCGTCGTCCGTCTCCGGCAACTCCTTGCGCCTGACAGCCGTCACCGTCGCCGTGTACTCGATCTCTTTCCCGGCGAGTCCCTGCGACGAAAAATCCGCCGGGTATTTCACGACGAAAGTTTTCACGTCGTCGGGCTTCGTGCCCGTGAGTTGATCGTTGAAGTCCGCGAGCACACCCTCGCCGCCGAGCACCACTTCCACGTCCTCGGCCTTGATGTCCTCATCCGACGGCGGCTCGATGTAACGGCCGGTGAAGTTGACCGTCACCGTGTCGCCCGCCTCCGCCCCGCGATCCTCGACGGGTTGGAGCGAGGCCGACTGTTCGCGCAAATTCTCGACCATCGCCGCCACGGTCTCGTCCGTCACGGGGCGCGTGCGCCGCACGACTTCCAACCCCTTGTATTCGCCGAGCGCCACTTCGGGCAGCACCTCCACGTCCGCGTGAATCGATAACGGGTGCTCGCCGAGTTTATCCAACGCCTCTTCGTTGTCGAAGTGGATATTCTGCGGCTCGCCGATCACATGTAGCGCGCGCTCGTTGATCGCCTCGTTGATCGCCTGCGGCACGAGGTTCTGCACGACCTCTCCGCGAATCTCGTTCCTGTAACGCTGGCGCACGACGGAGTTCGGCGCGCGCCCCTTGCGAAATCCGGGCACGCTCACCGCGCCCGCGTAGCGTTCCGTCACGCGTTCCATTTCGGCGCGCACGTCCGAGGCGTCGATCTCGATCTTGAGTTCTTTCCGGGTCGCGGAAACGTCAACCACTTCTGTCTTCATAAACATAAAAACCCGCGCCTACGCCTGTGTCAGTTGGCTCGGCCGTGCGGGCATCCTTCCTCTACAAAATTATGCGAAACGCTGTCACGTCACCTTAAATAGTTTGATGCCGGGGGCGGGACTCGAACCCGCACGCCTCGCGGCACAGGCTTCTAAGACCTGCGTGGCTGCCATTACACCACCCCGGCGTTAAAAAAGCTGACCTTGCAAGCCAGTTAAGTTAATGGATAGAGTCGCGAAAGTCTAGCGGACGACCTTTAAGCGGCGGTGTGCGCGGCGGCGTCAGTTAAACGCCGCTTCGGACGCGTTGTGGCAAACTTGCCGCGACGGGTAAACTCGCGTGAGGTCGAAAAGAGCGTGGGCGCGAATGCTTGCATTGGGAGGGCGCGGAAGTGGAAAAAGTTTCTTATCTCGGGTTGCCGAACTGTTACAAATTATCAAACGGCGCGGTCGAGGCCGTGGTTACGAGCGACGTGGGGCCGCGCATCGTCCGTTATGGTTTTGCCGGGGCGGAAAATATTCTAGGCGAAGTGCCCGGCGCGACGGTCGCCACCGAACTCGGCGACTTCAAACCGTGGGGCGGGCATCGCCTCTGGGTCGCGCCCGAAGCCAAGCCGCGCAGCTATGCGCCCGACAACACGCCCGTCACGGTCGCGTTCGAGGGCGAGCGCGCGATTCGTTTGAGCGCGCCGGTCGAGGCGGCCACCGGCATCGAGAAGGAGATGCGCGTTGCGCTCGACGACGCCGGCAGCGGCCTCACCGTCAGGCACAGGATCACGAACCGAAACCTCTGGGCGATAGAGGCCGCGCCGTGGGCGCTCACGATCATGCGCGGCGGCGGCACGGCCATCTTCCCGCAAGAGCCTTACATCTCCTGGGACGATTATCTGCTGCCCGCGCGCCCGCTCGTCGTCTGGCATTACACAGACCTTGCGGACGCACGCTGGTCTATCGGCAAAAAGTTCATCCGGCTGACGACGGATGCGAATGCTAACCACCCGCAGAAAGTGGGCATGCTGAACAAGCAGGGCTGGGCTGCTTACCGGCACGGCGAGACGCTCTTCGTCAAACGCTTCGCCTACGAAGAGGGCGCGACCTATCCGGACTACGGGTGCAACTGTGAGACCTACACGGCGGGCGACTTCATCGAAATGGAATCGCTCGCGCCGCTCGGGCGTCTCGAACCCGGTGCCTCGGCCGAACACGCGGAGCGTTGGACGTTGTTTCGAGATGTAAAGGCGGGCGTGTCGGAAGATGAACTCGACGCGGTCATCAATCCGCTCGTCGCGGGTTGAACTACGTCGCGGGTTGAACTACTTCGACGGCTTCCACACGAAGTTTCCGGTCTTGTCTATGTAGCCCTGTTTGCCCGCGAGCCAGACGCGCGCGAGGCCGCCGCTGAAGTTGTGCGCGTTGTCGAACTGCGGGGGGACGACCAACGCGCCGTGGCGGTCTATGAAGCCGTATTTGCCGCCCGCCTTGATGAGCGCGAGTCCTTCGCTGAAGCCGCCCGTCCAATCGTATTGCGGCGCGATCACGGCGAGCGCGGTGCGGTCGATATAGCCGAAACGGTTGTTGACGATGACGGGCGCGAGTCCTTCCGCGAACGTGCCGACATAACCGACCCGCGGCCAGATCATCGTCTCGCCGCGCTTGTTGATGCACGCGTAGCGGCCGCCGGTCGCTACGGCCGCCAGCCCTTCCGAGAAGTTGTAAGCGTTGTTGTACTGCGGCGCGATGACGAGACGGCCTGCGCGGTCGATGTAACCATGTTTGTTGTCGAGGACGACGGCCGCCAGCCCTTCCGAAAAACTCGCGGCCTTGTCGAACTGCGGCTTGACGACCATGCGGCCACGCTTGTCTATGTACCCGTACTTGCGTTCGACCAACACGAGCGCGAGTCCTTCGGCAAAGCCGCGCGCCGCGTCGTACTGCGGGTTGATGACGAGTCTGCCCGCGCGGTCTATGAAGCCGAAGCGCGGCGGCTGGCTGCCGGTCTGCACGGGCGCGAGTCCTTCGGAGAAGAGACCGGCAAGATCAACCTGTTGCAGGCTGACGACCATCTTTCCGCTCCTGTCAATCACGCCGCGCTCCGCCGCCGATTTGACGTAAGCCAGCCCTTCCGTGAACTCCCAGGCCACATCATACTGCGGCCGGATGACGATTTTGCCCGCGCGATCAATATAGCCCCACTTGCCGTCCTGCCGGACGGGGAACAGCGTGGCCGCTTCACGCTTGCGCCCTTCCTGCGCACGGCCGCCCGCGCCGAGCGCGACGAGACAGAGGGCGAGACAGAGAAAGAGAAGCGCGGCGCGCTTTGTCGCCGCGCGCAAAGTCAGGGTCGAAAGAGTTGATGGCGAGAGCTTGCGCGAAAGAGTGTGTGGGGGATTGCTTGTGGGCAAAGTGAATCCTGATCCTCGCGGCTTCGGGAAAATTTTGCTGGCGCGTCCAGCGGCGCGGGAGAGTTCGGCGAGGTCAACTTGTCAGACCGACCGTTGCGACGCCTACGCGTGGCGTAAGATATTATCGCCGTCCGTCGCCCGTCAAGGCGAACTCGCCGAGGCGCGCGCGTATCTCGTCGCGCACGCGCCGGAAGACCGCGAGCCGCGCCGCAAAATCTCCCTCCGCGCTCGCCGGATCGTCGAAACTCCAGTGGATGCGCCGTGTCCCGGCCGGAAAAAACGGGCACTGCTCGCGCGCGTTGTCGCAGACCGTGATGACGTAATCGAACGCCTGCCCGGCAAACTCTTCGACCGACTTCGAGCGTTGCCCCGAGATGTCCACGCCCACCTCGCGCATCGCCTCGACGGCTTCCGCCCTGACGCCGCTCGGACTCACGCCCGCGCTGAAAACTTCAAAACGCCCGCCGCCGTCGTGCCTGAGCAGACCTTCCGCCATCTGGCTGCGCGCCGAGTTGCCCGTACACAAAATCAAGACGCGTTTTTGCTCCTTAGTCATCCGACACCTTCCTTCCGTTTCGTGTCCGCGTCGCCGTGGGGGACGACGACCGCAGCAGCATCCTTCGGCAGCATGGGAACGAGCCAGCGAAAGAGCGCGGTGGCCGCCGCCGCGCCCGCGAGTTGTGCGAGGATGAAGGCGGGCGCGTCCGCCGGGCGAATCCCTGCGAACGTGTCCGTGGCCGAGCGCGCGAGCGTCACGGCGGGGTTGGCGAACGAGGTCGAAGACGTGAACCAGTAAGCCGCCGTGATGTAGGCGGCGACTGCGAAAGGCACGGTCGCCGAACGCGTGCGCGCGCAGCCCCAGATGACCGACAGCAGCCCGAAGGTCGCCAACGCCTCGGCGAACATCTGCGCGCCGCCCTCGCGCGCGTGGCGCGACGCGGAGAACAGAGGCTCGCCGAACATCAAGTGCGCCGCCGCGACGCCCGCGAACGCCCCCGCGATCTGCGCCGCTAGATAAGCGGGCGCGTCGCGCCACCTGAGTCCGCCCTGCGAGGCGTCGGCGAGCGTCACGGCCGGATTGAAATGCCCGCCGGAGACGGGGCCGAAAGTTAAGATGAGCGCGACGAGAGCAGCCCCCGTGGCGAGCGTGTTCGCCAGCAGCGCGACGGCGACGTTGCCGCCCGCGAGCCGTTCGCCCATGATGCCCGAGCCGACCACGGCCGCCAGCAGCAACGCCGTGCCGACGGCTTCGGCCGTCATGCGCCGCGCCAGATCAGCCTGCACGCTTCGTGTATTCGCCAATCACCGCCCTTCCTCTCCGTGAAAATTCAACGCCCGAAACAGATGCTACGCCGCACAGCTTTCGCCCCGTCGTCCGGCGCATTCAGGCTCGACGCGAGATCGTCAACGGCGCGGCCGTCGTGCAGCAAGAGGAAACTTCCGTCTCCGTCTCTACGGACGCTGCTTCGTTGGCTTCCGTCGTCTCGCCGGTCGTGGCGACGGCTTCCGGCGTGCAGCACGTCGTCGAGGTGGGCAGGTTGTCTTCGAGGACGACGAAGGCTTCCCACTCGTTGCCGTCGGGGTCGCGCACCCAGGTCTTGTTCTGCAAGGCGTAGCAGCAGTTGGTTGACATCTCATCGCGCGGCTCAAGCCCGGCGTCGATCCAGTTGCGGCGCATCGAGAGCACGTCTTCGGTCGTCGCCAGTTGAATACCGAGGTGCGAGAGCGCGCCTCGCTCCTCGAAGGCAGTTTCGTTCAGGGTTAGATTAAGCGGGGGGTTCTCGATGTCGAACTTGGCGTAGCCGGGACGCACCTTCGACGGCTCCAGCCCCAGCATCAGCCGGTAAAACTCCAGACTGCTCTCGACGCTGCGCACGTTCAGCGCGAGATGCGCCTTGAGCGCGTGCGCCGTCCTCTTCGTTTGCTGCTCCATTTTTGCCACTCCCTTTACCGTCATGATATATTCGCTTTAGCGAATGTGAGCGCATCATATATGCAGCGAACATATATGTCAAGGCGTATTTGAAAAAAAGAAGTTTCAGGTTTCAGGACTGAGCGATCAGGTTTCAAGTTTCGAGTGGAAAACCTTTCAGACGTGAAACCTGAAACCTGAAACTTGAAA
>DATCWB010000101.1:0-3804 GCA_036566625.1 Pyrinomonadaceae bacterium
GCCGTCGGCGCGCGCGGTGGCGTCGCCGCCGCTGCTACTGCGCGCGGTGCGCGCCGCTTCGGTCAGGATCGAGTCTTCTTTCGTCGCTTCCACAGCGTCGTGTTCCGGCGCGCCGCTCATTTGTTCTCCACCTCTTTATCCGGATCGGTCTTCTGTTCGTCGCGCTCGGCGATAGGCACGCCCGCGTCCCCGCCGACAGCCTCGTCGCCCGCCGGACGTTTTTGCGCGCGGCGCAACCAGCTCATCCCGAATTCGCTCGTGCCGAGCACACCCTGCGGCCTCGTCAACATGATGATGATCAAGAGCGCCGCATAGATGACGAGGCGCAGGTCGGCGAAGTTGAATTCCTGTCCGAAGAGGGCGATGGTCGGCAGTTGGCGCAGGGCTTCGGGCAGGATGGTGATGACCGCCGCGCCGAGTATGGCCCCCGTGATCGAACCCATCCCGCCGAGCACGATCATGATGATGATCTCGAACGAGCGCAGGAAGGTGAAATCGGCGGTGCTCAGGAACTTGTTGTAGTGTGCGAACAGCACGCCCGCGATCCCGGCGAAGGCCGAACTGATGACGAACGAAAGCACCTTGTAGCGCGTGGTGTTGACGCCCATCGCCTCGGCGGCGAGTTCGTCCTCGCGGATGGAGACGAGGACGCGCCCGGTGTCGGAGCGCACGATGTTGTGCACGACGACGATGGTGATGACGGCAAAGATGCCGACCCAGACGAAGTTGGTGTAACCGGGCACGGTCAGGCCGGTCGCGCCGCCCACCTTATCTATATTGAGGATGACGATGCGGATGATCTCGGCGAAGCCGAGCGTGACGATAGCGAGGTAGTCGCCGCGCAGGCGCAGAGAGGGGATGCCGACGACCAGACCGGCGAGCGCCGTGACGAGTGCGCCGACGAAGATCGCCAACAGGAAGACGAGCGCGTGCGCCGCCGACGCGCCCACCACCCCGGCGAGAGCCGGCTCCCAGTCGGGCGCGTGGTAGACGGTCAGGTAGGCCGAGGCGTAAGCCCCGATTGCCATGAACCCGGCGTGGCCGATGGAGAACTGACCCGTAAAGCCGTTGATCAGGTTGAGCGAGACGGCGAGGATGACGTTGATGCCGATGAAGGTCAGCAGGCGGCCGTAGTAATCATCCAGACCGAAGCCGAACAGCCCCTCGGTGCTCAACATCGCGTTCAGACCTAACAGCACCGCGATGACGAGCGCCGCGAAGAGGAGCCTCTTGACGAAGGTTGGCATAAATTCAGACGACGGAGGGCGCGGGGTCGAACGCCGGGCTAAAAATCGTCAAAAACTCCGTTGTGGCTTCCGCGCACGGGCAAGCCCCATCCTTTCTTAAACTTTCTCCTGCACGGTCGAGCCGAGCAAGCCCGCCGGGCGGAATAAGAGCACGAGAATCAGGATCGAGAAGGCGACGGCGTCGCGATAGGTCGAAGGGATGCCGACGCTCTGCCCGTAGCCGACGACGAAAGTTTCGGCCGCGCCGATGAGCAGCCCGCCGAGCACCGCGCCGGGGATGTTGCCGATGCCGCCGAGCACCGCGGCGACGAAGGCTTTCAGCCCCGTGATGATGCCCATCAGCGGGTAAATCTGCGGGTTGTATTGCGCCGTCAGCACGCCGCCCGCCGCCGCCAGCGCCGAGCCGAGCGCGAAGGTGAAGGCGATGATCAGGTTCGTGTTGATGCCCATCAACTTCGCCGAGTTGAGATTGAAAGAGACGGCGCGCATCGCCGTGCCGACCTTCGTCCGGTAGATGATCCATTGCAGGAGCAGCATCAGCGCGATGGAGACGGAGAAGATCAGTATTTGCGACTTGGAGATGGCGGCGTTGCCGAAGAGCGTGTAGTTCTGGTTTTGCAGCAGCTGCGGAAAGGAGCGCGGCGCGCCGCCGAAGATGACGACGCCCAGATTTTCCAGCAGCAGCGAAACGCCGATGGCCGTGATGAGCGTCGTCATGCGCGCGTACTTGCGCACGGGGCGGTAGGCGAAACGCTCAATCGCCATCCCGATCAAGGCCGCCACCAGCATCGAGCCGAGCAGCGTGATGGCGAAGCCGATGAGCGACGGTTCGGCGGCGAACCCGAGGCCGTGCGCGATGAAGAACCCGGCGAACGCGCCCACCATGTAGATGTCGCCGTGGGCGAAGTTGATCAGGCGCAGGATGCCGTAGACCATCGTGTAGCCGAGCGCGATCAGCGCATAGATCGAGCCGATGGTCAGGCCGTTGATGAGTTGCTGTACGAAAGTGTCCATAACAAACCTTGCGGATCGCCTACGGGGTGGCGCGCGCGCCGGCGGCATTCGTGTTGGTGTTTGCGTTAGCGTTCGTATTGGCGTTCGCGTTGCCGTTCGCATTCGCGTTGCCGTTCGCGGGGCTGGCGGCCGTGGATGCACCGGCGGGCGAAGCGGCCGTCGCCGGCGAGGCCGAAGCGGCTGGTGCGCTGCCCGTGGTGGCTGCGCCTTCCGGCTGGATCGTCTCGGTGTAGACGAACTTGCGGCCCGTGGGTTCGAGTTTGAGCACGACGGCGGGTTTGACGGCGTCGCGGTCGGCGTTGATCGTGATCATGCCGGTGACGCCGGGGAAGTTGACCGTCTGCGCGATGGCGTCGCGTATCTTCGCGCCGTCGGTTGAGCCGGCGCGCTTGATGGCGTCGGCGAGAATCTTCATCGCGTCGTAGGCAAGCGCGGCGATGGCGTCGGGCGCGGTGTTGTTGTAACGCGCCTTGTAGTCGGCGACGAACTTCTGAATCGCTGGCGACGGGTCGTCAATCGAATAGTGGTTCGCCATGTACGCGCCGCGCAGGGCTTCGCCGCCGAGTTCCCACAACTGCGGGGCGTCCCAGCCGTCGCCGCCGAGGAGCGGCGCGTTGATGCCGAGTTCCTTGGCCTGCTTGGCGATGACGCCGACCTGCCCGTAATAGCCGGGCACGAAGATCACGTCGGGGTTGGCGGCGCGGATGGAAGTCAACTGGCCTTTAAAGTCGGGGTCGGTCTGCGTGTAGGACTGGCGCATGATGATCTTGCCGCCGAGTTTGTTGAACTGCTCCTCGAAATACTGCGACATGCCCTTGCTGTAATCGGAGTTCACGTCGCCGAGCAGCGCGGCGGTTTTCGCCTTCAGGGTGTTGGCCGCAAACTTCGCCATCACCGCGCCCTGAAACGAATCTATGAAGCAGACGCGGAAGATGTAATCGCCCACCTGCGTCACCTTCGGGTTCGTCGAAGAGGGCGTGATCATCGGCACTTTGCCCTCCTGCGCCTTCGGCGCGGCGGCCAGACTGTTGGTCGAAGCGACCTCGCCGAGCAGCGCGACGACCTTGTCCTGATTGACTAACTTGGTGGCGACCGTGGCGGCCTGCGCGGGCTGACCCTGATCGTCTTCGATGAGAAGTTGAATCTGGCGGCCGTTGATGCCGCCCGCCTTATTGATCTCGTCGGCGGCCATCTGCACGCCGTTTTTGGTCGATTGCCCGAAGCTCGAAGTTTGCCCGGACAGGTCTCCGTAAACCCCGACCTTGATCGCGCCGGTGTCGCTGGCTACGTTCGGGCCGCCGTCTTTGCGCACGCAGGCGGAATTAGCGAGGAGTGCTGTGGTTAATCCAAGCGTTAATAGAATTCTTTTCATTGTTGACCTCATCCGGCTAAGACAGATTTCAGGAGCGGGAGACGACATAAAACCTCACCTCGTAAAACGCATGTGCGCGCTTTGGCGGCGTGTCCGACTCGCCTGAAAAACATAAAAATACTTTGGGAGCAATGATACGCGCCGAAGCCGCACTTAGTTTTGAGCCGCTAG
>DATCWB010000102.1:0-4579 GCA_036566625.1 Pyrinomonadaceae bacterium
CATCTTCACGCGATAATGTTGCAAAGCCTATACGAGAAGTTAAGGAATATTCCCTTGCATCTCACGTTCCCGACGCGCTGCGCGCGCCTTGCGACCGATGCCCGCGCCCCTTTCCCGGCCAAAAGCGGCAAAGCCCACCCCAAACGGGCGGGCGGGCTTTGCGCGTCCAGCATCGTTCTCATACATCGGCGGCGCACGCTTTCACTCCGTCGCGTCCGCGTGCGAAACGTCCTCGAACTTCAATCCATCAGGTCGTGGCTCGACGGCCCGCCGGCGACGATGCCGCGCCGTTCGAGTTCGGGGATGTGCGGCTGCAAAAGTTCGTAGCCTTCCGAGCGCGCGACGAAGGTGGCCGCCGTGATGTCGCCCGCCACGTTCAGGGTGGTGCGGCACATGTCGAGTATGCGATCAACGCCGAGGATGATGGCGATGAGCGCGGGGTTGATGCCGTAGGTGACGAGCATGACGATGATGAAGGGGATCGAGCCGGAGGGGACGCCCGCCGTGCCGATGCCGCCGAGGATGGCGAAGTAGGCGATGCCGAGTTGTTGATAGATCGTGAGGTCAATCCCTGCGAGTTGCGCGAGGAAGAGCACGGTCACGCCTTCGTACAGAGCCGTCCCGTTCTGGTTGGCCGTCGCGCCCACGGTCAGCACGAAGCTGTTGATCTCGCGCGGCACGCCCAGGTTTTCCTCTGAGACGCGCAAAGCCGTCGGCAGCGTCGCGTTCGACGACGAGGTGGAGAAGGCCGTCAGCATGACGGTCTTGATGCGGCGGAAGAACTCCAGAGGACTGATGCGCGAGAGGAAATAGACCGAGAGCGAATAGACGCCGAACATGTGCAGGGCGAGGCCGCCGAGCACGGTGAGGACGAACCAGCCGAGCGCCTGCAAGAGATCGAGGCCGAAGCGCGACGTGTTGTTGAAGAGCAGGCAGGCCACGGCGAACGGCGCGATCTTCATGATGATGTCGATGATCTTCGCGGAGATTTCAAAGAGCGCCTGCAAGCCTTGCAGCAGCGGCGCGGTGACGTTCGTCGGGATGAGCGTGGCGGCGATGCCGAGGATGACGGCGAAGAACATCAGGTGGAGCATGTTCGGCGTGTCGGTCTGCGTCTCCCTGCCCGCGATGATGCCGGCGACGGCCGCCACCGGGTTCGACGGCACGACCGTCTCCACCACCTGCATCAGGGGCGAGGCGGTCGTCGCGGTCTTCGTCGCGTCGGCGACGCGCTTCGAGGCGTCCGTGCCATAGCGCGCTTCGAGTCCGGCCTTCGTCGCCTCGTCGATGCGCTCGCCGGGGCGGATGGTGTTGGCGAGCGTCAGGCCGATGACCACCGAAATGGCGGAGATGACGAGCACGTAGCCGAAAGACTTCAACCCGACGCGGCCGAGTTTGCGAATGTCGCCGATCCCGGCGACGCCGACGACGAGCGACGAGAAGACGAGCGGCACAACCACCATCAGCAGGAGGCGCAGAAAGAGCGTCCCAACAGGCTCGGTGACGTGGCGCACAGTCCACGCGACGCCGGGGTGATCACCGCCGAGCACGCGGTTCGCCACGACGCCCGCCACCACGCCCACGACCAGCCCGATCATGATACGCGTGTGCAGCGGCATCCCCTTCGGCCGATCCGGCGTCGCGTCCTTGAGGTCGGTCGTCGCCTCGCGCTCGTAAGCATCGGAACGAACTTCCGGCTTCGTCATATCAACATCATCTCTTCTGTCGTCAGCCATGTATTCTCCTTAGTGACAAGTGACGAGTGGCAAGTGGCAAGTTAAAACAACTTGCCTTTCCGACTTGTCACCTGTCACTCGTCACTTGTCACTGCTTCATCATCTTCCCCATTTCAATTTTCCGCGCAGCACCTCGAAGTAGTTGCGGTTGAGGGGCTGCATCAGGTTAAAGGTCGTGCGGCTCTTGGAGATGAGTACGCGGTCGTTCACTTCCAGGCGATAGCCGACCTGCCCGTCGAGCGTGAGGGCGACTTCCTCGTTCGGCGTCTTGAGGACGAGTTCGATTTCGGCGTCGTCGGGCACGACGAGCGGCCGGTTCGAGAGCGTGTGCGGGCAGATGGGCGTGATGATGATGGCGTTCATCGAGGGGTAGACGACCGGCCCGCCCGCCGACAGGTTGTAGGCCGTCGAACCCGTCGGCGTGGAGATGATGAGGCCGTCGGCGCGGAAGCAATTGACGAGTTGCCCGTCGAACCACGTCTCGATCTCGATGATGCGCGCCAGCGCCGACTTGCTGATCACCACGTCGTTCAGCACGCGGTTGCGCAGAAGTTTCTCCGCGCCGCGATGGAGTTCGGCGGCGAGCATCACGCGGCGGTCGAGGTGATAGTTGCCCGCGATGATCGATTCGAGCGCGTCCGTCATCTCTTCGACGCGCACTTCGGTCAGGTAGCCGAGCGTGCCGTAGTTGACGCCGACGACGGGCACGTCGCGGTTATCCAGCAGCCTGGCGGTGGCGATCATCGTGCCGTCGCCTCCGAGCACGACGATCATGTCCACGCTGGCGGCGAGTTCCTCGTGTTCCAGAGTCTCGACGGCGCAGCCCGTCTCGCGTTCGAGTTGTTCGCGTATGACGCGCGGGCCGACGACGAGCGCGATGCCGCGCGGCGCGAGCCATTCGAGCAGGCGGCAGAGAGTTTTGTCCGCCTCCGGGTGATGCGGTTTAACGAGCACGCCGACGCGTCGGACGGTAAGTTTCTCCATCAGCCACACTCACTCGGCGGAGAGACGACTCTCGGCACGCCCACGCGCGCGCCGCACGTCTCGACACTCCTCCGGCAATATCTTTACGGCAAAGTCAGGCTCTAAAACGCGTGAAAGAAAACTGCGACGGATGATACAGGCGCGTCTTTCCGGGTGTCAACGCGGAGATTTTTTTCGCCCGCCGCGCCGTGTGACACACGCGGAAGTGTCATACGGCGCGCCGCACGCGAAGACTCGCGCGGTTTAAGCTACGGGCGTTCTAACAAGGCGACGTGCGGCGCGGAAACGGAGAGGGAAAAAAAGAGATGAACCGGATGTGGATAGTGTCGGGCATGCCGCTCGCGTTGATGGCGTTGATGTTCTTCGGCTGGTGGACGGACGCGTGGTGGGAGATTACGACCGAGTTCTGGCCGTCAGTGGCGATACTGGCGGGCGCGCTCCTGACGGGGTTATGCGTGTTATTAGTCGTCCTCGCGGGTTGGTGGCGCGGCGCGTACCCGCTCGGGCGCGGCTACATTCTCGCGGCGACGGCGTTCGCCGCGCTCGACGTGCTCATCCCGACCACGCTCGTCGTGCTCATCTGGTTGGTGCTTCGCAACATGAAGCAGGGACTGCTTTTTTGATCCGGGCGGCGGGTGGCAAAGGGGGAAACGGCGCGGCGCGCTTATCGCACCGCGTAGAGGTTGCCGTCCCACCCGCCGAAGTAGATGAGGCCGCCGGAGACGACGGGCGTCGAGGTGACGATGCGCTCGGTCGTGTAAGACCATTTAAGTTGCCCGGTCTGGGCGTCGAGCGTGTAGAGACCTTTGAGGCTGCCGAAGTGGACGAGCGCACCCGAGACGGTCGGGGCGGAGGTGATGCCCTGCCCGGCCGCAAACTTCCAGCGCGCCTCTCCCGTCACAGCGTCAACGGCGTGGAGGTTGCCGTCGATGCCGCCGAAGTACAGCACACCGTCGGCAAGCGCGGGCGCGAAGGGCAGGCCGCCCTCTGTTTTGAAATTCCACTTCGGTTGGCCGGTCGCGGCGTCAACCGCGTGGAGTTGATGGTCGAGGCTCGTGAAGTAGACGGTCACGCCGTCGGAGACAGGCGCGGCGACGACCGGGCGCGAAGTCTTCGCAGTCCATCTCTTCTGACCCGTCGCGGCATCGACGGCGTGCAGGCCGCGCCCGCTGCCAACATAGAGCGTGCCGCCCGCGAGCAGCGGCGAGGTGGGCGTGCCCGCCTCCGCGCTGAACCGCCACACCTCGCGTCCGGTCTCGGCGTCAATGGCGAAGAGCAGGCCGACCGTTCCCGCGCAATAGACTATCCTGCCGCCGACGACCGGCGTCGAGTTCACCGCGTATTCGGCCTTGAACTTCCAACGCTCCTTGCCCGTCGCGGCGTCGAGCGCGTAGATGCGCGTATCCTGACTGCCGAAAAAGACCTGCCCGCCGGAGAGCGCGGGCGAGCCGAGAATGCGACCGCCCGTTTTGTACTTCCACAACTCACGTCCCGTCGCGCTGTCTATCGCGTAGAGGTAATAATCGTAACTGCCGAAATAGGCGACGCCGCCGGCAATCACGGGCGTCGAATAGACGCTCCCGCCCGTCTTGAATTTCCACTTCGAGACGACCGGAGTCGCCGCATCGCCACTGCTTGCCACGTTGCCGCTGGCGGAAGTTTGCGCCGTCGTCGCCAATGCTCCGGCGGTTTGCGCGCGCGCGGGGGCGAGCAGCCACAGGCAACACGTCGCGGCGGCGATCAGCTTGATTGTGTCTCTCATCATGCGGCTCTCCGAGAAGTCTCGCGGGGACGATTGAAAATAGCCCAGCCATTTATGGCTGGGAGCGTTGGGCATGATATTTAGGCGAGTCGCGCAG
>DATCWB010000103.1:0-2805 GCA_036566625.1 Pyrinomonadaceae bacterium
TTCGATGAGATCGATAGACTCAATGCTGACTGCTTCGGTGACGATGCGCAGCCCGAACACCTCGCGCACTTCGGCGAGCATCTTCAAGCCTTCGAGGCCGAGTCCCTGAAAAGAATATGGCGACGTGCGGGGTTTATAAGCCCCGCCGCGAAAGAGCTTGATCCCCAGTTCGCTGACGCCCGCCGCGATAGTCATCACCTGTTCGAGGCTCTCCACGGCGCAAGGCCCGGCGATGATGGTCAGTTCATCTCCGCCGATTTCGACATCCCCGACCCTGACCACCGTCTTCTCCGGTTTGTCGTCCCAACCGGCGAGCCTGTAGGTCTTCTGTTTCATAGTGCTGACGGCTTTCATCTCCATACTTTTCCTCACCGCCTTCTGAAGTATCCGATACGACGAAGGCCGTTCTCCTGCGTTATTTGCCGGCCCGTGCGCGCAGTTAAAACACGCGCTCAATAGACGAAAGATTTACTCACGAGGGTCGAATTATTGACGGGGTTGGGGGCGGGAATCAGGTGCGCCGGTCGCGGTTGATAGGACGCGCCCGGGAACGCGGGCAATCCCGCCGACTGATCGACGACCCTGAGTTTAAGCGGTTCGGAGGCTCGCACCTCCAGGACCAACTCGATGCCCTCCGGGGGCGCGTTCTTGTACTGTAAAGCCCAGCGGTTGGCGCGCGATGCGGAGGCATAGGGCAACTTGCTGGCGGTCTGTTTTCCGTTGAGCAGCGCGCCCGACACTTCCGCCTTTGAATCCACGTAGACGGCGAGATGAGGAGCCTGTCGTGGCGAAGTGACGCGCAGGCGCAGCGTGCGCGTTCCGTTATTTGAAGCGTCGCCGAGCACCTCGATGTTCGGCGCGGCCACCTGGACGCTCTCGGCCGCGGCGCGCGGGAACCACCCTTGCGTCGTGGCGGAGGCGAAATCATTCACCGGTTGATACTCAGGCCGCCACGTCAGGTATTGCGAAGTCCACTCGTCCGGGGCTTGATCGAAAGTCAACCAGTTCGCTTTGCCCGTGTCGGCGTTCAGCCCGTAGAAGATTTGATCCTGTCTGGGCTGCCGAGCGTTCGCACCCGAACTAACGACGCCCGCCGCGACGAAGCCGAAACCGACGATGGCGGCAATCGCCGGCAACGCCCACCTGCGCCACTGCGCCAGCGCTTCCATGTGCGGCATCAACAACGCCAGCAGCAGCACCATCAACACCATGATGGCTCCGGCCATGCGCACCGTCAGACCCGTAAAAACTTGCTGGATGGTCGGCGCAAGCAGGATGATGCCGGGGATCGCGCCGAGCATCAGGATAAGCTGGAGCTTGTAAGCGCCGATGGGTTCGGCGTCTTTGCGCGACAGCAGGAAACCGAACGCGGCCAGAGTGAAAAGCAGAGGCCACGCAAACAGGTAACTGGCTCCCGGCACGAGCACGCTCGCCGCAACCAGCAGCAGCAACCACCACAGCAAACCGCCCGCCATCAGATTCGGCAAGCTGACCTTGCGACGAAACACGACGTAGAGCGCGGCCGTGATGGCGACCGTCAGTGCGATGAAGCCCAGGAGGAAAGGCGTGTTGTGATAGGTTTCGCCCGACGGCGCGCCGCCGTTGCGATTCACCCACAAAGCGAGCAGTTTCCACAGCCCCGTCACCAGCAGCCCGGAGACGACGAGGCTCGCCAGAAAAGCCAGAAATCCGATGACGACGCCGGAGACGCTCAACCTCTTGCGGCGCACGCCGTAGACCAGCAGGCCGAGGAAGACGAACGCAATGAGCGCGGCCAGAGGCAACACCCAGACGCCCGAATAATTCACCATCTTCACGCCCGGCAGATTGAAGTAGACGGCGTTGGGTCGTCTCACTTCTTTTAAATCGAGGTCGCCGAAACGGCGCGTCAGGGATAGGAGAGAGTGCCCGTGATGTTGCAGGCTGCGCCCGTCGAGTTCGCTCACACTGTCGAGTTGCGTATGGTAATGAGAGAGGCCGTCAACGTAAGCGAAATTCATTCCGGCATAACCCGCGCGCTTGAAGACGGACATGTCCGTGTCGTTCGGCAAGAGCCGGTAAACTTCATAAGCCAGCGAGTTGCCCACCGGATAGGGCGCGGCGTCGGCAAACTGTTCGACCAGCCATCCGTTGCCGCTGCTCGTCTCGAACATGATGGACGCGCCGCTGTTTCCGCGCGCTTCAAAGTTGAGCACCAGCCCGACATCCTTTGCCCAGGGATGCTCGTCCACAAACGCTTTGGCTCCGAGCAGGCCGACCTCTTCGCCGTCGCTGAATAGAAAGATCACGTCGTTTTTGAGGGGCGGGGCGGTCTTCAAGGCGCGCAGGGTTTCGAGCATCGCGCCGACCGCCGCGCCGTTATCGCTTGCGCCGTAACTGTTCGGCACCGAATCGTAATGCCCGACGAGCAGGACAGCCCTGGAGTTACCCGTTCCGGGGAGTTTCGCCACGACGTTTTCGATGTGGCCGCCGCGCAGCGCGCCGTAGGAGTCTGCATTGACGGCCGCGCTCCTTTGTATTTCCGGAGCCAGGCCGGCCGCGCTCAGTTGTTGCATTAAATAATCGCGCGCCGCCGCGTGTTCGACCGAGCCTACGGGGCGTGGGCTGACGGCGATCACTTCGACATGCTTAAGAGCGCGCGCCGATGAGAATTCCCCGTTGGGGGCGTCTGCCGGCACGATGGCGGGCGGGTTGAGTTGATAAATTCCCAGCCACGCCGCGGCCAGCATGATTAAAAAAATGGCGACGCCGACCACCGCATCTAGTTTGGGGCTGCCCAGAGAAAGACCCACCGGCACTTCCTCT